>NZ_CP012600.1:2171454-2481635 GCF_001278705.1 Bacillus gobiensis
CCTTCCTCTTTCACATTCGTTCCAACTACAAGTACATGCTTTAAATGAGGAAGCTCATCAACCGGAATTCGTTCCAGCAGCTCAGGTGTCGTAACGATGACCTTCGCTTCGCTGTTTTCCAAACGGTCCTTTACTGCCCCTTTCATAAAGGCTTCAAAAAGCGGGCCTGCAATGGCACCCAGCTTAATTGCTCCAAGCAGAATAAAATACAATTCAGGCGTACGCGGCATAAAAACAAACACGCGGTCACCCTTTTTTACATCCGCAAATTGCTTTAACACATTTCCCGCTCGGTTGGTTTCATTTTTCATTTCTCTAAACGTATATTTTTCTTCCCTAGCTGCATCTTTATAGTGTAATGCGATTTTGTTTTTTCTGTGTGATTCTGCATGGCGGTCAATTGCTTCAAAAGCCGCATTTATTTTCCCGGTATTATTCCAAGAAAAATAGGTTTCCGCTTCCTTCCAATCAAAATTTCGATACGTTTCCTCGTAATTTGATAAATTATAATTCCCTTGTACAATTGGCAGCGCTTCCAACTTCATTTGATTCATCCCCTTTATTGAAAGTTGTCACCTAATGATAAGTATAGCAGTATTTTTTCACAATTTATATGAAAACGTTTTATTTTTTGCTATGGTAGAGTTAGGTTATTTACTTAAGGGAAGTTAGGCGGTGAGTACATGAACCATGTAAAAACCTATCATTCGATGGAATTAACCACAGAAGACGGCCCCCTGATCATAGAAGGCCATATACCATCTGCAAAGCTGGAAGACTATGAATTTCATAACGATCTTACAGCTTTCAGACCGCCAAAAGAGCAGCATAATGCGTTGATCGGCATTGCCAAGCTTACTGAAGGACGAGTCATTATTGCAAGATTTGAACATACCATTGTTGGCTACGTGACTTATCTTTACCCCGATCCACTCGAAAGATGGTCGGAGGGCCGACTGGATTTTTTAATTGAACTGGGCGCGATTGAGGTTGCACCTCAATTTCGCGGAAGCTCGGTGGGAAAAAGCCTTCTTCAGGTAAGTATGATGGATTCTTTTATGGAAAATTACGTGATTATTACGACAGAATATTATTGGCATTGGGATTTAAAGGGGACAAAAATGAGTGTATGGGATTATCGAAAAATGATGGAAAAAATGATGAATGCCGGAGGGCTCGTGTATTTTGCAACTGATGAGCCGGAAATTTGCTCGCATCCGGCAAACTGCCTGATGGCTAGAATCGGAAGCCATGTGGATCAGCAAAAGATTGGAGCGTTCGACCGTCTTCGCTTTAAAAATAGATTCATGTATTAAGAAGTATACGGAGCAAAGGGGACAACGATCATGAACAAAGGTCAAAAAAATAAGTTTGTGAGCCGTCTATTCTACAAAAGGGAAGAGAAGAATTTATGAAAGACTGTGTCTTTATCTACTCTCCTTCTTATCAGACGTATCATTTCCACCAAAACCACCCTTTTAATCAGCAAAGGGTGTCAGTCGCCTACGATCTGTTAAAGAGCCTTAACGCTTTTGAAGCAGACGAGGTTATTTCTCCCCGAACAGCTACAGAAGCTGACTTAAGGCTGGTTCATTCGGAGGATTATATACAAGCGGTTATGCTTGCGGGAGAAGGAAAGCTGCCGGTTGCAGAGGGAGAAAACTATGGATTAGGTACAGAGGACACACCTGTTTTTGCGGGAATGCATGAAGCTGCGTCTCTTCTAGTCGGGGGAACGCTTATGGCCGCTGAGTATGTCATGTCAGGGAAAGCTAGACATGCTGTGAACCTTGGCGGAGGCTTGCACCATGGCTTAAGAGGAAAAGCATCCGGTTTTTGCGTTTACAATGATATTTCTGCGGCAGTAAAATATATTCAAAAAAAATACCAGGCAAAGGTCTTATATATTGATACAGATGCCCACCATGGGGACGGTGTTCAATTTGCATTTTACGATGACCCGGGCGTTTGCACTCTCTCTATTCATGAAACTGGCAAGTATCTTTTCCCTGGTACTGGCCAAATACACGAAAGGGGGAGCGGAAAAGGCTATGGGTATTGTTTTAATTTTCCGATAGAGCCGTTTACAGAGAATGATTCTTTCCTTCATGTGTACCGGACTGCTGTAGAAGAAATTGCGGCTTTCTATCAGCCTGATGTCATAATCACTCAAAACGGCGCAGATGCCCATTGCTTTGATCCTCTTACCCATCTATCTAACACGATGACAATTTATAAAGAAATACCAAAGCTCGCTCATGAAATCGCCCACAAGTACTGTGATGGCAGATGGATTGCTGTTGGAGGAGGAGGTTATGATGGGTGGAGAGTTGTTCCTAGAGCCTGGAGCCTAATTTGGCTTGAAATGAAAGGGATTCATCCTGGGGGAAAAATCCCAGAGGAATGGTACAATACTTGGAAACACCATTCCCCTCTTCCGCTTCCCCGCTTGTGGGAAGACAATAACGGGATCTATAATCAAATTCCAAGAAAACAAGAAATTACCGAAAAAAATCAGCAGATGGTACAAAAGACTCTTTATCAATTGCGGGCCGAAAGAAAAAGCTAATAAAGAATCAAATAACTAGAAAACCCGCGGTGATATTCCTCCGCGGGTTTTCTAGTTTATCACTTTGTTGACTGTCTTAATTCGATGCGATGCGGAAGCTCAACGTGCTGGTTTTCAACCGATTCTTTGTTCATCAGCTTTGTTAACAGCCTCATGGCTACAGCTCCAATATCATATGTCGGCTGAACAACAGTGGAAAGCTGAGGCCGTACCATTAAGGAAAGCCTGGTATTATCAAATCCCATGATTTCTATATCTTCAGGAATTGAAAGGCCGCTATCTTGCACTGCGTGAATGACACCTAGAGCCATTTCATCTGTTGAAGCTAAAATAGCAGTAGGCTTTTTCCCAAGCTCTTGGAAGGCTTCAAGAGCTTCTAGGCCCGAATCATACGTGTAGTCGCCTTCGACCACCAGATTTTCATCATAATCAATTTCAGCGTCTTTCAAAGCTCTCTTAAAGCCTTCTAATTTTTTGATTTTGTTAATAGGTTCAGTTAACGGTCCGCTGACAAAGCCGATTTCTTGATGGCCTTTCTCAATTAAGAGCGTGGTTACATCATACATCGCCTGCTCATAGTTAATTGCTACTGATGGTGTTTCTTCTTGTTCTTCTACAGAAGCAGCTAGTACGATCGGCACAGGAGAACGTTTAAATTCTTCAATATGCTCATTCGTCACATTGCCGCTCATGAAAAGAATTCCATCCACTTGTTTACCAAGCATTGTGTTGATTAAATGCAATTCTTTTTCGACATTTTGGTCAGAGTTACTGAGGATAATGTTGTACTTATACATCGTTGCAATATCTTCAATGCCTCGTGCCAGCTCTGAATAAAAAATGCTCGAAATATCAGGAATAATGACACCTACTGTCGTCGTTTTCTTGCTTGCCAGACCTCTTGCTACTGCGTTTGGCCGATATCCAAGACGGTCAATCGCTTCAAGTACTTTTTTCCTAGTGGTCGGCTTTACATTCGGATTTCCGTTGACAACCCTCGATACTGTTGCCATACTAACATTTGCTTCTCTTGCTACATCATAAATGGTTACATTACTCAACGTCTTCACTCCTTTAACTCATTACGCTTTCCATTGCATAAACTACATTATGTAGAGAAATGTCGAAAACCGTTAACTCCTTTCATTATCTTACGATAAGTTGGAGAATCAATCAATTTTTTCTATTATTATATCCCATTTATGTTACGGCTATGGGGAAATTATACACATTTTTCATGGTTATGAAAACGTATGCCGCTTTTTATTAAATTATTTAACGATGTTCCGTAACAAAGCGTGAAAAAAAGAGCCGTCTTTATATACGGCTCTTAGATTGGCTCATATTACGCCAGTTACTATGATTTCACTGCTGCCAATGGTTTAAGTGCATTGATCCACTGGTCAAATTCAGGAATGTTCATTTGTTGGGCAGAATCTGAAAGCGCCACTGCAGGATCTGGATGAACCTCTGCCATTACGCCGTCTGCTCCAATCGCCAGTGCTGCTTTCGCTGTAGGCAATAGCAAATCTTTCCGGCCAGTAGAGTGAGTTACATCAACAAAAACCGGCAAATGTGTTTCTTGCTTTAAAATCGGTACAGCTGAAATATCAAGAGTGTTACGAGTTGCTGTTTCATATGTGCGAATACCACGCTCACAAAGAATAATATTGTCATTTCCTTGAGAAATAATATACTCTGCCGCATTAATAAATTCCTGGATGGTCGCCGCTAACCCGCGTTTTAATAATACAGGCTTGTTTACAGCTCCGGCTGCTTTTAACAGTTCAAAGTTCTGCATGTTGCGCGCACCAATTTGGATGATATCAACATAGTCGATAGCAGTCTCAATATCGGCTGGATTAACGATTTCACTGATCACAGCCAAATCATATTCCTTAGCTACCTTGCTGAGTATTTTCAAGCCCTCTAAGCCAAGACCTTGGAAATCATAAGGGCTCGTACGCGGCTTAAATGCCCCGCCGCGGAGAATCTTTACGCCTTGGTTTTTCGCTGCTTGTGCTACAGCAGCCACCTGCTCATAGCTTTCTACGGCACATGGTCCTACAATAAAGGATTGATCGCCGTCTCCAATTCTTTCACCGTTAACTTCCACCACTGTATTTTCCGGTTTTTTCTTTCTTGATACCAAAAGAGCTTTTCTATGATCGTCTTCTTGTAATTCAAGGCTTGCTTTGAAAATCTCTTTGAAGATATGCTGAAGCGTTGATGTTTCAAAAGGACCATCATTATTTTTAATGATGTTATCAAGCATCGTCCTTTCACGAACTGGATCGTAACGGTGCACACCTTGTGCATCCTTCGTTTTTCCAATTTCTTGGACAATTCGTCCTCTCTCATTAATAAGCTTTAAAATCTGAAGGTTAAGGTCATTCGCCTTGTTTCTTAATTGTTCCAATTCTCCGTTGCTCATTTCATTCATCCTCTCGTATTTTCTATCATGAAAAGATTGCTCTTTTAATTTCATCTGGAATTAAGTATTATTATAAACAATGTGCGGTAAAATGTCACTAACTATTTCTTTATTACTAAAACGCTTTTAAGTGATAAAGTGAAAAAACCTAATATAACAGGCATTACACGATAAAATATTTTTTTAATAACGTACCCCGGACATTTACTGTCCGGGGTATACTACGTTATAAGTTTTTCATTAAAGAATCTGCTGTAATTTTTGAATGGGAGGCATGCCACTTTACGCTTCCATTATCGAAGACAAGAGCCTGCGGGCTTTCATGCCTTATGCCGGTTTTTTCAGCAATATAATTGGACAGCTCACGATCCGTTTGAACATGTAAATAATAGCTCTGAACGTTCTCGTTCTGTTTGGTAAATGCTTCATATTCCACAAAGGCATTTTTGCTGATCGGGCATGTCAGACTGTGCTTAAAGAAAACAAATGGCTTATCTTGTTCAATTAACGCATCAAATTCTTCGATTGATTGGATATGCTGCTTCGTCATCATAACCTCCTGGAGATTTCTTTATAGAGTTACCGTGTTACCAGTTAAGCCTCTTTTTTCGCCTCGTTTGCTTCTTCTGCCAATTTATTTTTTGCCTCTTCGACTGGCTGAACGGTTTCATTAGATTGAACATTGTTAATATCGTTTGTTTCATTTTGAGGCTGTTCTTTTGTGCGGTTTTTTAAATCCTTTACTTTGTCCATCAGTTGTGTTGATTGATCAGAAACCAATTGAGAAATTGTTGAAGTTTTGTCTTTTGCAATGCTTACATACTCAACGCCTTTTTCTCTTGCCTCGCTTGTAAGTTTGTCTGTTTTTTCCTTCACAACTGAAGCTTGGGCGCCAAAGTCATCTCTTAGCTCTCTCCCTGATTTAGGTGCAAGAAATAGAGCTGTCGTTGCTCCGACAATCCCCCCGATAATTGTTCCAAGTAAAAAATCTTTGCTGTTCATTCCTTCTTTGCTCATTATTTTTCCTCCTTTGAATTTGAAAATGCTTTATTGGATTTGTCGTGCTTTTTTGTTTTTTAGTTTTTCCCAAATTTGCACGATAGCTCCACTCCAGTTAACTACTTGGGAAATTTTATCTTGATTTTGTTCCATGGTGGCAGAAACAGAAGTAGACACCTTTTTAATTGAATTATTAAATTGATGAACTGAAGTACCTACATCTTGAATAGCATGTACAACTGTATTGAGCTTTTCAGATTTCGCTTGAACATCTTCTGCAAGCTGATTCGTCTTATGTAAAAGTTCAGTAGTTTCAGACGTTATGCCTTTCAGTTGCCCCTCAATGCCTTCAACGGTTGATGCCACCTTTGTCAGAGTTGCCTGTAATGAGTTTAATGTTTTAGCTAAATAAATAACTAAAATAAAAAAGGCGATTGCTATTAACGCTGCGCTAAAATATAGAATATTAATCATTTCTTACCTCCTCTACTACCGTTAGTGTGTCTAATACCCTAAATAATTAAACATTAAACATCTAAGTATGAAAGAGAGCTATACTAACCATTCTACTATAAATGTCTACCGGGAAAAAAGCAGTTTTCAGAATAAAAAAATCTTGCCTCCTTCGGAAGACAAGATTTTTAATTATACCTGATTATGATAACGGAACAACGTTTTCATAGGCTCTAAGATATTTTTGTACATCACCAGCACCCATAAAAAGAATGACACTATGATCATGGGCTTTCAGGGCTGAGGTATCCTCCTCATTAATCAGCTGGGCATTGTCAATTTTTTTCTGGAGATCTAATATAGACAGTTTTCCGTTATTTTCCCTGGCAGATCCAAAAATATCACATAAATATACGGAGTCCGCTTTTTGAAGGCTAATTGCGAATTCATTCAAAAATGACTGCGTTCTCGTAAATGTATGCGGCTGGAACACAGCAACAACTTCCCGATCCGGATATTTTTGTCTAGCAGCTTCGATTGTTACGTTAATTTCTGTCGGGTGATGCGCGTAATCATCAATTAATACTTGGTTCCCGACGATTTTTTCATTAAACCTTCTTTTCACTCCGCCAAACGTGCTGAGAGAGTCTTTAATAAGCTGAACATTGACAGATTCATAATGGCAAAGGGCAATCACCGCTAATGCGTTCAAAACATTGTGAGTCCCGTATGCCGGGATGTAAAATGTATCATAATATGAGTTGCGTACAAAGACATCAAATGTAGTGCCCAGTGTGTTTTTAATCACATTCCGTGCTTGAAAATCATTTTCTTCGCCGAGTCCGTAATAAACGACTGGAACATTAGCTTGTATTCTCGGAAGGTAATCGTCATCTCCGCAAGCTATAATCGCTTTGTTTACTTGTAGAGCCATGTTTTGAAATGCGTCGAAAACATCCTCTACGCTTGAGAAATAGTCGGGATGATCGAAATCAATATTCGTCATAATCGCATAGTCAGGCTGATAGCTCAAAAAGTGTCTCCGGTATTCACAAGCCTCAAACACAAAGTACTCACTATCTTTACTTCCCTTTCCCGTACCATCCCCGATTAAGTAGGAAGCGGGCTTTGCTGTTTGTATCACATGAGCAAGCAGCCCTGTTGTTGAAGTTTTTCCATGAGCACCAGTAACCGCAACACTTGTAAAGCTCTTCATATAATCGCCTAAAAATTTATGATATCGAATGACCTGATTTCCATCCTTCTGCGCCTTTTCAATTTCAGGATGCGTGTCTGGAAATGCGTTTCCGGCAATGACAATCATTCCTGGTTCTATATTTTCAGGATCAAATGACAAAATGGGAATATTTCTTTCTTCTAACGCTAGCTGTGTAAAAAGCCTTTTATCAATATCCGATCCTTGGACCCTCTTTCCGGTATCGTGAAGAATTTGGGCAAGTGCACTCATACCTGTCCCTTTAATTCCAACAAAATGATAAACAGTCATAATTGTACCTCCAACAAACGTCTATCTGATTTTCAGTATATGACGTTTACTTCGATTTGCAACCGGCACAGGTTAAATGCTGAGCACAGTTAAATGTTTTATCGTTTATATCACTCTTATTAAAAGAGAAGACATTTTCCCTTAAAGAGCATATTTTAAAATGCACTATCTACTATCATAACACGTTTAGCAATAAGTTCACAGTCGTCCTATTGATTTTCCACCCACTGCGTGAAATCAGTTTTAGTAATTAACAGGTCTCTTGGCTTACTTCCATTGGCCGAAGAAATAAATCCTTCACGCTCCATCATATCAATCAGACGGGCAGCTCTGTTGTATCCAACGCGAAAGCGTCTTTGAAGGCTCGATGTACTGGCATGTCCTTGCTCCAACGCGAAATGGCAGGCTTCTAAAAACAGTTCATCCTCTTCTTCCAAAGCACCTGTTTGGCTCATTAATTCTTCCTGTTCAAAAAGATATGATGGCTTCATTTGCTTTCTCACATGGCTGACTGCCCTTTCAATCTCGCCGTCTGATACAAAATTCCCTTGCAGCCGGACAGGCTTGCCAGATCCGTTTTCAAGAAACAACATATCTCCTTTTCCAAGAAGTTTTTCTGCACCGGCCACATCGATGATCGTCCTAGAATCGACTTGGCTGGATACTGAAAAGGCGATCCTCGTAGAAATATTCGCTTTGATAAGACCTGTAATCACATCGACAGATGGCCTTTGGGTAGCGATTAGAAGATGAATACCACAGGCTCTTGCCTTTTGTGCGATTCTGCAGATGCTCTCCTCTACATCACCGGGCGCAACCATCATTAAATCGGCCAGCTCATCAATGACAACAACAAGGTAAGGAAGCTTTTCCCCCATTTGCTCAGTCTGGACTTTTTGATTGAATTTTGTCAGATCGCGAACGCCTGAATGGGCAAACAGCTGATAACGCCGCTCCATTTCCTCGACCACCCATTTTAACGCGGCGGTCGCAGCTTTCGGGTCAGTGATGACCGGGCTGACAAGGTGCGGGATCTCATGATATGGAGCAAGCTCAACCATTTTTGGATCAATTAACAGCAGTTTTACCTCACTCGGCTCTGATTTATACAGCAAACTAACCAAAATTGTGTTCAGACAGACACTTTTTCCTGAGCCTGTAGAGCCTGCAATAAGCCCGTGCGGCATTTTTTTTAAATCGAGTACTACAGGCGTTCCCGCAATATCCATTCCAAGAGCCGCTATTAAAGGGGAATCATTCGTTCTGAATTCCTTGCTCCTGATCATTTCCCTTATGTAGACCATTTTGCTTTCTTTATTCGGAACCTCTATTCCAATTGTGTTTTTGCCTGGAATAGGGGCTTCGATTCGAATGTCTCTTGCAGACAAGCTAAGTTTAATGTCATCTGCCAGATTGGTAATTTTGTTTACTTTTACTCCCGGTTCCGGATGAACCTCATATCTCGTTACGGTCGGACCTTGAGTGACACGAACGACAGTTGCATTCACATGAAAGTTCTTCAACGTTCGATTTAAGAGTTCTTTTTGTTCATTCACCCAGTTATGATTATCTGCTCTTTGAGCGGCCGGAACGTCAAGTAATGACAATTCAGGAAATTTATAACCGCTTCCTCCTGCGCCTTTCCTTTTATCGGAAGCAAGCATAAGTACATTAAACGGATTGCTTGATTCCTCTTTCTTTTGACCTGATGCGGTGATAGGCGTTTGTTTCGACTGCACCACCGTCGGAGATTCCCGATCCGTATTCTTGACGATTTTTGTATCGGGAGCTTTCGGCTCACCATCTATAGCAGATGCGGATTCTTCATTTATTAGAACCGGTTTCTCATCTTGGTCTTCTTTCTTTTCAGTGACCTCAAAATGAGGGGCAGGCTCTTCCACCGATTGTTCTGCTTCGACAAACGGAAAGGCAGGCTCTTGTCTTTCTGCATTCTGTTGCAAAGATTCTTCCGTCTCTATATTGTCTTCTTGAGATGATTCTACTTCAAAAGAAAGGCCAAGGTCTCTTTTCTCTGAAGTCCGGTCTCTGTTTGAATCGTTAACTGCCACTGGTTCACCATCTAAAGCGGATTCAGATGCTTCCGTAATAAGAAGCGGTTTCTCGGTTTCGTCATCTTTCTTTTCAGTGACCTCAGTGCGGGGGCGAGACTCCTCTTCCGATTGTTCTGCTTCGACAAACGGAAAGGTGGGCTCTTCTTTTTCTGCATTCTGCTGTAAAGCTTCTTCCGTCTCTATAATGTCTTCATGAGATGAATCTACTTCAAAGGAAAGCCCAAGGCCGCTTTTCTCTGAAGTCCGGTCTCTATTTGAGTTCTTTCCGGCCAACGGATCCCTCTCTTCTTCTTTAGACAAGCTTGTTCGGTAAAAATCCTTAATAGGTGTTTCTTGTCTTTGCTTAAATCCGTAAATCGGAGAAGGAATAACCGTTGGTTTAAATGCCTTTTTTTCATTGGCAGAGTGTTGGCTTATAGTTTCTTTCGATTGATTTTTAGGGTTGTATTGAGTCGGCTCTGCTTGTTCAGCCGGCTCTTCGTCATCTTTAATCAGAGGAAAACGAAATTTCCCTTGATTAGGAAATCGATCGTGCAGACCGGTCTCTAATTTATCTTCGTATTCTTCCTTTCGATCATACGGCTCATGTTCAAAAGGTTGTTCTTCATAATTCTCGGTTTGGCCTGATCCGAGGCTGAATATTTTTGTTAACCAGCTCACTATCTATCACTCTCTTTGTTTCCCTTGATTTTTTTGGGCGATATTTAGTATACCACTGAACTTGAAGTCTGTGAAAGCTTAAATAGTCTGTTCGATATACAGAAAAAAAGCCATTAAACATATGCTTAATGACTTTATATTATAAATGATTCGGTTTTATCTTAAATTTTTTGGGAGGTTCCGCTTGATTCGATCAGCATAAATTCATCTCCGGCCTCAAATTCGTCACTGAGCACCAGAATTCCCTTTTCTTGCGGAGCATCAGGAAGCTGAAGTTCTTTGGCAGAGCAAATCATGCCGCTTGAAGGTATCCCTCTAAGCTCAGCATCTTTAATTACCATACCATTTGGCATAACTGCACCTGTCTTAGCAACGACTACCTTTTGACCTTGGCTGACATTTGGGGCACCGCAAACAATTTGCAGCGTTTCATCCCCTACGTCAACGTTACAGACGCTTAATTTATCCGCGTTCGGGTGCTTTTCCTTGGAAAGAATGTACCCTACGACAAATTTGGAAGAAAGATCCGGTTCAAGCTGGTCTTTCACATGATTCCTGCTGAAAATTTCATTGATATCCTGCACAAAGGTTTCAGAAAGAGGAACAGGTCCTCTATCAGTTATTTTCATATACGATGAAACATTAAAAATATTATATCCTACGATTTCCTTTGTAGATGGATCAATGATTTTGACAACATCGCCGTTTCTTTCGATTAGTCGATCAGGAGAATCAACATTTTGGATTGTTATTAGCAACGTGTCGCCAATACCCTCCAAATTATAAAATGCATTCATAATACGTCTCCTTTTTACTTGTTTTGAGGTTTGCTTTTCGCCATGATGAAAACAGGTTCCAGTTTACCATCTTGATATAAAAATGATAAGGCGGTAATCGGCACAGTGCCGCTAGCAAAAAAGCTCATAGACATTTGTCCGAGAATGTCATATCCGGCTTCATTTTTAACATCAGCAAGGATAAGTACATCCTGATGAGGGACAGATAGAGCAAACTCACCTTCTATTTTCTTTTCATACTCATTGATAATCGCTTCATTTAAAATCCTGCTCGCGTCATATCCGTCATTGGCTCTGAAAAAATAAAACGTATTTCCGGCAACCGTATCTTCCTTGACAACCGTTGGCAAGGAACGAAGGTTAAATGCTGCGGTTTCTCTGATCCTATTTTTTGTCCAGCCTTCCTTTGTCAGCATTTGTTCGTCGATCAGACGATAAGAGTTTCCAAGGTCCAGGGCAAAATAGACTCTTGTTTCCGCTGTATGCTCATCAAAAACGAGTGGAACGCCTTTGCTTGATTGGGTGGGAAATGAAGTGGAACGGATAACCGGAAATACTTTGCTTTCCTTACCGGTTATTTCTTGGCCTTCCCCTTTCATCGCACTCAGGGCTTCTCTCACATAATACAAGACTTCTTCAATGGCCTGCTCCTTCTTTTGTTCCCATTTTGCAATTATAGGGGGCAGATCTAACGTAATGCCTTTGCCGGATAGTGTATCTTCCACACGAAGTGTATCTTTATCCCTGTCAAAATGAAAGGACAGGTTTTCACTTTGCAGCCGCTCTTTTAGTAATCTGCTGAGCTTTACTGAGGTCATTTTCATAAGTAAAACAGCTCCCTTCTATAGTTTGGCGAGGGACTCCGTTAAAAATTGCTCGATTTCCGCTTGCGTCTTTCTGTCTTTGCTGACAAAACGATTGACCTCTTTCCCCTCATTAAAGACAAGAAAGCTTGGAATGCCAAAAACATTCCATTCAGCACACGTATCTATAAATTTGTCACGATCCACGTGGTACAGTGTAAATTCAGGAAAATCCGCTTCAACAGCAGGCAAAATCGGTTCGATGATACGGCAGTCCGGACACCAATCCGCTGAAAACATCAACAGCGTGTTTTCCTCTTGGATGACTTGCTCCAGCTCTTCTTGTGTTTCGATATTTTTCATTTGATTCCCTCCGTTACTAATTGGGCACCTATCTTCCCATCTTCATATACACGGATCATATCAAAGTATCCGTGGTAAGACCAACAAAATGCAAAAAAGATCCTCGGGACAGGCGGATCTTTTATATACTCATTATACGCTTTCTATAATGGTTTCAAACGTTGTTTTATCTGCGGCCCGCACAAGCTTTACGAGTAGTTCCTTCGCTGCTGCATAATCGTCAATGTGGATAATCGAAGAATTAGTATGGACGTATCTTGAGCAAATTCCGATAACGGCGGATGGAACTCCGGTGTTAGCGATATGGACTCGGCCGGCATCAGTGCCTCCGGGTGAAACAAAATATTGATACGGAATCTGGTTTGATTCTGCGGTATCTAAAACAAATTCCCGCATTCCTCGATGTGTCACCATCGTCCTATCAAAGATTCGAAGCAAGGTACCCTTTCCAAGCTGTCCGAATTCTTTTTTATCTCCGCCCATATCATTGGCTGGACTGGCATCTACCGCAAAAAACAAATCAGGCTGAATAAGGCTTGCGGCAGTCTGCGCTCCTCTTAAACCTACCTCTTCTTGTACGGTGGCGCCGGAAAATATAGTATTGGGCAAATCTTCGCCTTGAAGCTCTTTTAACAGTTCAATGCTTAGTCCGCATCCGTACCGATTATCCCATGCCTTTGACATGATTTTTTTCGGATTTGCCATAACGGTAAAAGGACACACTGGAACTACCTGCTGGCCGGGTTTAATTCCAAGTTTTTCAGCATCTGCTTTATCGTCTGCACCGATATCAATTAGCATATTCTTTATTTGCATCGGACGGTTTCGCTGTTCTTCACTTAAAAGATGGGGAGGAATGCTTCCGATGACTCCGGGAACCGGCCCGTTTTCCGTATATATAGTCACTCGTTGAGCTAGCAAGACCTGGCTCCACCAGCCGCCCAGCGTTTGAAAGCGAAGCATACCGTTTTCTGTAATGGATGTTACCATAAACCCGACTTCATCCATGTGTCCGGCAACCATCACCTTAGGAGAGCCTTCAGGACCTTTTTTTACCCCAAAAATACTTCCCAGCCTGTCCTGGATCAACTCATCTGAATATTTTTCAAGCTCTGTTTTCATAAACGCCCGAACCTGATGCTCATTTCCAGAAGCTCCAGGCAATTGCGTCAGCGTTTGAAAGAGCTCAATCGTTTCCTGATTCATTGTTTTCCCTCATTTCCCTTATGTATAACCCTTATTTTACAGAACGAAGCAAAAAGATTCTAGCCAAAAGAGGCCTTCTCTTAACATTGCCAATCTTGTCCGTTATAATAAAAACAATATGAAATTGGAGGTGCAGCCTAATGAAATTACGCCATATTCTTTTAGGTGCCGGCCTAAGCTTGGCTGCTGCTTTTATCGTTAAGCAGTACGCAGATAATTCTTATATTTCTTCTGAAAAAGCGCTTCACATTGTCAAATCAGCATTTAAACAAAGAGGACCGATTGATGGATCCTGGATATACTCAGTTCCCGAGCCGTACGTCATTAATGGCGAAACTGTTCCTGTTTATAAAACCGGGATCACTCGCTCTGCATTTGGGGAACTTGAGCAGTATGAGGTTATGATTCATGCGAAAACCGGCATGATCGTAGAAATTATTGATTCGGTCGCTTAAAAAGCACATGCAGAATAACTAGTGGGGAAGCAAGGATTCCCCACTAGTTTTATTCCTTATGCTTTGTTTTTTCCCGAATGACGGAATCAGAAATTCCCTGGTTTCTGTCCCATTTAACGGCACGGTAATACGCATCGTGGTAAAACGTCAGCCACGCTTCTTTCTCTTCAGAGAACTTCTGCCATCTTTGTTTTTCGGAAATCGAAGTCATCGGATAGTCATCATAAGCAAGGACCCATAAAGGATTTTTATGAGCAAGTGTTGGCATAAGATCCGCAAAATGCACTGCTGTTTCTCCGCCATCCTCCAGCACAATGATGCTGTGCCCGTCACTGTGGCCGCCTGTATGCAGCATAGTAATGCCTTTGATGATTTCTTTCTTTTTGCTATAAGTTTTGACTTGATTTTCAACAGGCTCCCAATTCTCTTTCCAGTATGTATTTCGAGAACGGATATTCGGCTGTTTCATTTCCTCCCATTCCGTCTGAGATGTCCAAATTTCCGCCTTTGGAAACATACTAACGAGCTTGTCACCTTCATAACTGCTGAGACCGCATGCGTGATCAAAATGCATATGAGTCATTAATACGTATTGAATATCACAGGGCCTTAAACCTATCTCTTTTAAGGATGCTTCGAGATTTGACTCCTCGGTCACTCCGTAGTTTCTTATCTGTTTTGCAGATAATCTCCCCTTGCCGATTCCCGAATCAATGAGCAGATTGATTTCGTTTTTCTGAACAAGTATCGGATCCGTTCGCAGTTCCACTTGATTCAGCTCATTAACCGGATACTTTTTTGACCAAAGAGGCTTTGGCACAACACCAAACATCGCTCCTCCATCCATATGGGTGACGCCTCCGTCAAGCCAGGTAAGTGTGATCGATCCAATTTTTAATTGTTCCAAAATAACCCCCGCCTTTCATTTCATTCAGGCTCTCCATAACATTACAGGCAGAAGCCGATCGGAGCTCCTGCCTGAAAAAAATTTTGTAACGTATGCTTTTATTACGATCTCCATTCCACTTCTGCACGGTAAATCCGTTGCCCTTTCGAAGAAAATTTTTCTTCGTATTCTGTCATTATGTTTCCTTCTATTCCACTGTTATGCAAATCGAGACTGACGTCGGTCAGAAGTAATCCGTATTCAGAAAAGCTTTTCAAGGAGTATTCAAAAAGCCCTTGGTTATCCGTTTTAAAATGGATTGCTCCTTTTCCGCCAAGTATTTTTTCATATTGCTTTAAAAAGTAAGAATGGGTCAAACGGCGTTTCTCGTGACGTTTTTTCGGCCAAGGATCTGAAAAATTCAAGTAGATTCGATCCACTTCGCCTTCTTCAAAAATATCAGTAAGTGAATCAGCGTTCATGTTGATCATTTTAACATTTTGCAGCCCCATATCCTGTATCTTTTTTGCTGCAGTTACGATCACACTTTTTGCCAACTCGATCCCAATATAATTGATATCTTGATTTTGTTTTGCCATTCCCGTAATAAATTGGCCTTTTCCGGTCCCCACTTCGATGTGCAAAGGTTGATTTGCAGTAAAAACATTTTCCCATTGCCCATTGAGCGTTTCTGGATCAGAAATAACCACATCGGAATTTTCTCTTAAAAAATCATCCGCCCATGGCTTATTGCGCATTCTCATATCAAAACACCCCTGAATGTAATTCTTCCTTAATGTGGTCAGTTTTACACAGAAACAAAATAAATAGGCTCCTTTTTTAGGAACCGAACTAATGAATAAATAACGCTTGAAAAGAACAGTTTAAGTTTATGAAAACGAAGGGAAGTGAAAGCATGGGATTGAATTATTTTGATCAAGTTCATTTGCTGAAAGACATATTAGCTGCCCATCTATCAGATTGCTGCGGTACAACAGCTGAATACGAACAGCTGGAACGAATTATTAAGTCTCTAATGGTTAACACCGAACTTGATACAAACATGAAAAGCATACTTGGAGACATCTACAGGTACAGCCAATCCGGAATATCTGCAGCTTCTATGGACGGCCATATTTCCGAGCATCAAGAAAACCTGACCCATTGGATTAAAGAAATAGATTCCTACTCCTGACTCTCGAGCTTTATTAGCAATGTTTCCACTTTTTTCAAGGTTTGATGCAATTCATTTTCATTCTCTTTAGATACAGCCCAGAATAAATTTGAAAGCGTATCTGCAAGAACATACCATAACATACGTAAACGCAGTACGCTTGTTAATTCAACGCCGTATTGTAACAACCAGTTTCGCCACTCAGATTCCGCAATATAGTGATAAAGCAAAGGACCGAGATCGATGGCAGGATCAGCTATCACTGCTCCGTCCCAATCGATCAGATAAAGCTGATCATTATCTGCCAAAAGCCAATTATTATGGTTCAAATCTGAATGGCAAACTACCTTTTCGCTATGCCGGATTTGTTCAATATGTCCCTCTAGATAACGGAGGGCACGCTCAAGAAGCGGATGGCTGTATCGCAAATATGTAAAGTTATACTTTAGCTGCTCAACGACTGCATCTGGAGTCAGCGGATTTTTCCCGAGCCTTTTCAGCATATCCACCAGCTCTTTGGAACTATGAATTTTTTTAAGCAGCTCTGCAACCTGTTTTCCTTCCATATCTTTTGGCTTGAGTTCTCTTCCGCTCAGCCAATGTTGGGCTGTTATGACATCACCATTTTCCATTCGCTTTGTCCAAACCAGCTTAGGTACAATTCCTTCAGCAGACAAAACAGCTAAAAATGGTGAGCTGTTGCGCTTTAAGAAAAGTTTTTGTCCGTTATGTTTTGCTAAAAAAGCATCTCCTGTAGCACCTCCAGCAGGGAAAAGCTCCCACTCGCTACCAAGTAATTGTCCCAACCAGTTCATATCAATTTTCAACCCATCATTTCTGAATTATTTTAGTGACCCAAGAAGCATGGACTCTTATTATACAAAATCTTTAATAAAATAAAAAAGACAGCTATTGATGAGTCTTTGTGCTAAGCAATAGCCGTCATATAAATATTATCTCTATCTACAGAGCTTCGTCAAGTAAAACAAGAAAATTCCTACGTATGATAAAGGACATAAGTACCAATTTCGCTAATTTCCAATGAATGGGTAACTGTAGTCTCTCCCAAATCGAATGAGTAAGGGTCACAGACGAGCGTATACCGCTTGTTTGAAGGCAAGGAGACTATTTCCCTTTCCCTTTGATTGTGGTGAATGACAATGATCTCTTTCCACTCATCAATTGTTTCAAGAGAATGAAGCCTGTAAGCAATTAGACCTGGTGTATTTTCTCCAAAAAACTCAAGGTGATTGGACTCTAATGAAGAGTGAAACCTGAAGGCGGGATGCTGCTTCCTTAATGCTGCCATTTTCTTAAAGTAACTGATATCCTCATGGAATGCCGCCCTTTTGTCCCAATCGATTTGATTGACACCATCACCAGCACAATAACTGTTTTCATGTCCGAATTTTGTACGGTAAAACTCCTGGCCGCTATGAATAAACGGAATGCCCGGTGATAATAAAACGATTGAGAGAGCTAACCGCTGTCTAAGCCTCTTCGTTTGATCGTTCTCTTCGGAACACGCTTTCGCCATTTTATCCCAAAATGTATGATTATCATGCGATTCTACATAATTAACAGATTGTGTTGACGGGATGCCCTTCCCTGCAATCTCTTGCTTCAAAGGATCAATTTTTCTGCTATTGCCTAAGGCAAATCCCCGATCCTGCAAGGAAAATGTACTCCCTTTTACCGAGTCTCGAAATTTATCGTTGAAAAATCCGATCCCCTCAAGCTTATGTGAATTCGTAATAATCGCTTTCTCATGATCTGCGAGCGGCGTTGCCAAATTCCAACCTTCTCCGAAAATTAACATGCCCGGTTTGACTTCATTCAATCTTTTTTTGATCTGCATCATCGTTTCTATATCCAATATCCCCATAAGGTCAAACCTTAATCCGTCCACATCGTATTCCTTTACCCAATGTTCAATTGAGTCAATGATGTACCTTCTTGCCATCAGCCTTTCGGAAGCGATATCATTTCCTACTCCCGTTCCGTTTGAAGGCGTGCCGTTTTCGTCATACCTGAAATAATATCCAGGCACCGTAAGCTCAAAGGGAGATTTCAGATGATCGTAGACGTGATTGTAAACGACATCCATGATGACGCCTAATCCTTTTTTATGGAGAGCCTGTATAGCTTTTTTTAATTCAATGATTCTGTTGTAAGGATCTTCGGGATTCGTTGCATAGCTTCCTTCCGGCGCATTAAAATGAATTGGATTGTATCCCCAATTGTATGATTCAGATGGATTGTTTTCATCCACGCCGCCAAAATCATTAAATGGAAGCAATTCAATATGGGTCACACCAATTTCTTTTACGTATGCGACACCGGTAGAATACCCTTCATTGTTGGTCGTTTCGTACTCAGTAAAAGCTAAATATTTACCATTGTTCGATATCCCGCTATTAGGATGTATGGAAAAATCCCGAATATGAGTTTCATAAATAATCGCATCAGTAGGGTGTTTCAGGATTACAGGATTGTGCCTTGTGACTGCCGTTTTTTGCGGATCGATCACAATTCCCTCTTTTCCGTTTGCGGTTACTGCTTCAGCATAAGGATCCACAGTCAGGTTCCACTGAAGATTCACGCAAACCTCGTAAAGATATTCCCAGCCCTCGATGTTTCTGCTCACGACTGCCTCAAAAACACCACGATCCTTCCTGATCATTGGAAAAATAAATTCTTCTTCAGTTGCTGTGTTTTTCAATCTTACTTTTGAAGCGGTAGCAGTTGGAGCCCAAAGCCTGAAGATTGATTTTGATGCGTGGTAGATACAGCCAAGCTTTTCTTCATAATAATAAGCTTCGTCAAATTCTTTCGTTCGTATGACTGCTCCCGTTTGCAAATCGGTCCGCTGCTTTGATGAAGAAAACAGATAGTAAGTTGCTCCGAGTGTTAGCGGGGCACCGACTTTTACAATATATTTCACATGGGTTCCAATCGATTCCGAAGAAACGACAGAAAGCTCCTTTAATTGGCTATTCGGGTCTTTTCCAATATAAAACGGAGGAGTATACGTGTTTCTCTGCTTTTCGGGAACTAATATCGTAATAACATCCAATTGATCCAAATAGGCTTCAAACTCTCTTTTCACACTTACCATTTGGTCTCTCTCCTTCACCCATCTGCAATTTTTTATGGTTAACGCAAGTCCTGTTCAAAAAAGAAACAGCTTCTAGAAAAATCATTACCCAAATCAGCAGGTGCGAAACGCAGAAAAAATAATATCGACTTCATTTTTTTACAAAAGGAAAGAAACAGCATCTCTTTCCACAGCCATTCCCATTAACAGCTTATGCTATTTTTCGATTCATGTTCAGGCTCTAAGAGTCCAACCATTCCTTCCTATCATGTGAACGGGATTCCCCGTGGTACAGAAGCTGTCTTGCCGCAGATATTTGTTTTGACTTAATCGGCGCCGTATTTTTCTGCTGCTTTGTCAGCCACTCCCGCCAATTTCTCTTATCTACTATACTCAGCCCAAATGGCAAATCCGGATAATCAATATAAGAAGTTCGGCTGATAATCAGTTTCTCAATCGGCAGGTCGATTGCTTTTTCATTTAAAATATTCGCGAGGACTTTTTCTGTCCGAAAAAGGCTGGCACAAGGATTTAAAACGTTACGTGTTCCGTTTTGAAACCGTTCCTCCCAAAAACGATTTTTTGATCCTAAAAACACACTTTCTCTTTCATTTCGTCCTTCTAAAAATACGACGCAGTAAATTTTTAACGGGGCCAGCAGAACAACCGTTAATTCGACAGCCGCTTTTCTAACCTTTAATACTGGTTTATATAAAATGAAATAGGAATCAGGCAAGGACTGGGCGAGCATTTCCAGCTCCTTATCCAGATAGACTTCATGCTGTATGCTTGAAATCTGGCTTATCGTAGAGCTGGCCCATTTCAGCTGAAAACGATAAATATATTCTTTAAAAGCTTCAGCTCGTTTTCTGTCTGATGTAAGCAAGTCAACATTCAGGCCGGTTCCTTCAGAAAATTCTTTATAAAACCATTCATATTTCTTATCTGTCTCAGCTGCGGAACGTTTTTTTCCTCTTTTGAAAGAAAAGATATTGCCTTTCGTTGTTTTTTCAGATTCGTCCTTCTCTTCTGTAAAAAAGCCATTCTCACACGCTTTTTGCAAAGACTCCCATCTTTCTTTTTTTAAGCGGATAAATTGATTCGTATATTGATTGGTGTTCATTTCATATCTAGAGATATAATCATACAATTTCAGAATTTGCCCCATTGTTAAAAAGACGATCCTTTCAATTCAGAAGTATAAATTGATTCATACATCGGTGACTTGTTTAGATGAGTTTTAAAAATCGTAATTCGATCAAATAAATCTTTCATATCAAGGTCAAACAGCTGATCAGCTTCCGCGTTTCCCGGATATGACCCTTCTTGCTTCCACTTTTTCGCAATTGTTACATGAGGTTTAAATGGGCGCTTTTCGATATAGAATCCGGCTTCTTCCGCCACTTGCTTCACTTCCTCCCTCAAGTCCATAAGTGCATCCGAGTGCTCTGGCCTGATAAAGAAAATACGCGGACGCCTGGCATCGCCAAACACGTTTGTATGCATAAAATGAAGAGGAATCCTTTCTGTTTTACCAGCTATTTCTTTAATATTTTTGGCTACTATATGTAACTGAGCATCATCAGATTTTCCTAAAAAAACTAAGGTTAAGTGATAGTCGGCAGGATGCACATATTTTCCAAACGAAAAGGCAGGTGATTGCACCAGTTTTTCGTGGATTTGTTCAGCCATCGGCATAGGAAAAGGGATGCCGATAAAGTAATGATAGGTATTGTTATCCATATCAAGTCTCCTTCTAAGTCTATTTTAGCAAATATTATAAGCAGTTCCTCAGTATCTTCTCCATTTTATTGGTATTATAATAGGAAAATACAAGAGATTAGTGAAGGGATGGAGCGTGAGTGGCCATTTATGATAATATTGCAGACCTTATCGGCAATACGCCTTTGATCCGCTTAAATAAACTACAGCCTGAAAATGCAGCGGAGGTCTACATCAAGCTCGAAGCATTTAATCCGAGTAAAAGCGTAAAGGACAGGGCTGCCTACAATATGATCATTGAAGCAGAAAAAAACGGAGACTTGAAGCCCGGTGCCACAATCATTGAACCGACAAGCGGCAACACCGGCATAGGACTGGCTATGAATGCAGCGGCAAGGGGATACAAAGCGATTTTAGTCATGCCGGATACAATGACCAAAGAACGCATAAACCTTCTGAAAGCCTATGGCGCTGAAGTCGTATTGACTCCCGGAGATGAACGGATGCCGGGAAGCATAAAAAAAGCAAAAGAGATCGCCGCGAAAATTCCGAACAGCTATATTCCGATGCAATTCGAAAATCCAGCAAATCCTGATGCACACCGGACTACCACCGCACTTGAAATTATTCAGGCACAGCAGCAAATCGGAAAGCCGTTAGCCGCATTCATTGCTACTGCCGGGACGGGTGGAACAATTACCGGTACTGGGGAAACGCTAAAGAATCATTTTCCCAAACTTGCAATTCATGTCGTTGAGCCAGCCGGATCTCCAGTATTATCAGGCGGAGAGCCAGGAAAACATAAGCTTGTCGGTACGAGTCCTGGATTTATACCAGACATCTTGAACCAGAACGTTTATGATGAAATCGTCAAAATCAAGGACGAGGATGCTTATCGAATCACAAGATTGCTCGCGAAACAAGAAGGCATACTTGTCGGACCATCCTCAGGAGCTGCATGCTTTGCAGCGATTGAAGCAGCCCAAAAATTCTCACCCGATCAAATTGTGATTGCAATGATGGCAGATACAGGTGAGCGTTATTTGTCCGGAGATTTATTCACACAATAAAATCAGGAGCCACCCTTCTAAGAAAGGGTGGCTGAATAGTCTCTGCCCTTATTTTTCCCTACCATTTTCACAGCAATCATGATAGATAAAGAAAGCGTGGACAAAATGCCAAAGAATAAATATACATACAGGGAAGAATATTTCTCTAATATTATCCCTCCTACGAATGTACAAAACCAGTTGCCTAGTCCGTTTCCGAAGGCGGAATATATACTTATTGCTGTCGCCCCTAATTCAACAGGAGCAATTTGCTTTACATATTGAAGCGCTGCCGGAATAAATAAGCCAACAGAAAAACCCTGAGTGACAGCCGTTGCATAAACAAGCCAGACCGGGGGATCAAAAAAATAAAAAAACCATCGAATGCTTGCCACAATAATGGAGAGGATTAACACATTTTCTATGCCTATACGCTGAATCCATCCCCCGGCCACTTTCATAAACGGTGCTTCGCTTCCAGCTGCCAACAAAAAGGCAATTCCCACTCCCGCAAGAGTGCCGCCGATTTCATCGATAAAAATTCCGAAAAAGATATTATGCGCTAAAATCGGACCCATCATCAGAAATGCGGATACTAAAAAAAACACATACCGCGGAATTTTTGATAATTTCTTTATTCCTTCTTTCAGATTCACCTTCATCTGTACCGTCTCTTTTGGCAGCCTGATGACAAGTAAAGCTGAAATAAATAAAAACAATGTGTAGAGATAAAAAATAATAGAAAGAGTAAAGATTTCCGCAAGCCTTCCAGCAATAAATACTGCAAGAGCAAATCCTATTGCTCCCCATAGCCTGATTGAGCCATATGAGATATTCACTTTTTGGGCATAGCTGATCGATATGCTGTCGGAAAGGGGGATGATCGCACTTTGAAAGAATGCCAGGAAAAATGATATAACAATAAACCACTCAAATGAATCACTAAAGGAAAAAACCATTGTAAAAGCGCCTGTGCCGATCAAAGCGGTGGTCAGCAAAGCGGTCGGTTTCTTTGTGATATCGCTGAAAATCCCCCACATTGGCTGAATAAAAATCATGACGACCGGAAAAAGCGACAGTATGAGTCCGATTTGACTTCCCGTAAGGCCAGATGACTCTTTTAAATACACTGATAATAACGGGTAAAAGGAGCCATAGCCCAAAAAGAATAAAAAATAGTAGCTGTAAAACATTTTTGTAGAATTCGCTTCTGCCACAGAAACAGAATTGTTTTTCATCAAAAAGCCTTCTTTCCTTAAAATGAAACTTTTATTGTCGGGGAGTGCTATGGCGCTCCTCCGCTAATTGTAAGCCCGCATCAGAATTTTACGGTTCCTGATATTTCGGGAGCATTTTAGAAACGAAAACCGCTCTCTGTATGAGAACGGTTAATCCTATATTATATTACCATAATCTCAGGATCTTCTCAGCTTATCTTGCAAGTTCATAAATCGCCTGTGCGTAAAGAGAAGCCGCTTTCAACAGGTCATCAATTTCGATATATTCGTCCGATTGATGTGCTGTATCTGGTTTACCTGGAAATAAAGGACCAAAAGCTACACCGGATTCAAGTGATCGTGCATAGGTCGCCCCGCCAATTGAAATTAAATCCGCTGTCTTGCCTGTCTGCTCTTCATACACTTTTTTTAGGACAGTAATCAGCTGATGGTCTTCCGCCACGTGATGAGGCTTGCTGTAGTGAAAGTTCTCTAAACGGAACTGGTCAAGATCTTCAAACGCTTTTTTAATCCGATCACTCGTCTCAGAAACTGGATAGCGGATGTTTACTCCTGCCTTGCCCCCTTGTTCGAGGTTGTATTCGAGAATTCCTACATTCAGCGTCAGCTCCCCGCTTATGCTGTCCTTGCAGTCAATTCCAAGCTTTCTCCCTCTCGTATCATTAAAAAATAACGAAAGAATTTGTTCAAAAAACGCTTTGCTGTTTTCATCCAAATCGAACCGAACCAAAAAATCCGCGAGCACAAGGCCGGCATTCACTCCATTGTCAGGCTCTGCCGCATGGGCAGACTTTCCCTTTAACTGAATGTAGAGTAAATCTTCTTTTTCTTCGATCTTGCCGGAAAGCTTTCCGTTTTCTAAAAAACCATTGAATTCCCGCTTGATCTGTTCCTTATTTTTTGTTTGAAGTCGAGCCTCGGCTATTCCCGGAACCATATTTAACCGAAGGCCAGATGAAAAGGAGTGCAGCACAGTCGAACCATTCTTATATGTATCTCCATCATTGTCTTTTTTTAAGTAAAAATCAATAAGCCCTTTTTCGGAATTTATTATGGGAAAATCGGCATCAGGGGCAAATCCGAGGACAGGCATTTCCTCGTGCTTAAAATAGTGCTTTACACAATTCCAATCACTTTCTTCATCGGTGCCGATAATGAGGCGAACGCGTTTTTTCAAGGAAAGATTCAGTTCCTTTACAATTTTAAGCGCATAATAGGCCGCCATTGTCGGTCCCTTATCGTCGATCGCTCCTCTTGCAAAAATCTTGCCGTCTCGTATTTCAGCCGAAAAAGGATCGCTTGTCCAATTATCACCTGGGGGTACCACATCAATATGGCACAGCACTCCGACAATTTCTTCGCCTTCGCCCCATTCAATGTGAGCAGCGTAACCGTCTAAATTTTTTACGGTAAACCCGTCAGACTCTGCTTTTTGGAGAAGGAATTGTAAGCAGCGGGCAATTCCGGCCCCAAATGGCTTTTTTTGCGCGGCTGTTGCTTTATCAAGCACACTCTCTATCTGCAGCAGCATTTGCGTATCCTTTACAAGCTCCTCTTTTCTTTTGAACACTTCGTTTACCCAATTCATCATGGATCTCCTTTCAGGCAATTAATAGCTTTACCCATTGTACCTTTATCTTCCAACGGAATACAAGCTACAGGAATGCCGTGGCAAATAGAATGATCAGGCACCACGCAAGAGCCGGGTAATAAACAATCGCTACACTTTTTGCTTTTGCCTCGATAAAGGGATCGCTCATTCGATCAACGATACTTAAAAAAGATGTATTCATCACTTTGTCATAAATGATTGATAAAAAATAACGAAACAATATAGCAAATAAAAATGCGGCTAATATTTTCATCCACTGAGGACCAATAATAATTAAAGCAGTAAAAAGGCTAATCGTTTGCATTAAATTCCATTTATACTCATTATTCCGAATCAAAACCTTAAAAAATAGTTCTTTACACCCGTATTCAATTGTCCTTTTTTGATAGATTCGCTTGGAATTTTTAAATAGAATCGGTTTTCTTTTTATTTTTTTTGAAGGTTTACCTAGATTCACATCCCGGCTTAATGAAAAGAAGAAGTGAGTAAAGAACAATTTTTTCTGCTCTTGCCGGAAAACGTCGTCAAAGAAATCTTCCGCTCCAGTTGTTATTTTTAAACGATAATAAATGATTCCATATATAAAAACGAGCAGCAGGGCCAGTAGTATATAACTATTCAAATAGGTCATTAAAGCGTATACAGCTGCAAAAACGACAAGCTGGCATAGCGTAACGTACAACGGAGAGATATGGCGTTTCAGATTTGCTGTCAGCACATTGACAGCGAAAAAAACCCCCATGATCAGAGCTGTATAGTAAAACGAATAATGAAAATACTTTAGTAAAAATGGCGCATACACAAGAAGGATCAATATCCATTTAAAAAATAGTACAGCAACGGAGTACCAATACGCAAAGATCTTCAATTCTTTGACCGTCTTCTTCATCTGCAGCAGATAAAGTTGATCAGCCTCCAATAAAAAGGTATGCATTGAACCGAATAAACCAAGCAATGCGAGCGAAGCATAGAACCAAGGCCACCCTGTATTTTCAAGCCAGACAATTTCTACGCTGCCATTGTAGATACCGATGTAATGGTAAATGAACACACCAAGAGCCGGGAGCACAAGGTAAAGAGCAACTGTCCAATCGATAACTAAACGAATGACCTTCAATTGATAAACGCTGTGGGCTTTCAGCCTGCTCAAGAATAGATTTCTCCCCATCAGTTGGTATTACCTTTCACTGTGTGATAAAAACAGTCCATAAGCGACGCATCCTTCAGCCTCGCTTTTTCGTTCAGCTCAGCCAGTGTTCCCTCAACGATCATCGTTCCTTTCGAAAGAAAAAGAAAACGGTCGCATACTTTTTCAGCCGTATCTAACACATGTGTACACATCAGTATTCCCGCGCCTCTTTTCTGTTCTTCTCTCAGCTTTTCCAAAAGCATACGATAGGAAATGGGATCTAGCCCGATAAACGGCTCGTCAATGATGTATAAGTCGGGTTCTATGAGAAAAGCCTGGATGAGCATCAGCTTTTGCTGCATACCTTTTGAGAATTCTTTGGGAAAGCCATGGACCGCTTCCTCAAGCGAAAACATATGTATAAGGTCCATCGCCTTCTTTTCAAACTCATCATCCTTTATTCCGAACAACGCAGCTATAATATCAAGATGTTCCCACAGAGTCAGCTCATCATAGAAACTCGGCTGCTCGGGGACATAGGCATATCTTGCATTTTGCTTAAACGCGATTGAGCTTTCGTGAAATTTATTAATTCCTAAAATGGTTTTTATGGTCGTGCTTTTACCGGCTCCATTCGGTCCGATTAATCCTACAAACTCTCCTTCTGCAACAGTAAAATGAATATTGTTAATCACCGATAAGTTGTTTCTCTCATAGCCAACAGCATCAATATGAACTTGAAGAATGTCATTCATCTCTATCACCTCTTTTAGGGAAATACGAATCTAACTTGAAAAAAGTTTCATATAATAAAGTAAACACGGGGTTTATTTACATCCCTGATGATAAAAATTCATCATCTTATATGGTAGAAAAAATAAATGAACTTTCTTTTATATAAGGTTAATAATATTAAAATTCTGTTAATTCAACTTTTTACCTATATATTTTTATAGAAAATCGTGTATAATATATGTATAAATTTTTATATAGTAGTTACAGCTTATTTATGTTGTCTTGTCCGCCTTTAGATTATGGTGTTGTATGTTTCCCGGTTGAATCAAGTCCATTCGATCATAATGATAGGGAGTGGTTTTTTGAAACCTTCAACAAACCGTATGCTAACCAGGATCAAATCAGTTTACATGTTCATCCAGGAAAAAGGTACGGTGACTACCCAAGAGCTCGTTGACGAATTTGGCATTACACCTAGAACGATACAGCGTGATTTAAATGTGCTGGCTTATAACGAATTAGTTCATAGTCCCAGCAGGGGCAAATGGGAGACAACAAGGAAAAAAGTAAGATTGCAAGCATAGAAATTACATAAGACACTCCTATTTTGGAGTGTCTTTTATGAATTCTATGAGCCTTGCAGCAGCTCCAGCTCTTTTTGTGTAAGCTCCCGATAATCTCCTTTGCCAAGCATCGGGTCCAGCTTTACATTTCCCATTGATAATCTCTTTAAGAAAATCACTTCATTTTGAACCGCTTTTGCCATTCGCTTAATTTGATGAAATTTTCCTTCCGTTATGGTTAAATGAATTTCGGTGAGCGAGTTTTCATTATGAAGCTTTTCAACCTTCGCCGGCTTGGTTTTATATTCCTCATCAATCCATACCCCGGATTCCAATTGATCGATATCCACTTCTTCCAAAGGTTTCTTTAAACGTACCAGATACGTCTTTGCTACGTGTTTTTTCGGTGAAAGAAGTTGATGGGCGAGTACTCCATCGTTTGTGAGCAGCAACAAACCTTCTGTATCCTTATCCAATCGTCCAACCGGAAACAAATCAAAATGCCCGCAGCCCTCATCCAGCAAATCGACGACTGTTTTTTGCCTGGCATCCTCAGTAGCTGAAAGGACTCCAGGAGGCTTATTCATCATTAAATAGATAAACTCACGGTAAACCACCCGTTCTCCATGAACCGTCACCGTCTCCATTTCCAAATCAATCTGAGAATCCGAATTCTTGACCGCTTGTTCATTGATACGTACTGCCCCAGATTTGATGAGTTTTTTCACGTCCTTTCTCGAGCCAAAACCGGTATGGGACAGGAGCTTGTCCAGTCTCATTTACTCCTTCCCCCTTCTGTGCTTGATTAATGAGGAAACGTTTGCCCCCAAAATTCTTTCGATTAAATGAAGGCGGTAAGCGAGAACCAAATATACCGCTCCACCCACAATCGCACTGATAAGCAGGATAATCCCCGCTTGTGCAAGGCTCTCTTGGTACGAAAGGAAAAATGATAGGCCCCACTGTGTGAGCAAGACAAAAATCCCCATGACCCCTGTCAGTATTAACATCAAGCAAGATCGTTTCACTACTTTTTTATACGAGTAGCCAGCATGGCGCTTGATCATAATAAATCCGTAAAGCAGTGAAGCTCCGTAGCCGAGGGTTGTCGCCAAAATAGAACCATAGCCTTGAAAAAGACCAATTAACGGAACATTCAGCACAATTTTTATCAATATTCCGATCAAAAGACTGACGACGGCAAATTTTTGCTTGTTAATCCCCTGCAATATTGCCGCATTTACTGTAAACAAAGCAAAAAGCAAGGCAACAGGCGAATACCAAAAAAGAATCGGCTGTCCCATCTCAGGATGTAAATTATCTGATCCGTAAAATAAATAATAAGCTGGTCCTGATAATAGCGATAAACCAGCTACTGCAGGAAATAGCAAAAAGAGGATCAACTGCATCGTTTGGTCAATCTGCTTATTTAACAGCCTGAAATTTCGCTCTGTGAATGATTCTGTTATTGTCGGAATAAGAGTTAATCCAAATGCTGTCGCAAGTGAGACCGGAATCATAATCAGCTTCGGTACATAAAGGGTTACAATCGCAACCATCGTCTGGCTGATGTCCGCAAAACCTGCAGCGATCATTGCTTTATTAAACGTATTCGTATCAATATACGTATAAAGAGGAATCGCAAGACCGA
This sequence comes from Bacillus gobiensis, assembly GCF_001278705.1. Lineage (GTDB taxonomy): Bacteria > Bacillota > Bacilli > Bacillales > Bacillaceae > Bacillus > Bacillus gobiensis. The sequence continues at coordinate 2,200,629 of NZ_CP012600.1, forward strand.
CGAATACGAATGGAAGTGCATAGCTGTATAGTTCAGTAAACATTCGGACATAGGACAAATTTGCCGATGGGATTGTATTTTGTTTCATCGCAAGCAGCGAGGTGCTTCTTTTCTTCCAATAATAAATAAGTACAATTAAGCTTCCAAAGGCTCCGATTAGCGCAGCAAATGTTGCATATCCAACAGCGAGGACAAGCCCGCCGTTAATCACGTTTAAAATGATAAATGTCGCCGACAGCAAAAAGACGATCCTTACGATTTGCTCTACGACTTGTGAAACAGCCGTTGGTCCCATCATTTGATGTCCCTGAAAAAAACCTCTGACCAAGCTCATAATCGGAACGACAAGTAAAGCCAGGCTAACCATGCGAATGACGTAAATCGTATCATCAAGGGTAACTCCATTATTCTCCTTGCCGCCAAGAGCGGCTTCAGCTAAGTTAGGAGCCAGCATGTAAAGCAGCAAAAACGCGATCATGCCAGTAACGAGCATGACAGACATGCCCGCATGAAACATTTTTCTGCTCGTCTCATAATCGCCGATCGAATTATATTTTGAAACAAACTTTGATACAGCAGCAGGGAAACCCATTGTGGCAATACTTAAAAAGATTGTATATTGATTATATCCATATTGAAACAATGCTCCTCCGGTTACGCCCACCATTGCCCCAAACGGCACGATATAAAGCATTCCTAAAATTCTTGATATATATGTACCTAATGTTAAGATAAACGTTCCTCTCAACAATTTATTCGACATATGCCAATCACCATTTTTCTCGTCTAAGATTCAACTTTTCTATTTTACCATAAGTACGCGGCCAACTGGTAAGAATGTCTATTTAGAAAATAAAGGTGACATACATGAACTTTTAGAAACCGTCATTTTTCGTTATACTATAATTTCAAATATACAAAGAAAGACGGGATCCTGATTGTCTGCATATGACGTAATCGTAATAGGAGGAGGTCCTTCCGGGTTGATGGCGGCGATTGCTGCCGGCGAAAAAAAAGCCCGAGTGCTCCTTATTGATAAAGGTAACAAATTGGGAAGAAAGCTTGCAATTTCAGGCGGAGGCCGCTGCAATGTAACGAATCGGATGCCAATCGATGAGCTGATTCAGCATATTCCTGGAAACGGCCGTTTTTTATACAGCGCTTTCTCAGAATTTAATAATGAAGATATTATCAGGTTCTTTGAACATCTCGGAATCAAGCTGAAAGAGGAAGATCACGGGCGGATGTTCCCTGTATCCGATAAGGCACAAACAGTCGTGGATGTTTTGCTCAATCAGCTTAAGAAATATCGCGTACATATTCGAACAACTGAAAAAGTGAAATCAGTGATGTATGAAAATGGGCGTGCGAAAGGAATTATTACTGCGAATGATGAGGTAATAAAAGCGGGCGCTGTTGTCGTTGCTGTAGGCGGTAAAAGCGTTCCGCACACTGGAAGCACAGGGGATGGATACGTGTGGGCGGAAGCCGCAGGGCACCGGATTACTGAGCTTTTCCCCACCGAGGTTCCTATTACATCGAATGAGCCCTTTATTAAACAAAAAACGCTGCAAGGTTTATCGCTCAGAGATGCTGGTGTCAGCGTATTGAATAAAAAAGGCAAACCCGTCGTGACGCATGTGATGGATATGATTTTCACCCATTTCGGCCTGTCTGGTCCCGCTATTCTTCGATGCAGCCAGTTTGTCGTTAAGGAATTGAAAAAACAGGACCAAGTGAAGCTGAAAATTGATATTTTTCCAGCCATTCATAAAGAAGAGCTTTTACAAAAGATGACCAGTGATTTAAAAGCAGCGCCAAAAAAAGCCATCAAAAATGTGCTGAAACCATGGATGCAAGAGCGCTATTTATTATTTCTTTTTGAAAGAAACAAGATTCAGCCCGAGGACACCTATTCTACCTTGTCTAAAGAGAAATTCCGAGGCTTCATTCAAGATTGCAAGGAACTCATTGTCCGTGCGGATGGCACACTTTCGCTTGAAAAAGCGTTTGTGACCGGAGGGGGAGTCTCGGTAAAAGAAATTGATCCGAAGAAAATGGCATCGAAAAAGCAAGAAGGGCTTTATTTCTGCGGTGAAATTTTAGATATTCACGGATACACAGGCGGATATAATATTACTTCTGCACTCGTTACAGGCCGGCTAGCCGGCCTTAATTCCGCTGAATATGCTTTAAGCAAATAGGCTTTGGAGAAGAAATTCTCCAAAGCCTATTCTATTTACGGTAAATGATCATAGCTGAAAAACAATAGAGCTGCTCGCCTGTTGGATCACAAACAGCCGAAACCGTATATTTTATATCAATAAATTGATTATCGGATAACTCTTTTAAAAATTGATTGACTTCATTTTGAAGATCTTTTTCATGCTCTTCATCAAAAATGGCAACCTTCAACATCTTGTCCCTCCCCTTTCTCTACTATTATGACTATTTTTGTCCAAGTCAAAATATGAGAGAAAGTTAAGGAAAGATTGATATGTGACCCAAGGTGAATTAAACTGTTTCTGGGGAATTTGCACCGTTTCCGGCTTTATTTGCACCGGTCTCGGCTTTATTTGCACCGGTCCGGCGTTTATTGCACCGGTCCGGCGTTATTTGCACCATTCCCGGCTTTATTTGCACCGTTTCCGAGAGATTTATACAACCCCGACCTTACAGCTTAGGTTTAGTTTCGCCGGACCATTCGAGCATTCCGCCAACCATATTCGTTGAATTGATGCCATGCTCCTGCAAATAGAGACAAACGTTTTCGCTTCTTCGCCCGGAACGGCAAACAAATATATAGTCCTCGTTTTCAGCAAAAAAGTCCAGCTTTTCAGGAATGTCTCCCATACGGATATGAACGGCTTCAGGGATCATTCCCTCTGCCACTTCTTCATCCTCCCGTACATCAACGATATTTATCGTTTCTCCCCTTTCAAGCAGATCCTTTAGTTCATCAGGTGTTATTTCTTTTACGCTCATTTTCGCTCAGCTCCTTTTCATCATGTATTATAACAAACGAAAGGCTGCTCTTGCTATTTATGCCGCATTATCGGGCTGTAAAAAGAGTGTAAACGAAGAATCCTAGCACCTCCACTTATTGAAGTTTCCCTTTATGTCCACCACATTTGGGAAGGGCTTTCTGTTAATAACACTGATTTCAGATTCGTAACCGCGCGCTTAAACCCTTCTTCAATAGACATAAGAGGGTCTTCATGCTCAATGCTTACGGTTCCGTCGTACCCATAAATCCGCAGAGCACTCATGATATTCGACCACTCCTCAAGGCTGTGTCCGCAGCCGACTGACCGGAAGTTCCACGAACGGGTTTGAATCTCGCTATAAGGCTGCATATCCGTTAAGCCATAACGATTGATGTTGTCCTGATCCAAATAGGTATCCTTTGCATGAAAATGGTGAATCGCGTTTTCTTTGCCCAGTATTTTGATCGCTCCGACCGGATCAATGCCCTGCCACCAAAAATGGCTCGGATCGACATTGGCGCCAATGGCAGGAGATGTCGCTTCCCTCAGCTTAAGAATCGTATGCGGAGTATGGACTAAGAAGCCTCCGTGAAGCTCTATGCCGATTTTTACATTTGCTTTTTCAGCGATTTCGCCAATTTCCTTCCAATACGGGATTAATTTATTTTCCCACTGCCACGCAAGAATTTCGCCATATTCATTCGGCCACGGAGCTACCGGCCAATTCGGATGTTTCGCCTCTTCATCAGCACCAGGCGTACCGGAAAAACAATTGACGACCGGTACATTTGTCAGTTTTGCCAATTCAATCGTTTTTACCAGCGTTTGATGGGAGACCTCTCTAAATTCCGCATCTGGTGAAACAGGGTTTCCATGACAGCTGAAAGCACTGACAGTCAAGCCTCTTTTTTCAATTTCCTGCATATATGCTTCTCTTTTCTCACTGTTTTCCAACAGTTCATCAAGCGGACAATGTGCGTCTCCCGGATACCCGCCAGTACCGATTTCAACAGCATCAAGCCCTGATTCCTTCACGTAATCTAGCATTTCAGTAAACGTTTTCTCAGCAAACAATACAGTAAATACACCTAGTTTCATTGTGCAGACCTCATTTCTTTCAGAATAGAGTGTAAACGAAGGTAATTTTCCTCTGTTTCCACTAAAGGATCTTTCTCAAAATGCTCCTGCTCAACAATCAGCCACTCTACTTCTAATTTTGCAGCATAGGATGCAAATTTCAGCCAATCAATTTCACCGTTGCCGATCACAGTACTTACTGTTTTCCCCTCTTTTTTTGCTATATCCTTAACATGAAGAGATTTCAATCTGCTGCCAAGCTTCAGCATAATCGAAATAGGATCAAAGCCAGCATATTTTGCCCAGTAAACATCAAGCTCAAAGGAAACATAATCTGGTACTGTTTCCTTAGTTAACAGATCTAAGGGCAGCTTCCCTTCCACTTTGGAAAATTCAAAATCATGGTTGTGATAAGCAAGCGAGAAGCCTTCTCTCTGAACCTGTTCTCCTGCGATATTCAGCTTCTCCGCCAGCCGTTTGTAGTCATCTTTTGTTTTTCGTTCGTTTTCTTCTACATAAGGGACAATCAACAGACGGTTTCCAATCGTATGATGGTACTCCATCGTTTCTTGTATTTTCTCTTTTGAAAGCAGCTCCAGATCGACGTGGCTGCCTGCAGGATGTAAGGAATACATCTTGAGCAGGCGGAGAATTTCCTCAGAGGATTGATCATAAAAACCTGCAAACTGCACGCCTTCATATCCAAATGACGACACTCTTTCCATTACCTGCTCCACATTCTTAGCCAATAAGTCGCGAATGGTGTAAAGCTGCAAGCCAACTTTCACGAAAATTCCCCCTCATGTTATGTGGTTTTTATTTCTGTGCAACGGAATGAAGGATTTGCTTTCACTTGACTCTAAAGCAGCGAGAACGACTTCAATAGATTTTTTCGCATCCTCTCCATGAGATTCAGGTTGCTCATCGTTTTGAATACACCATACAAAATGGTCAATGACCTGCGAGCCAAATTGGCCTCCTGTATCATTCGTCTGGATGCCTCCAATATCATAAAAAATCTGTTCTCCGTTTTGATAATGAATTGTTAAAGAATAGTCCGGATGATCTTCAAGCCTTAACACAGCTTTTTCACCGTAAATCACAGTTGAATTGTCTTCCTTTTGATAAGACCAGCTGGCAGCAAGTGTTCCGATCGCTCCGGATTCCATTCGCAGAATACAGACAGCATTATCATCAACATCAGCAGCTTTTTTTGACAAGGTGTCAACGAAGCCTGCTACTTCATTCACTTCATCGCCTAGAATAAAACGAATTAAATCTGCCTTATGTACGCCTAAATCACCCATTGCCCCGATATATGCTTCATGTTTTCTGAAAAACCAGCTGTTTTGTCCATCTACACTCCAATTCTCAGGTCCCGGATGTCCAAAGGATGTTCGAAAGCTGACAACCTTGCCGATTTCCCCTTTGGCAATCAGCTCCTTCGCTTTTTGGTGAGATTTTACAAATCTTTGGTTGTGGGCGATCATTAATTTTTTCCCGTTTCGCTTCGCTGCTTCAATCATCATCTGGGCATCCTCTGCGCTTGTGGCCATCGGCTTTTCACAAAGCACATTACACCCTGCTTCCAGTCCGGCAATTGATATTTGTGCATGAAGGTAGTTAGGGGTGCAAACGCTAACAATATCGAGATCCTCATTGGCAAAAAGTTCTTGATAATCTGTATAAGCCTTTGTTTGATACAGGTCACCTGTTTGCTGTGCCCTTTCCTGATTCACATCACAAACAGCAGCAAGCTCGGTGTAGGGATTTGCAGCATACTCTGGCAGGTGACGAATCGTTGCAATTGATCCGCAGCCAATAACTCCAACTTTTAATTTTCCCAAAACTTTCTCCCCTTTCAAATGTAGCTCCTTTATAAAATAAAGTGTATCATGGAAGCGTTTTATTTTATACAGCAATATTTATTTTTGTAGGAAAAGATTCGCTTAGAGTTTTCAGCGAAATTTCAAATATATCGGCGATTTTTAAAATATATCAGCGAAAATAGAGTACTTATCGACGAAATATTAAATATATCGATTATTCGACAAAAATCGCGCAAAACAGAACCCCTTAAGCATGTTGCTTAAGGGGTTACTTGATTAATTTGCGACAATATTAACGAGCTTGCCTGGTACAGCAATAACTTTTCGGATCGTTTTACCTTCGATTTGGTCTTTGATTGCCTGATCGCTTAACGAGAGGTCTTCAAGCTCTTTCTTCGATGCATCAGCCGGGACATTCAGTTTGGCCTTCAGCTTTCCGTTGACTTGTATAACAATTTCTATAACGTCTTCCACAAGCTTGCTCTCATCGTAAGCAGGCCAAGCTTCGTAGCTGATTGTTTCTGTATAGCCCAACTTGCTCCAAAGCTCTTCAGCAAGGTGAGGAGCGACTGGAGAAAGAAGCTTAACAAAGCCTTCTGCGTACTCTTTTGGCAGCTTATCAGCTTTATTAGCCTCATTAACAAATACCATTAGCTGGGATATCGCCGTATTGAAGCGAAGGTCTTCATAATTTTCAGTGACCTTTTTAACGGTTTCGTGGTAGACACGCTCCAGCTGCTGTTCGGACGATTCGCTAATTTTGCTGCTAAGGCTGTCATCTCCCTCTATAAACAAACGCCATACACGGTCAAGGAAGCGGCGGGCTCCGTCCAGCCCTGTAGTAGACCAGGCAATTGATGCGTCAAGAGGACCCATGAACATTTCATACAACCGGAGAGTATCTGCTCCGTGAGATTTAATAATATCATCTGGGTTGACGACATTTCCTTTAGATTTGCTCATTTTTTCATTATTTTCTCCAAGAATCATTCCTTGGTTAAATAGCTTCATGAAAGGTTCCTTAGTAGGCACGACTCCAATATCATAAAGGAATTTATGCCAAAATCTCGCGTATAACAAATGCAGCACCGCATGCTCGGCTCCGCCAATATATATATCGACTGGCAGCCATTTTTTTAATTTTTCCGGGGAGGCAAGCTCACTTGGGTTATGCGGATCAATGTACCGCAAGAAGTACCAGCAGCTCCCTGCCCATTGCGGCATTGTATTGGTTTCTCTGCGTCCTTTTTTTCCGGTTTCCGGATCAGTTACTTCGACCCATTCCTTAATATTAGCGAGCGGTGATTCTCCCGTACCGCTTGGCTTAATTTCATTTGTTTTCGGAAGCAGCAATGGAAGCTCTTCTTCAGGTACCGCTGTCGAAGTTCCATCCTCCCAATGAATAATCGGAATAGGCTCGCCCCAATAACGTTGGCGGCTGAACAGCCAGTCGCGCAATCTGTAGGTGGTTTTTTTCTCGCCTGCTTTATTTTCTTCAAGCCATTCAATCATTTTTTCTATTGCTTCCTGTTTGCCAAGTCCGTTTAAAAAGCCGGAGTTCACGTGTTTTCCGTCACCTGTATAGGCTTCTTTTTCAACATTTCCTCCGCTTACAACTTCTATGATCGGAAGCTCAAATGCTTTTGCGAATTCATAATCGCGTTCGTCGTGCGCAGGTACCGCCATGATGGCTCCTGTACCGTATGAATAAAGGACATAATCTGCGATCCAAATTGGCATTTTCTCGCCGCTAACAGGATTGATTGCGTAAGCGCCTGTAAATACACCTGTTTTGGATTTAGCAAGATCTGTTCTTTCAAGATCGCTTTTTGCTTGTACCTCTTTCACATATGACGCTACAGCAGATTGCTGCTCAGCTGTTGTAATCTTTTCTATAAAAGGATGCTCTGGTGCAAGTACACAATAGGTAGCACCAAACAGTGTGTCAGGTCTCGTTGTAAAGGCGGTAAAGCTTTCATTATGTCCATCAATTTGGAAATGAACATGGGCTCCTTCAGAGCGGCCGATCCAGTTACGCTGCATGTCTTTCAAGCTTTCTGGCCAATCAAGCTCTTCTAAATCCTCTAATAAGCGATCTGCGTAAGCGGTAATTTTAAGAATCCATTGCCTCATCGGACGCCGTTCAACCGGATGGCCGCCCCGCTCACTTTTCCCGTCAATTACTTCTTCATTTGCCAAGACGGTTCCAAGAGCCGGACACCAGTTCACAGGCACTTCGTCTACGTAGGCCAAGCCTTTTTCATAAAGCTTAAGGAAGATCCACTGCGTCCACTTGTAATACTCAGGATCGGTTGTATTTACTTCACGGTCCCAATCATAAGAGAAGCCAAGCGCTTTAATTTGGCGGCGGAATGTATCGATGTTTTTCTTCGTAAAGACCGCTGGATCATTTCCCGTATCAATTGCATATTGCTCTGCAGGAAGACCGAACGCATCCCAGCCAATTGGGTGAAGGACATCGAAGCCCTGCATTCTTTTCATTCTTGATACGATATCTGTTGCTGTGTATCCTTCCGGATGGCCAACGTGAAGCCCCGCTCCTGAAGGGTACGGAAACATGTCTAGTGCATAAAATTTTTTATGATTATTTTCTTTTGTAGCAAAAGTTTTTTCTTCTTCCCATTTCTTTTGCCATTTTTTCTCGATTTGTTGATGAGAAAAACTCATAATCAAGACCTCCTTCTTCCATATTGCTTATATTACAAGATGGGAGATTTCCGCAAAAAATATTCAGATTATTACAAAAAAACAAATAACCCCTCATCCCTGAAAAGGGACGAGAGGGTTTCCCGCGGTACCACCCTTGTTAGCATACAAAAAACGCATACTCACTTGATATCAATAACGTTGATGGACGGCAATGCTTTATGAAACATTGCAACTCCGAGGCGAGTTCAGAATAAGCTTAATATTGACTTGCACCAACCGCCAATTCTCTAGAAAAAGCCAGTTTCTTACTATTCCTCTTCAATGTTCTTACTATAAGCTAATCTTACTAGTATTTTATAGAATTGTGTTCATAAGTGCAAGCAGATTTGTATAGAATGGAAATGTAGTGAAAAGTGAGAGTGTGAGGCGAGTCTTAGTGTGGAGTTTCGTCTTTCTTTTTGGGTTCATTTGTGTTTTGGTTCTGTTGTTCCCTTACAAAATCAAAGCTTCTGAGAACAGCTTCGCCGCTGTATCCGGCAACTATCGATAAAATGACAAGCTGAACACCTGACTCGGGATTAGCTGATAAGACGAGAAGGGCAGAGGCGATCATCCCGACAATTATGTCTTCAATAAACCCTAGATAAATAAATCTTTTGGTCATCCTCGGTTTTTCAATTCTTCCTTTCTTCTTTATGTGCCCAAGGATTCCCATCATCCCCCCGATCATACACGCAATAAGTACATGTTGCAGCATTCTATCATCATCACCTTCCTATAGCCTCTATAGACGCGGAAAGCCCACTACTCGTAAACGATGATTTGTTGTTAGCGGCAAATAATTATTTCATGTATTAATATTATAAACAAAAAAAGCTTGTTTCTTCCATTATATGTGTAAGATAGGGCTTCAATCTTGATTCAAATGAATTATTTTTCTAACAGTCATAATTACCTATTTTTTCAATATTTAGGACAAGCTTTCTTTTACTGCGAAAAAATCTTACCCCCTGCTTCTAATGAGCAGAGGGTAAAAAGGGTCTTACAATTCTCTTCTAAGCGCTGTAAGGACATTCGTTCTTGTAGCTTTTATCGCCGGGTTTAACCCTGATAGCGTCGCAATTCCTACGCTAATCACTGTCGCAATGATTACAAGTGTAATCGGGATATAAGAAAAGGTCATTTGAAAATCTTCACCAACTCCGCCTTCTACAGTGCTATTCAAGATTAACGGCAAGATGAAATTAACAGCTACGCTGACCACATAGGAAATAATGATACCAATAACGGAGCCAATCAAGCCGATAAACGTACTTTCCATCAAAAATATTTTTCTGATGATTCCTGGATCAGCCCCAACGGCTTTCATAATGCCGATTTCCTGCGTTCTTTCTGTCACAGCCATCGTCATCGTGTTAAATATGCCGATGGAAGAGATAATGATTGCAATTAATCCGACAAAGATAAGACCGACTTTAAAAATCGTGAAAAATACATTCATTTGATCCAACTGCTCAGTAACGGAGAATACAAGAAATCCATCGTCCTTAAGTGCATTCGTTACTTCAGTGACATTTTCAAGCTGATCCGCATATACATTTAATGTTTTAGCCATATTCCCATTTTCTTCACTTAAACCTAGGAAATTACCGATATCCCCTTGAAAGTCATTGCTAAGGTAAACCGATGAATCTTGTTGCCAATCGCGTGCTTTCTGTTCTGTAACCCCGACAACTTTAAAATCATAGGTTTTTTCTTGATCCGCTTGTCCCGTTTCAGGATTCGTTTTTGAAACCTTTAACTTGATGTTTTTCCCAACTATATCTTCCGGATATCCTTGAGGCTTGTCTATTTCCCCTTGTTGGGTCTCAGATATTTGTTCCGTTTGTTTATTGTAATCTTCTTGTTCCTGCTTCGTCCACAACTGACTTGCGAAATCATAGCCGACGACGATTTCATTGGCCGACTCAGGAATCTTTCCTTTTTCCAAAGCCATGTTTGACTTTAATTCTTCCTCCATGTCTGTAAAAACAATTTGTGCCTGATTATTCGTGCGATTATCTAAATTTGCTTCAACCGGCTCATAAACTTCTGTTCTTTCTACAATCGCTGCGACGTGCTCACGATTCTGATAGGAAGCCAAATCTTCTTTGGACGCTGCTTCCGCTTGTTCGCCTTTTCCTTCCACACTAATTTGAGTAACGGTCTGATTGCTAAGGATCTCATCCATCGCCATTTTCTGAATTCCAAATCCGACAGAGGCCAGAACAATGAGAAAAGCACAAGACATCGTCGTCGCTAAAATGGTCATAAAAACTCGCAATTTGTTTTTTTTCATATTTCTTCGGATAAACCGAATTTGATCACTAAACTTCAACAGATTCCCCTCCTTTTGTAAATGCACCATCGTGAAGGTGGTATTTTGTATCTGCAATCGAAGCCACTTCGTCATCGTGGGTAATGATGATAAAGGTGATGCCTCTTTCTCTGTTCAGCTGTTTGATGAAGCTCAAAACTTCTTCCTCTGTTTCCGAATCCAAGCTTCCTGTTGGTTCATCTGCCAATATAATCGAAGGATTTAAAATAAGTGCTCTTGCAATACTGACACGTTGCTGCTGCCCGCCTGACAGCTCGTTTGGATAATGGCCGCTGTGGTTTTCCAGTCCGACCCGTTTCAGCATGTCTTCGACTCTCGTTTTCCTTTCAGCTTTGCCGACACCTTTTAAGCTAAGCGGCAGTTCAATATTTTCATATGTCGTTAAGCCCGGAATTAACTGAAAGCTTTGAAAAATAAAACCGAAATGTTCCAGACGGAATCTGGCCCATTCTTTTTCATTAAAAGAAGTCACATCCGTCCCTTCGATTACGATTTGCCCTTTGGTCGGGCTTATGTAGCCTGAAATTAGATTAAGCAACGTAGACTTACCAGAGCCGCTTCGACCGACAACGCAGGCGATTTCCCCTTTTTTTACGGAAAGAGAAATGTTTTTCAATACAGGAATCTCATTTTCCCTTCCTTTTTTGCCAATTTTAAACGAATGAAAGACGTTTTTTACTTCAATCATAGGTTTATCTCCTCTCATTTTTTATTTCTGAAATCATATTTTTGATTTTTTAAAGATCAAAAAGTAACTCAAAAGAAAACCGATAACGCCGCCTATTACCACTCCCAGCAGATAACCGAAAACGGATTGGCTGGAGGAATAACCGAATATTCCAAAGCCTAATATCCCAAAGCTTATTACGAGGACCTGAACTGGTTTATTCAACTTCTCCGCTAAGAAAAAGTAACCCTCTCTCTCATTCGGAAGCTTATCGAAACAAACCAGCCCTATCCAGTAAAACAAGGCAGTGAGGATAATTGGCATAACAAACACCGGCTTATCATTGAATTCCGTACTTAAATAGGCCAGTGGGGTGAGATAGACTAATATGGTATTTAACGCATCCATTGTCATCATCCCTAACCACCGGTTTCCAATCACCAAATCAACGTGTGCAATAAGCAGGCCGATAACCATTAAAGGTAGAATCGAAGCCGTGAAACCAACCATTACTTGCGCTACGACGCTTCCGGTCATAGCTCCTGCAGCCATAACCAGCATATAAAGCATAAAACAGGTTAACGTGCTCCACAGATATCCCGTATAAAAATTTTCTATGTCCGGCCTCAGGATTCCGATTAGACAAAGCGAAAAAATAAAAGACAGCAATTGAGATCCCCAAATGATTAGTGTGCCGATAAAAGCTTTAGACCGGAAAATCGTCTTTCGATGAAACGGAAGGCTCAACGTAAAATCCATCGTTCCTTTATTGCGCTCAACCCCAATTTGGATAATTGCAAGAATAATTCCAGCTAAAATAAACATTTGCAGTGAACTTCCGTCTAAGAAAAAATGACATGAAATTCCATTCTCAATATCATATTCTTTCATACACCCGCGATATCCCGCATATTCGGACAATATATAAATCGGATAGGCAAACACTGTGGTGATACAAATCACGAGCAGCATGGCCTGATGCTGCTTCCATTCTTTAAAAAGCAAGCCCCGGTCTACCATCTCCGCTTCCCTCCAAACTTCGCAATAAAGACTTCTTCCAGACTAACCGGGATTTCATTCCAAACCTTTGGATTGAGGGACTTTAAAAATCGCTTGTTTTCTTCTTCATCTTTTCTCAAAAGCAAGGTGTAGAAAACTCCTGCCTTATCTAAAATTGAAATCCCCTGTTCTCTGATTTTCAAATTGACGTCATCCTCAAATACGACCTGAAGCTTTGTATAATCGGCTTTGAGCTCATCTAAATCCATCACCTGGCTAAGCTCGTTATCGTCCATAAATCCGATCCGGTTGCACATTCGCTCGATATCCTCCAGCCGATGGGACGTGATCAGAATCGTTGTGTTTCGTTCCGCTACTTCATCAATCAGCAATTGCAGAACATCATGCCTCGTAACCGCATCAATGCCATCAGTAGGCTCATCTAATAATATAACGGCAGGCTTGATCGCAAGTGTGAGAACAAGAGACAGCTGTTTCTTCAGCCCGGTAGACAGTTCACGAAACTTTGTCGTTTCCGATATATCATACCGATTAATCAATTCGTTAGCGTAGGTTACATCAAAATCGGGATAAATCGTTCTCAGCAACTCAACCAGCTGCTTGTAGTTATATTTGTCATAAAAGGGCTGTTGCACCGGCATGAAGGCGATATTTCTTTTTACTTTCGGATGATCCTTTATACGGATCCCCTTGAAGAATACCTCTCCGCTGTCTGGAGCAATGATTTGCTGAATCACACGAAGGAGAGTCGTTTTTCCGGAACCGTTTCTTCCAAGCAAGCCGAAAATCTCTCCTTCCTCCAATTGGAATGAAATATCTTTCAGTACCTGTGTGCTGCCCATTTTTTTCGAAATATTTTTAAGCTCAATCATTCGTTTCACCCTTAACCTCATCTGTAATCTCAATTATCCAATCGTGAAGCATCGTCATGTCAACACCTGCGTAATGCGCCTCGATGATAATCTGCTTTAATTGCTCTTTTATCATTGTGACCTTACCTTCATCAAGCGACATTTTCGCCGTTTCAGAAATAAAAGTACCCCTACCACGCAGTGTTTCAATAACGCCTTCTCTTTCCAGCTCTTTATAGGCTTTGCTGACGGTGTTGGGATTCGCAATGATCATGCTTGCCATTTCGCGTACCGATGGGAGCTTGTCACCGGGTTTCATGATACCTCTTAAACAAAGCTCTTTAATTTTCTGGATGATTTGCTCGTAAATGGGTGTAGAGCTTCGCGGATCGATTTCTATCATGAATATCCCTTCTTTCTGTATGAATTTCACTCCCGTTTTCAAAAATGCCAGCTGCGTTTATTATTGAAAAGTCTGTTTCATTCATTCTTTTTCTATCGCGGCTCAGATCCGACAATTGAAATGGTTGTGAGAGATTCTTTGCCTTGCCATTTCGGAATGAGATTTTTTTGTATTCCAATGGCCGCGGCTGCAAACGAAAAAAGCAATAAACAGGCGATTGCATGGGCTGAAAGAATTAGGAAAAGCTTTTTTCTTTTCTGTTTCTTTGCGATGGAAGATACCCGATGATCATCCTTTAACATTTTCATGTTTTTTGCTCCTTTATTTATTAATTATTGCTCTTTGTAACAATACCATTATGTGTACTAGTTCATCTAATACACACATAACAATACATACATCTCTTTTATGTGTCAACTTTTTTTAAAATAAAAAAATGAACCCTATTTAAGGATTCATCTTATTTTTGATATGACTTTTTCAAAATCATTTGATTTTGCAGGGATTGAAGCTGCAAACGAGTTCGGTAGAGCAGCTCCTTTTGCTGGTCGTTTGCGCTTAATGTCAATTTATTCAGCTCATTCACGAGATCTTCAAGCTTTACTTGTGCTTCAATGTACTCCGGATCGTTAAAATGCTCCTGTTTTAAATACGTTTCGTACTGCTCTGAAGCACTGTCATACACTTCACTGCTTTTTGCTAAGAAGTCTTCAACTGATTGTCTCGTTGCCATGGTCATACCCTCCTCATCATATCCTCTTTAGTTTGACCAGAACAAAAAAGTCCATGATAGAAAAAAATGGAGGCATGGGTTTGTCGGACCTTGCACAGGCGTGCTAATATATAGGGATGCGATACATACTATAAGGAGGTTTTCTGATTGAATCAGAGCAACCCTTTTCCATATGCGAATAACGAAAAAAGATACCATACGTGGAATTATCATTTACGAAGCATCTTTGGACATAAAGTCTTTAAAGTAGCTTTAGACGGCGGATTTGACTGCCCCAACCGTGACGGCACAGCCGCTCGTGGCGGCTGCACATTTTGCAGTGCGGCGGGATCCGGTGATTTTGCCGGAAATCGTGCCGATGATCTTGTGACCCAATTTCATGAAATTAAAGACCGGATGCACTTGAAATGGAAAGACGGAAAATACATGGCTTATTTTCAAGCCTTTACTAATACTCATGCACCCGTCGAAGTTCTGAGGGAAAAATATGAATCGGTCCTTTCATTGGACGGAGTGATCGGCTTATCCATAGCAACACGTCCTGACTGTCTGCCCGATGATGTCGTCGAGTACTTGGCAGAACTAAATGAGCGAACGTATTTGTGGGTTGAACTTGGGCTGCAAACGGTACATGAACGAACTGCAATGCTGATTAATCGTGCCCACGATTATGAATGCTATGTAGAAGGAGTCAACAAGCTGAGAAAGCATGGAATCCGCGTCTGTTCACATATTATCAACGGACTTCCGCTTGAAAACCGTGAAATGATGATGGAAACGGCAGAAGCCGTTGCCCGGTTGGACGTACAAGGGATAAAAATCCATTTGCTGCATTTGCTAAAAGGAACACCGATGGTGAAGCAATACGAAAAAGGGAAGCTGCAGTTTTTGTCGCAAACGGAGTACGTTCAGCTTGTCTGTGATCAGCTTGAAATTCTTCCTCCCGAAATGATCATTCATCGTATAACCGGAGACGGTCCGATTGAATTAATGGTAGGTCCGATGTGGAGTGTCAATAAATGGGAAGTTTTGAGTGCGATAGATGGCGAGCTCGAAAAAAGAGGAAGCTATCAAGGAAAATTTTATCATTCACGTAAGCAGGAATCATTATCATGACTTTGCCAAAAATACTGCCTTTTAGCAAATATCTGCTCGAGCTTGCTGCCGTTCCTGGAGACATCGTCATTGATGGTACGATGGGAAATGGCAACGATACACTTTTTTTATCGACGCTGGTCGGAAAAGATGGCCATGTCTATGCATTTGATGTGCAAGAACAAGCGCTCGTGAACACGAAAGCAAAGCTGGATCAAGCAGCAATAGGTAACACAACCCTTTTTTTAAAAAGCCATGAACACCTGACAGCCTGTCTCCCTGAAATAATCCATGGACAAGTAGCTGCAGCCGTTTTTAATCTCGGTTATTTGCCGGGCAGCGATAAATCCGTTACAACATCGGCTGCATCCACGATATCTGCAGTCGGCCAGCTGCTTCACCTGTTAAAGGATAAAGGGATCATCGTTCTTGTTGTGTATCACGGCCATGAGGAAGGCAAACAAGAAAAACAGGAATTACTCGCCTTTTGCGAGGGGCTTGATCCGCGATTGGCACGTGTAATGACGTACCAATATATTAATCAAACCAATTATCCTCCCTTTGTAATTGCTATTGAAAAAAGTCCGAAGCCTGACTAGGCCCGGACTTTTAAATTAGATTTTCGTACGGAATTTCTGAAATTTTCTATAGGCTCTCCCGTTGATGTAAAAGAAAAAAGAAGTACTTCCGCCAGCTTTTATTAGCTTTTTTGCCAGCTTCGCCATGTCTTTTTGTCCAATGACTTTATCGTCTGATAAATAAACCCCTAAAAGCCCTCTATTTATGAATCGGTGAAAGTTTTCGTGCGGAATGCCTTTTAAATGCTCATCCGCTTTTTCGATAAAATGCATAAGCCTTTTCGTCATTTCCGGGCGTGAATGATAGTAAGTGCAAAAATTCAAATCGCCCTCTGCCAGGTCTTCTTCTTGATCGATCAAATAATCCAATAGAATATGAAGCCCTTGAATGTAGGGAAAATAGCTCTCGTAAATCTTTTGGGCAAGTGCCTGGTCAAATTCATCTTGAAACGAATAAGCAACCAAACAAAAAATACCTAACGTCGAACCGGCGCAGGCTGAGAATTCATACCATTCCATATGAGGCAGATGCTGCTTATACGTCTCAAACCACCTTTTTAGCCGGGGAACCCTTTCATTGATAACCACATGCTTATGTACTTGCAGATCACAATAATATCCTGCCAATTCAAGCAAATACGGCTTGATGATCTCATAATGCTCTATCTTACTGAGCACCTTTTGACAGGTTGAAACAAGTGTATGTAAATATCCATTATCGTCCTGATCGTCCCTATACTTATAATAATTTTTTAAAGGAGCACCAACGGTAAGCGCATCCTTCATCGATTGATGCAGCATCTCAAAATCGTTCGGGTCAAGAGATGTGCTACGGTCACATAAATTATCCAAATAATCGCTAATCGTTTGATAAGCGGTAATAAACTCTATGCATAACTCGCGGCCATTCCCAGAAAGTAATGCGAAGATCCCCCCGCCCTCACAGTGAAAGGCTTTATCCTTTAAACTTGCCAGCGCCTGTGATTTTAGTTCCGGATTTGATATTCGTACTGCCCGTTTGCGCCAATCATCCAAATTTTGATGGACACTGGGAAATATCCCCCTGTATACCTTAGCCATAAGGGAAAGAGGATGTTCAGGAATGGAAGACATTTGCTTCACCTCTCTATTTGCTGTTTTTCTGTGTCTATTAATTGATCTGTAAAATTGCGCGCTGCCTGAAACACGTCTTCCCGTTCAGGTTCGTTAAATATTTCATGATACAAACCCTCCCACTCCCGGTATGATTTGTTGTGGGATTTTAACTGGTTAAACCAATTGATAACCATTGATTTATCAACCACTTTATCGTCTCCTGCCTGCATAAGAAGCAAAGGAATATTCAAATAAGCTTCCGTGGGTTTGGCTGTTTCTTCGATTGCTTTCAAAAGCTCGCGATACCATCTGACCGAAACCTTTGTAATATAAAGGGAATCATTTTCGTCTGCCTGGATAACCTCTTGATTTCTTGTGGCCATTTCGATCGTAAGCCCAGAATCAACACGAAAGGTAGGGAGAACTTTATTCAACCCTTTTGAAGCAATATCGAGAAACTTGTTTACTTTAACTTGCACGCCAAGACAAGGCGAGGATAAAATGATACCCTTAACAGGAGAGCTGTGATTCTCCTTATACCATGTGATCGCGATGAGTCCGCCCATGCTGTGTCCAAGAAGAAACAACGGCAATTCCATTTTTTTCGCTTCTTCCACCCACAGGGTAACCTCATCGATGTATTCCCTGAAAGAATTGATATGACCTCTCGCCCGTGTCGATGTTCCTTGTCCAGGCAAATCGCCCATGATGACATTGTAGCCCGAGGTTCTCCACATTTCAATTAACCATTTATATCTGCCGTGATACTCACAAGCACCATGAATAATCACAATTGTTGCAACAGGCTGTTCAGCAAACCATTTCCACATGATCTCACCTCAAATTTATTTAGAAAGGAAGTTGTCTAGATGATATATTCATTTAAGCAGATCACACCCGACATTCACGAAACTGTTTTCACCGCTGATCATACCATTATAACAGGTGATGTAAAAATCGAAGAATATTCAAGCATCTGGTTTTCAACCGTTATCAGAGGAGACGTTGCTCCAACGAGAATAGGCAAGCGGGTTAACATTCAGGATCTATGCTGTCTTCATCAAAGCCCAAATCGCCCGCTGATCATTGAAGATGACGTAACAGTAGGACATCAAGTGACATTACACAGTTCGATTTTGCGGAAAAAATCACTCATCGGAATGGGCTCTCTTATTTTAGACGGTGCCGAAATCGGAGAAGAAGCCTTCATAGGAGCCGGCAGCCTCGTCCCACCAGGAAAAAGGATCCCCGCAAGGCATCTTGCATTTGGCAGACCTGCAAAAGTCATACGCCCTTTAAATGAAAAAGATATAAAAGACATGGAGAGAATTCGCAGAGAATATGTTGCAAAAGGACAGGAATATAAATCGGCGGCGAGATTCCCATCTTCGCCATAATTACCTTACCATTTTTCTCACGTTAAGCAAAAGCTTTACCACCTCTTTGTATAGAAGAACATCGTCAGCTTTTACATTCCTCTTACGAAAATTCACATAAAGTTATTATTTCCATCACAATTTCCTAATACCATAGAAGTAAAGATATATTTCATCAAATGGAGGGGTCAGCGATGAAAATTGCGATATTTACGGATACATTTGTTCCTGACGTCAATGGCGTTGCCAAAACGTTGAAAAGGTATACGGAATATTTGGAGAAAAACGGCCACAGCTATATCGTATTTGCACCCGAAAGTACAGTTGAAACGAAATTCTCAAACCATATCCACAGGTTCTCCAGCCTGCCCTTCTTTCTCTATCCGGAATGCCGTTTAGCACTGCCTAAGTTTCATCAAATTAAAGCCGAGATTCATCAGTTCAAACCTGATCTGATTCATATTGCGACTCCATTTAATATGGGGCTTTGCGGGCTTCATTACGCAAAAAAATGGAATATCCCGCTTGTCGGATCCTATCACACAAATTTTGACCAGTATTTATCCTACTATGATTTACAATTGCTCTCACGTTTTTTCTGGAAATATATGCATTGGTTCCACAAGTCCTTCCAGAAAATCTTCGCTCCTTCTGAAGAGACGTTGAACGAATTAAAAAGTAAAAAATTCCAAAATCTCTCTCTTTGGAAACGAGGAGTGGATTGTTTGAATTTCAGTCCCTCGCATTCTACCCCTGATGTGAAAAAAAACTATTCAATAAATGACGATACCTACCTATTATCTTATGTTGGACGGCTGGCGCCCGAAAAGGACTTGAAATCCCTATTAAAAGCTGCAGAACACCCGCTGCTAGCTGAAAAAAACATTCATTGGCTGATTGTTGGTGACGGTCCGATGAAGCACCACCTCGAAAGCCAAGCACCCCCAAATATGACGATTGCCGGCTATAAAAAAGGTAAAGAGCTATCTGAGATTTATGCGAGCTCGGACCTGTTTGTTTTTCCGTCCCCTACTGAAACATTCGGAAATGCAGCACTTGAAGCTTTAGCATCTGGCACGCCTGTCATCGGCGCAAATTCAGGCGGTGTAAAAAATGTGATCTCTCATGGGCATACCGGGTTTTTAGCTCAGCCTAACAATCCGGAAGAACTCGCCGAACACATTGCGTTTTTGCTTGAGAATACAAAATTACGGAAAATATTTGAGAAAAACGCCAGAGAATATGCCCAATCCCAAAGCTGGGACACGATTTTTAATGATTTATTGCTGGAATGTGAAGAAATTGCCTTTCCTAAAGAGACGAAAAGATACGCATAAGAAAAACTCACCATGTCTGGTGAGTTTTTCTTTAACCAAAAATGACTTCTTTAGGCTGATGATTCATTGCTTCAGGAAGCATTTCTTTTTCTACAAATATTTTGTGCCAAATCATGAAGATAAGCACGGTCCATATTTTTCTGCTGTAATCCGCTTTATTGGCGCAATGATCTTCTAAAAGCCTTAGCACATAGCTTTTATCGATATAGGCATCCGTTTCACTCTCTTTAATGATTGTGATCGCCCAATCATGCATTTCATTTTTCAGCCAATGGCGGATAGGGACAGGGAAACCTAATTTTTTTCGATTTAACACGTGGTCTGGAACAATTCCCTCGGCAGCTTTTCTAAGAATATACTTGGTTGTGCCGTCCTTTGTTTTTAAATGATCCGGTATTTTAGATGCTATCTCAAACACATTTTTGTCCAAGAACGGAACCCGCAGCTCTAAGGAGTGGGCCATCGTCATTTTATCAGCTTTTAATAAAATGTCTCCCCTCAGCCAGGTATGAATATCAACGTACTGCATTTTATTCACGTCACTGTAATCCTTGCTTTCCGCAAAGAAAGGATGGGTGACATCACGATAGCTCACGCTTGGATCGTACTGCTTAATAACCTGTTGCTTCGCTTCTTCTTCGAATATTTTCGCATTTCCGATATAACGGTTTTCAAGCGGAGTACAGCCTCTAACTATAAAGCTTTTCCCTTTCATTCCTTCCGGCATAACGGATGCCAGCCTAAGCAGCATTTTTTTCAAGATAGATGGAATACGCTCAAAAGGTTTTAAGGAAAGGGGCTCGCGATAAATGTTATAACCGCCGAATAGCTCGTCAGCGCCTTCTCCGGACAGAACAACCGTTACTTGCTTTTTCGCCTCTTTCGCAACAAAATACAATGGAATAGCAGCAGGATCAGCAAGCGGATCATCCAAATTCCAGATGATTTTCGGCAGCTCATTCATATATTCTTCTGCAGAAATAATCGCGTGGTAGTTCTCTACCCCAAGTTTTTCAGCTGTTTCCTTGGCAACATCCACTTCACTGAAGCCTTCCTGTTCAAATCCGACAGAAAATGTTTTCAGTTCAGGGTGGAATTCCTTCGCAACAGATACGATAAATGAAGAATCAATACCGCCTGACAGGAATGACCCCACCGGCACATCGCTTCTCATATGGACATTTACAGAATCGTAAATGATATCTCTTACTTCTTTGATCAGCTTGCCTTCTTCCGTTGCAGATGGCTGGAAGCTTACCTTCCAATACGTATTAAATTGGAGCTCGCCTCCCGGGCGCAAAGTAAACTGCTGGCCGGGACCTACTTTTTTTACTTTTTCGTCCAATGTATCGGGCTCTGGCACAAATTGAAAAGACATGTATTGCTGTAGAGCTTTTTTATCTAATGAAAAATCGTTGGACACAGAGGATAAGCTTTTTCTTTCGGAAGCAAAATAGACCTGTCCATCGGTTTTCTTATAGTATAAAGGTTTGATTCCAAACGGATCTCTTGCACCATATAACAGTTTTTCTTGTTTATCCCATATTAAAAAAGAAAACATTCCCCTTAAACGGGAAGCAGCATCTTCTTTGTATCTGCAGTATGTAGCGAGAAGAACCTCCGTGTCAGAGTCTGTCTCAAATGTATACCCTTCTTGTGTTAATTCTTCTTTTAATTCAATATAGTTATATATTTCACCATTAAAAATGATCCAATAGTTTTCGTCTTCATATGATAAAGGCTGTTTGCCGTTTTCAACGTCGATAATGCTCAGTCTTCTAAAACCGAATCCTACATGAGCATCGTGATAATATCCTTCATCATCTGGTCCGCGATGAACAATCGACCGATTCATTTGGGCAATAATCTCTTTTTGATTATCTACCTGTGATAATGGCCGATGGTTTAGAACTCCTACAAACCCACACATGGCTTTTCCTCCATTAATTATTAGTTTAATAACCAGATATCTTATACTTTACAGGAATAGAATTTATTCGTCAAAAACATTCATCGTTCAAAATCAAATGAAAAGCCGCTAACCAGCGGCTTTTTTCGTTTCTTCTTAATACTATTTATCCCGTATTAACGGGCAGTAAGACCCCCACCTTAAGGTTTTGAATGTAAACGAGTAATCCTAGGTGAGGGATAACTGCCCGTAAAAACTAGGGTTCGTTCAACTAACAATCAGTGGGGGAAGAAAAGCCCCCCACTGATTGAAGTTTCACTTTATGAAAGTGCTTCAGCCTTCAAAATTTCGGCTTTATCTGTTCGTTCCCAAGGCAGATCAAGGTCATGGCGGCCAAAATGTCCGTAAGCTGCAGTTTGTTTATAGATTGGACGTCTCAAGTCGAGCATTTTAATGATTCCTGCCGGCCTTAAATCAAAGTGCTTTGAAACGACCTCTGTCAATTTTTCCTCAGAAGCTTTTCCAGTTCCGAATGTATTGATTGAAATGGATACCGGACGGGCAACACCAATGGCGTATGCAAGCTGTACTTCACAAGACTCCGCAAGTCCAGCAGCTACGATATTTTTTGCAACGTAGCGGGCTGCATAAGCTGCAGAACGATCCACTTTAGTCGCATCTTTACCGGAAAACGCTCCACCGCCGTGTCGCGCATAGCCGCCATAAGTGTCAACGATAATTTTCCTTCCGGTAAGACCCGCATCTCCCTGCGGTCCGCCTATCACAAATCTGCCGGTAGGGTTAATGAAATATTTTGTCTGTTCATCAATTAGCTCTTTCGGCACTACTGGCGTAATCACGTACTCCTTAATATTGCGCTGGATCTGCTCCAGTGATATTTCCGGATGGTGCTGAGTTGAGATGACAATGGTGTCAATCCGGATCGGCTTGTCGTTTTCATCATATTCAACTGTCACCTGTGTTTTTCCATCAGGTCGAAGATACGGAAGGATGTCTTCCTTTCTCACTTCCGTTAAACGTCTTGAAAGTTTATGTGCAAGTGAAATCGGCAGAGGCATGAGCTCTTTTGTTTCATTGCAGGCAAATCCAAACATCAGCCCTTGGTCTCCTGCTCCGATTGCTTCGATCTCAGCATCTGACATCGTTCCTTCACGGGCTTCCAATGCTTTGTCTACACCCTGCGCAATATCGGCAGACTGCTCATCTATTGAAGTAAGTACAGCACACGTCTCAGCATCGAAGCCATACTTCGCGCGAGTATAGCCAATCTCTTTTATCGTTTCACGGACCGTTTTTGGGATATCTACGTATGTTGTTGTTGTGATTTCACCGCTTACAAGAACGAGACCCGTTGTGACAGAAGTTTCACAAGCAACTCTTGCATTTGGATCCTTTTTCAAAATCTCATCTAAAATACTATCAGAAATTTGGTCACATATTTTATCCGGATGTCCCTCTGTAACCGATTCTGATGTGAAAAGACGACGTTGTTTGGTCATTATTCAATTTCCTCCTGAAAATACGATTAACACCTATACAAGGTATTAATCTGCTATATGATACGGAACTCGTTCCCTCTCGGTCTATTTTACGGTAAGCTCTGCCTGCCAAATGAACCTGGAGTTGTTTTTTACAGCTCAAAAAACCTTATCCTTACTAGAGGAAAGGTTCTACATTTGCAAGCCTTTCACTCTTATCGATCAAGGTATGAATAGAACCTTGCGACAGGTTAGCACCTTGGTTTTCATTGAATAAGAAAACCGGTTGCTGGGCTTCATTGGGCCTGTCCCTCCGCCAGCTCGGGATAAGAGAATCCGTTCAATGACTAATCATAGCGCAATCCTTCTTGTTGTGTCAATATGGCAAACCTCTTCTGTTGAAAAGGTTCAAAAGAACTACATAATTAGTATAGATTATTAAAATTAATGTGTTATACTATTTTTAAATTTGCTATAAAATAATGTGTAAAGGAAGGTAAATATGACTCCATTGGAAATGAAAAGTGAGCTGCAATCATTGTTAACCGGCGAAAACACGAAATTCAATTTATCCGTTCCCAAGCTTGTTGAAAAAATTCTTTTTCGAAATGAAGGGATCTTAACTTCCACTGGAGCGATTAGAGCGACGACTGGCGCATATACCGGCAGGTCGCCTAAAGACAAATTTATCGTTGAAGAAGCTTCCTCAACGGAAAACATTGATTGGGGAGCAGTAAATCAGCCGTTCTCAGAAACGGCATTTGATAAGCTTTACACAAAAGTGACCGATTATTTAAAACAGCGCGAGGAATTATTTGTGTTTGAAGGATTTGCAGGAGCTAATGAAAAATATCGCATACCGATTACAGTTATTAATGAATTAGCGTGGCATAATTTATTTGCGAGACAATTATTTATCCGGCCGGGTACATCTGACTACAAGACCGTCGAAACCTCATTTACAATTATCTCTGCACCTAATTTCAAGGCGGATCCGGCAATCGATGGGACTCATTCAGAGACGTTTATCATCATATCTTTTAAAAGGAGAGTCATCTTGATCGGGGGAACAGAATATGCAGGAGAAATGAAAAAATCCGTTTTCTCCGTCATGAATTATCTTTTGCCAGAACGCGGCATTTTACCGATGCATTGTTCGGCAAATGTAGGACCCGAAGGAAATGTTGCGCTTTTCTTCGGACTGTCAGGGACAGGAAAAACGACTCTTTCTGCTGATCCAAACCGAAAGCTGGTTGGTGATGACGAGCACGGATGGTCAAATACAGATGTCTTTAACATTGAAGGCGGCTGCTATGCGAAATGTGTTAATCTGTCCGAAGAGAATGAACCACAAATCTTTAATGCCATCCGCTTCGGCTCAGTGCTTGAAAATGTGATGATCGATGAAATCTCACATGCCGCGGACTACAATGATACATTTTACACAGAAAACACTCGTGCTGCCTATCCTATCGATGCAATTAACAATAGTTTAAAGCCAAGCATTGCCGGGCACCCGGAGGCAATTGTATTTTTAACCGCAGACGCGTTCGGCGTTCTTCCTCCGATTAGCAAATTAACAAAGGAACAGGCAATGTACCACTTTTTAAGCGGATATACGAGTAAGCTTGCGGGAACGGAAAGAGGGGTTACATCTCCGGAAACAACGTTCTCAACATGCTTCGGTTCGCCATTTCTTCCACTTCCTCCTCATGTCTATGCTAAAATGCTGGGCGATAAAATTGAACAGCATGACGTAAAAGTCTTTCTGGTTAACACTGGGTGGACTGGCGGTGGATACGGAGTCGGAAAGAGAATGAGCCTGAAATATACAAGGACTATGGTGAGGGCAGCTCTTGATGGAGAATTGAATCATACTGAAATGATTAAAGATGATGTATTCGGTCTTCATATCCCGATTCATGTTCCAGGTGTTCCCGATGATGTGCTCTTTCCGGAAAAAACCTGGTTTTCCCAAGAAGAATATCAGGAAAAAGCCCGATTTTTAGCCAATGAATTTAAGCTGAATTTTAAAAAGTTCTCCAATATACCTTCCGCTATTAAAGAAAAAGGCGGGCCAAACTAAGACAAAAGCTGGCGAATCATATCGCCAGCTTTAATTGGTTGAATGAAGTGAAACTAATTTATAAGTCAAACGTGTTTTTTTCTGTTCAAGCTCAAGCTTTTCAATATAGGCTGTTCCGATTTTTTCGCCTTCAATTGTTTTTCTGACTTCCAACGGAATGTCAAGCGGATAAAGGCGATAGCCTTCTTTCACAAGTACAAAGAGATTTTCATCATTTAGGCGCTTTTCATTTCCTTTCGTTACAATCACCGTATTCAACTCAACCGGCATGCCCATGTTCATTTCCTCCTCTTTCCCTCTATTGTAACTTAGATTAACGTATTACGCCGGCGTTTTCCTGAGCTTTCATCCATGCAGTGAGTTGCCGAACGATTTTCCGATTTTCTTGCGGGGGAAAATAATGTGTATAATCAGGCTTGTACCAAGCAGTGACCGGAATTCCATGTTCAGCGAGCGCACGTTCAAGACGATAGGAATGCTCAATCGATACATTTTTATCGAGAAGACCGTGAATGAGCAATACAGGAGCTCTCATGTGATGAAGCTTTTGAAAAGGGGAGCGAAAATCATACTCATCCGGCACTTTGCTTGGATTTCCCCCTATCACTCTTTTCATCATTCGCCTTAAGTCCTTTCGCTCTTTATAGGTACAAGCGATATCACTTACTCCTCCCCAAGAAACAAAGGAAGAAACCTCGTGTTTCATTTCGATGGCCGTCCATATTCCCATGATACCGCCCCGCGAGAAGCCAAAAATATGTATTCGATCCGTATGTACACTAGGATGCTGCTGAAGCATACGAAAAGCCGAAAAAGCGTCTTCCCGATCCTCTCCGGCAAAATCCTCATTCCCTTCCCCGCCTTGGTTCCCTCTGTAAAAAGGAGCAAGTACGACAAAACCCTGTGAAGCAAATTGAATAATTCGACCGGGACGAACCATACCCACACTTTTTATACCGCCGCGCAGATATAAAAAGCCATCGTGCTTTCCTTCTTTGCAAGGTTCAGCCAGTAATCCCTTCACCTTTAATCCTTGCGATAAATATGTAACGACAAACAAGCGGACATGTTGGTTTGAAGAAGGAAACCTAGTTTTGTTGATCCACATACCCTACACTCCTAAAAAATTAAAAAACCCGGTTTGTCCCGAGTCAAATGCTATTCAGTAATCCATCCATTTTGCACCAGCCGTTTCATACTGTGCGTAAGAACACCGTCTTTCATGACAAAGCTGTATCGTTGGTTTTTTTTAATGTTTTCTGGAAGCTCTTTAAGCAAAACCGGTCCTTTTGTTTCATAGTATGTCGATTGTTTTTCTATTTTATCGATACGGGCAAAGTATATATTTTTAATAATCATTTTTTCTTTACCCAAAACCTTGTATTGACCTATGTAAGACAGCTCTTCCACAATAGCTCCCGTTTCTTCTTTTACCTCGCGCACTGCTGCTTGCTCTGCCTTCTCCATCGGCTCAATTTTGCCTCCGGGAAATTCATACCCTCTGTCGCCGTGATCCGTTAAAAGCCAGCTCCCGCGGTAGCGGCATATGACCCATACATGGCCGGGAGCTTTAGAAAAAGGCTCCTCTTCAAAGGAAAGATGAACCGTATTTCGATAATAATCCTTAAATGTAAACATAAAAATTCCCTCTAATTCCTTTCCTTCTTCCTTTCTATATCATACCATATCACCGCCTCCGTGAAGAGCCAAAACCGATGTTCTTTATTCCTTCTTCGCTGACCTGAGCACCTCGTCATTGATAAACTCCCGCGTATTTTCATCACCTAAATCATAGAGAAGACGGTAAATTTGATTTGCCGTATGGTCGGTGTCATCATTTGGCTGATCATTATGGTATTCCAAGAAAGGAATATGAGATCGCAAGTAACCTTTGACGTCGGATGAATACAATTGGTCAAAAAGCGCTCTCAGCTGGCGAATCTCATCAGGTGTGGCCAAAATTTTGAAGTCCCAGGATGAAGCATCCGGTGATTGGGATATCATTTGGCCGACAAGGGACACATAATACGTGTTTTTCTCCAACGACTTCATTCCTATCGTTTGTTTTTCCTTTAGTATGTCGAATTAGCATGAAATCTTGCGTTATTTTTCGGAATTCAGCCATAAATAAAAGACCGGTTAAGACCGATCTTCTATCTAGACTAGTTCCCAAGATACGCTTTTAGCATCCAGTTATGTTTTTCAATTGTGCGGTGTATCGAAAGCAGCAAGTCACCAGTCGTTTCATCATCCACTTCTTCTGCCAGCCCGATTCCGCTTTTCAACTCTTCGCCGATAATGGAAAAGTCATCATAGATACTCTGAACCATTTGCTCAGAGTTTTCATTTCCATTCGCTTCTTTGACAGAGGCAAGCTCCAAGCTTTCCTTCATCGTAGCGACTGGAGCGCCGTCTAGAGCAAGCAGCCTTTCTGCCAAATCATCGATATATGTAGCTGCCTCGGTATAAAGCTCTTCAAATTTTTCATGCAGGGTGAAAAAGTCCTTCCCTTTTACATACCAATGATAGTTATGTAGCTTTACATACATAACGGTCCAGTTTGCAACTTGCTTATTGACTGCTTCATTTAATCTCTCAGACATGCTCTCTTCCTCCTTGTTTATTCTGGTTTACTTATACCCGTTTTATCATGCACAAAAACCACCGTTTTATATTCCGATTAAAAAAATCGAAAGGCATAAACAATAAGCAAGGTGTTTTTATGAAAAAAAGCCTTTTTCTCATGTAAAGAAAAAGGCTCCTTTCGTCATTATCCGAACACCTTTAAAAGGTCTTCTTTGCTTTGGCTCAGCCAAAATCTTATGAATCGTTTCGCTCCATCTAAATCATGAAGCTTCGCCTGCCCGCATTGTTTTTCGTTGGCGGCAGGTATTTCCTCGATCTCGACGGCTTCCTTCATCGTTGCATCCAAAAGGTCAATAATTTCTTCAACGGAAGGTTCCCCGCTCACAACTAGATAGTATCCCGTCTGGCATCCCATCGGCGAAATATCGATAATATCAAAATGGCTGTAGTTCTCCGCATGCGTGCGAATCGTAAATGCCAATAAGTGCTCAAGAGTATGAATTGTATCTGGCTTCATCGCCTGTTTGTTCGGCTGGCAAAAACGGATATCGAATTTGTTGACTACGCCGTCTGTTCCAACTTTATGCACTCCGCAATGCCTGACATATGGCGCTTTCACTGCTATATGATCAAGCTCAAAGCTTTCAACTGAAGGCATATTGCTTCACTCCTATCTGTCATTCTTATTATCAAGTTTAACATATTAATGTTTGAATTCATTGGTGATGCATTTATTTTTCGTTTTTCGTATAATGAGGCTTAAAAGGACGTGTTCGTATTGGGAAAACTATTCGTGATGCTCATACAGCTGTATCAAAAAACAATTTCACCGCTTACTCCCCCAAGCTGCCGATTTTACCCGACATGCTCCAATTACGGTATTGAAGCGATTCGTACACACGGCGTGATCAAAGGAGGATGGCTGACGATTAAACGAATTCTAAAGTGCCATCCCTTTCATCCAGGCGGGGTCGATCCTGTGCCGGAAAAAAAGAAGTAATTATTTTTTGTTCCCGTCTACGACCAGATCAAGCTTTCCTGTGGACGGATCAATAACGAGCCCGTGAACAGGTACATCCCGCGGCATCAGCGGATGGTTCTTAATCATATCTACGCTGTCCCGTACACTGTCTTCGCAGGTATGAAAGCTTTTCAGCCATGTATCGAGATCGACTCCCGCATACTTAAGCATTTGAATACGTTCTTCTGGAATCCCTCTTTCAACGGCTTTTTCCAAAAAAGCGCCGCTGTCGATCTTGCTCATTCCGCAATCATGGTGCCCGACTACACATATTTCGTCAGCCTTAAGTTCGTATATTGCAACAAGCAAACTCCTCATTATGCTTCCAAACGGATGGGAAACGAGAGCCCCTGCACTTTTAACCAGCTTAATATCTCCGTTCTTCACATTCATCGCATGAGGAAGAAGCTCAACCAGCCTTGTGTCCATACAGGTTAAAACAGCCATTTTTTTATTAGGAAATTTTGTGGTTTCGAATTTTTCATATTCCTTTTTTTCAACAAATTGTTCGTTAAATTCCAAAATATCTTCTAATAAGCTCATTTTGATTTCTCTCCCTTTATACACAGATCATCAACTTTTATTTTATATCATAGCACATAACTTGTTTTTTAGTCATTTTACAATTAGAATTATCCCGCTCTATTATTCATAAATTTTAAAAAACCTCTTTTCAAATCGTAACCATTACGATAGAATATCTACAGACAATGACAAATCGGAATCATACTGATTTTGAGAGGAGATAAATAATGAAGAAACGATTCGGGTTCGCAGCTGCCCTTATACTTGCTGCTGCACTTGCCGGCTGCAGTAATGATTCAGGAAACAGCTCAAAAACCAATGACGATAAGCTGAAAGTATATACAACCATTTATCCGCTGGAGGATTTCACGAAGAAAATTGGCGGTGATTATGTCGATGTAACAAGCATTTATCCTCCGAATGCAGATGCTCACACGTATGAACCGAGCTCCAAAACGCTCGTTGAAATGGCAGAAGGAGATGCATTTATCTATTCAGGTGTAGGGGAAGAAGGATTTGCCGATAAAGCTGCTGAATCTTTAAAAAGCAATGATGTCAACATCGTAAAAGCTGGTGAAGGCATTGAACTTTTATCAGAAGACGAAGAACATGCTCATGAGGGTGAAGAAGCACATGATCATGGAGATGAAGCAGAGCATAATCATGAAAGTGAAGCAGGACACGAAGAAGAAGGACATCACCATGATAAAGATCCCCACGTATGGCTTGATCCTGTCTTATCAATCCAAATAGCGGAAAACATTAAGAATTCATTGACAAAAATGGATCCAGATCATGAAAAAACGTATACAGAAAACTTCAATTCGTTGAAAAAAGAGCTTGAACAGCTCGATACCGAATTTAAAGAAACTGTGAAAAAAGCTGATAAAAAAGAAATTTTAGTTTCTCATGCTGCTTACGGATATTGGCATGAGCGATATGGCATAGAGCAAATCAGTGTATTAGGCCTTTCACCAACCCAGGAGCCTTCACAGAAGGAGCTTCAAACACTTGTTGAAACAGCAAAGGAACACGATATTAAATATGTCATTTTCGAAAGCAATGTCACAAGCAAAATTTCGACTATCGTCAAAAATGAAATTGGGGCTGACAGTCTTACGCTTCATAATCTAGAATCCATATCAGAAGAAGATGAGAAAAACGGCGAAGATTATTTCAGCCTGATGCAAAAAAACCTTGATACGCTGAAAAAAGCACTTTCGAACTAAGTAGAAATGAGTCAGTCTATGGACTGGCTCATTTTTTTATAGGCAACCATGTTGAGCATTGAAAAAGCCTTCAGAATTCTTATGAAGGTTTTTCTCTGGCTCTTTTCCCTCTTTTTGTCCTTCAGAACCCCGATGATGGACTTTTCTCTGGGTCTTTCCCTCCTTTTTGTCCTTCAGAACCCCGTTGATGGACTTTTTCTCTGGATCTTTTCCCTCTTTTTGTCCTTCAGAACCCTGATGATGGACTTTTCTCTGGATCTTACCCTTCTTTTTGTCCTTCAGAACCCCGTTGATGGACTTTTCTCTGGCTCTTTTCCTTCTTTTAATCTTAGAGAACACATATGGGGCTTTGAATCATGCCCTTCTCCCAATAATTAAACGAACTTTCTCAAACGAACAAATATCACAGTTCCAGATTTCATAATTTCCTTGTAACAAAAACAAAACCAAGCCTTCATAAGGGCTTGGTTTTTTACATGTTATAACGTTTCTTAAATTGCTCGACCCTTCCGCCTTTTTCATTGAATTTTTGGCGGCCGGTATAAAATGGGTGAGTATCTGAGCTAACCTCTACTTTTATCACAGGATATAATTTCCCATCTTCCCATTCCATCGTTTCACTTGAAGTTTTCGTTGAATGGGTCAAAAATTTATATCCGCTGTTTACATCATAGAATATGACTTCATGATTTTGCGGATGGATGTTTTGTTTCAAAATAAAGCACCCTTTCTAAATCGTAATCATTACGTTATATATTTTATTACTTTTAGCTTTTTTTGTCAAATGAATGGAATATTCCGCTATTTGCTGCAAACACTAACAATATTAAAAGGTGGGGTGGGAACGATGTGGATGATTTAATTTTGGCAAGAAGCTTATTCGGAACAACTATGGGCTTTCATATAATATTTGCTTCTCTTGGAGTCGGGCTCCCTTTAATGATTTTAACAGCCGAGCTTCTATATCAAAAAACAAAGGATCAGCATTATGCGATTATGGCAAAACGATGGACGAAAGGCCAGGCCGTTTTGCTGGGAGTAGCGATTCCGACCGGGACGATTGCCGGTACACAGCTTGCTTTGCTTTGGCCTGGATTTATGGAGGTCATAGGTAAGGTTATGTCTCTTCCTTTTCAAATTGAAATTTATGCATTTTTTGTTGAAGCCTTGTTTATGTCGATCTATGTGTATGCGGCTGACAGGCTGACGCCGTTTATGAGAATCATCGCCGTTACGTTTGTTTTGATTGGGGCCGCCGCATCAGCCGTACTAATTACGAATGTCCATGCCTTCCAAGGGACACCTACGGGATTCCGGCTGGATAACGGGGAAGTCGTGGACGTGAATCCATGGGCTGCTTTTTTTAATCCCAGCTTTTTTACCACCGCGGGACACGTTGTTGTTTCAGCTTTTATGACTGGCGCTTTCGTAATTGCTTCAATATCTGCCTTTAAAATGCTGAAGAGCAAATATAATGAGAGCGTGTATCGATTTCATAGAAAGGCTTTGCTTATGAGCTTAATCGTAGGTGGCATTTTTTCGATTTTAACTGCCTTAAACGGCCATGAATCTGCCCAGCTCCTTCACGAATATCAGCCGGAGAAGCTAGCAGGAGCAGAAGGATTATTTGAGACCACGTCACATGCACCGCTTGCGATTGGCGGATTTACAGATGAAGAAACAGAAGAAGTCAAATGGGCGATCGAAATTCCTTGGGCATTGAGTTTTTTGGCAGCCGACAGCTTTGACACAGTAGTAAAAGGCTTAAACGATTTTCCGAGAGATGAATGGCCTCCTTTGTTCATCCATACGCTTTTTAACAGTATGGTCGGAATCGGAATGCTGCTTATTCTTTATTCCATTATCGGCTTTACATGGAGAAAAATATTAAAAAAAGACCGGTTTCCAACATGGCTGTTACTCGTCTTCGTGACCGCCGGACCGCTTAGCATGCTTGGAATCGAATTTGGCTGGATTTTCGCCTGTACAGGAAGGCAGCCTTGGGTAATCTATCACATCCAAAAAACAGCGGATGTTGTCACGACGTCAGGTTCCATAGCCGCTTTATTTACGTTGTTCCTCATCGTCTATCTGATATTGGGAGCGGCAGTTATTTTTGTGCTTACCTATTACTTTAAGCGGCACCCTGTTGAAAAGGAATTGCCATCAGAACAATCATAATCGATTAGAAAGAAGGTGCTTGATGTCGTGATGAATGGAGTCACAGATGTAATCCTGGCAATCACGGTTTTATGGGGGTTTGTTTTTATTTACGCTGTTATGGCGAGTATGGATTTTGGTGCAGGGTTCTGGTCAATGGTCTATATCAATAACGAAAAAACGAAAGCGACAAATATTGCAAACCGGTACTTATCGCCAACGTGGGAGGTTACAAACGTTTTTATCGTAGCCATTGTCGTTGCGTTGTTTAGTTTTTTTCCTGGAGCTACCTTTGTTTTAGGAACTGTGCTGCTTATTCCCGGAAGCATTATTTTGCTCCTTTTGGCACTAAGAAGCGGATTTTTGGTTTTTTCCCATGTAGCGAAGGATTACGAGAAGGCCCTTACTTATATATCAGGCATCACCGGATTTCTCATCCCCTCTTTCTTAATACTTGTCTTGCCCGTCACTCACGGCACATTTATTGAAAGAGAAAATGGTATCTACAGCCTGAATGCTGCCGAATTATTTTCAAGCCCGAATGTGTATTCGTTTATCGGATTTGCAGTATTCAGCACCCTTTTTCTTTCGTCTTTATTACTTGCCGATTTTTCAAATGTCGCTGAAGAACGGCATGCCTATCTGATTTATCGGAAAAATGCACTTGTTTCCGGTCCGCTTTCACTGGTCATGGCTATTTTCATTATGCTCACACTTCGAACAGAAGCGCCTTGGCTTTATGATCGCATGATGACCGACCTCCCATTGCTATTTACGTCCTTGCTTATGTTTCTCATTGCAGGTGTGGCTCTTTTTTTGCCAAATAAGCGGCTCGGAAAACGATTGGGTAAGCCGCGGCTTGCTGTCGTTGCGATTACGATCCAATATTTTTTGGCAAGCTATGTATATGGCAGGGCCCATTTGCCATACATGATCTATCCCGACGTTACGATTCAGTCCGGTTTTACAGACCCGGCAACCTTCCGTGCGCTTTTTGTGTCGTATATCGTTGGATTTGTCATTTTATTTCCTGGTTTTTATTTTTTCTGGAAAATGATTATGAATGACAAACGCTACATTAAACAGCCGGAATGAGGAAAAGCTAAAAAAGAACAGGAGGTGTTTTGCATTTGGAAAGAATACTATGTGAAGTAAACAACTGCTCCTACTGGGGTGACGGCAATAAATGTACCGCCGACGCCATTTATGTTGTCAGCCACACTGGTGATAAAGCGGAAACCAGCGAAGAAACAGATTGCAAAACCTTTAAGCCAGAGAAACATTAAAAGGAGGCCAAACGGTGAACAAAGAAATGCTGGAAATGCTGCTGGCTTCTTTCGAGCAGGAAGTCAAAGACACTAGTGAACCTTCTTTTCACAAGGCCGTAAATTCCTTTGCCAACCTGTGGGATTACGAATTTGGATGCTTAAACGAACTGCCAAAAGAAATCGATCAATGGATCGGGCAGACGATGTATGAGTATGAGCTTTATCAGGATTGATAAGAAAAAAAGAGGGCGGATTAATGTGCCGCCCTTTTTACATTCAAATTCTTCTTAATAATCATTTCGGCAAGCAGCAGATTAAGTATCCAACACATCCACGATGCCATTGTGTAAGAATAGGCATATGGAAAGTTCAAAGCATTATGGAAAATTGCTACGATGATGTAGATCGTCATATTAGCAAATGAAAGGAAGAAGCTGCGAAGCATCCATTGACTGTGGGGAATCATCCGTTTTTTTCTAATCGCTCTGTACCCGATAAGCGTTGTGCACAGCCACAACGTATTTAAAATAAAAAATCCAGCGGTGCTAAGGAGCCCTCCGGTAGCAAATAATGAAACGTACAATCCAGGAATATAATTTAGAATGATAGAGAGTACATAAATTCGTCCAAACCAGCGATGTACCGGCAAACGTTTGACTCTTATTCTTTTTATCAGTGCAACAGGTCCCGTAAGAAGCGCGATAAGTGCCAACACGATATGAATCCGAATCATGAGGATCCAAAGACCTTCGTTTTGTATTGGAAAATCTTTTCGGGATAAAAAACGTTCAAAATTAGGATCAATCATAAAATTTTTTGAGAAAGTATGCAAAACCCACATAACTGAAATAATAAAAAGAAATATGTTTAACCCTTTACTCAATGATTTCATTTCATATCTCCCATTTTAATTTTAAGCGAGCAGCCTTGGATTGGTCATAATAACAATTGAAGCTAGTATGAAAAAAAAGGCCATCCAGCTATAAAGATTTAGCGTTCTTGCCTGATCGCTCATCAACTGTTTGGGATGATCAGATTTGAGAATCTGTTTAAATTTTTTATCTATCATCCCAATCATGGCGCCAATTCCCAATAGCAATCCAATAGCTATGGTGATCCATAGGACAGATGGAAATGCCGATCGTAATACAATCATCAAAAACCCAGTGATCAAAAGGCCGATTAAGGCATAATGGGCAGAACGAGTGAATTTCAATACAGATTGAAGAAATCCCTTGAATTCATCACCAGAACGCAGGTAGCATTGCTTCATTAACCATGGCAAAACCAGATAGCTTCCAAGGAAAAGTGCGCTTGTCACATGAAGAAAAAGCAAAAGCTGAAACACGGTTCATACCTCCTATATATTTGCAAAATGTTGATCATTTTCCTTACTACATACGATTTCCAACTAATTTTGAAGCTGGCAATAAACCTGCTTTGGCAGAACCGCTCATTGTACTTCCGGTTACAATAACCGAAAACTTTAAGTTTAAACGAATGGGCTTTCGAATACTCAAGGACCACTCCAGCTGATCATTATGTAAAACAGGATTTGCAAATTCTACAATCTCGTCCTCCTGCTGAGCTGTTCCGTAAATACGCCCATCCTCAGTTGTAATGTTGAGAATAACAGGAAGCTTTCCTATTGGAGTAGATATGATTGTGTTCCATTTTCCATCAAACATCCTGTTTTTTTCGATATTTGCCTTTCCGGGAGTCGGAACTACTGATTCATTCAAGACAGAAATTGACTCAGGATGACTGTCTTCGCTGTCAATCGGCGCCATTCCGATTGCTTTCCACACAGTTCCTCTTTGCTCATACTCAAACAACTGTTCAATTGCATGAGCAATACGAGGACCTAATTCTCGTTCTACCAAATATAAGGCAAGATCAAGCCCCGATGTTACACCTCCTCCACTCACTACATTGCCATCATCTACAACTCGTGCATGAACAGGTATAGCGCCGGTTGCCCCTAAAAACTCCATTCCCATATGATGTGTGACAGCATGGCGCCCTTCCAACAAGCCGTCCATGGCAAGGATTAGCGTTCCGCCGCAAACCGGTGATACGATTAAGTCAGTTCTGTATAGCGCTTCTCTTAAAAAGTGAATCAAATCAGTTTCCATCGCCCGTTTCAATAAAGCTATGAACGAATTTGGCCCATTGTCGTTCACGCTGGCAAACACCCCGGGAATAACGAGAATCCCTTCTCGTTCCAAATCAATTTTGCCGCTGCTGGGAAGTCCGGGGCCATTCATCCCGCTAGTCACATGCCTTTTCCCTTCTGCACTTACAAATTCAACAGTTACTTCTTGCGAGTACATCTTGGCAGCCATAAATACCTCGTAAGGTCCGATCACATCCATGAAATCAAAACCATCGAATAATACGATTTGGACATTCATTTTTTATTCCCCTTTTAGTAAAATTGTGACCGGACGGTCCGGTCCGCATATTTTATTGTACACGATATTTACTGCCGCAGGCTTACCATTCTTGAATCTTTAGTGAACAAGTATCAGAGGCTGGCAATGCCTCATTTGTCTGCAGAATAATGATTAAGAAGGGTTTTGATTTGTTGAATACTATAGGAAATATGATCATTATTAAGA
This sequence comes from Bacillus gobiensis, assembly GCF_001278705.1. Lineage (GTDB taxonomy): Bacteria > Bacillota > Bacilli > Bacillales > Bacillaceae > Bacillus > Bacillus gobiensis. The sequence continues at coordinate 2,237,628 of NZ_CP012600.1, forward strand.
GCCAGACGACTAGCCATAATTGCTCCTTCAATTGCTGAAAAAATAAACGAAGCGAGCGAAAGGGAATCGACATTTTTATGAAATTCATTGTTCCCAATGCCTTCGTCAATAATTGATTTTATATAAAGCAGGGTTTCATTGTATGCTTCAGAAGCTTTTTCATGCAGTTCGGGAAAACCGTAATCACTTTCGATTGCTGTATTAAGCAGCGGACAGCCGCCGGGAACAGGAGGATTATTCACTGCGTCTTCATAAACATAACACATCGCGATAATTTTCTCTGCAGCAGTATTGGCCGATTGGACTGCTTTTGCAAAATAAGAGTGCAGTATATGGCCTGAACTTTCAAACGTCGCTAAGACAATATCATTTTTATTTTCAAACCTTCTGTATATCGCCCCTTTTGGCAGCCCAGTCGCTTCCATAATGTCCTGAATGGAAGTCTGGCTATACCCCTTTTGGTTAAATAGCGTCATTGATGTCCTGATAATAAGATCTTTTGTTTCATCAATCTTATTCATTGCTACGTTGTCCTCCATGATTAATAATTATAGTTTACGCTTTAGTATACCGAATTAATGAAAATAATTAAATGATAGATGCTTGCGATTATTCATAGGAGAAACTTTAATCAGATAAAAATTCGAAGGATGACTCAGTGTCACCAAGTCATCCTTGCTCAGATAATGGTATTAAACTTCTTTCATTTTACCTTCCTTGACAGTTTGAAGCCGAATCCTGCGCTGAACCATTCGTTTTGCTATCACGCCGTGAGACGGAGCGAAGAAAAAAGCCAAGATGAAGAAAACTCCAGTCATCGAAGTCATAGCACCTGAGATGGAGACGTTCAATAGATAAGCAGCATAGTATCCGCTTATTGCTGACAGTGCCCCAATTCCCGCACTGTAAAAAAGCATCGTTATTAATCGATCGGTCAGTAAATAGGCAGCTGCGGGGGGAACGATCAGCATCGCAACCACCAATATTGCTCCTACAGAGTCAAATGAAGCGACAGTCGTAGTCGAAAGCATCCCCATTTGCAAATAATGCAAAACGAGGACCGGTATTCCAATTGCAAGTGCCATTTCCGGATCGAAGGCGGCCAATTTAAACTCTTTATAAAAGAGCGCAAGAATAGCAGCATTAATGACTAACACGATAACCAGCATCCAAAAAGCGCCCGGACCAATATCTCTTCCAAACAATTCAATCGTATCCCATGGAACAAAGGCAATTTCCCCCATTAATGTATGCTCGACATCCAAGTGAACATTTCCCCCATATACCGAAAGCAAAATGACTCCAACCGCAAACAACGATGTGAACACAACGCCGATGGCTGCATCCGATTGAACTCCGTTTGTATTGAGCAGCTGCACAAAAAATGCCGTTAAAAGACCAACGATAACAGCTCCGATAAACATCGGCAATCCGTCAAGTGTGCGAGTGACTAAAAAAGAGCCGACAATCCCCAACAGAACGGTATGACTAATAGCGTCAGCCAGCATGGACATCCTGCGTAATACGAGAAATGCCCCGATTAATGCACAGGTAACTCCAACAAGCATTCCGGTAACAATAATCCAAGCTTCATAGCTCATTTGGTCACCCCCCTTTTAAGCTCTTTTTAGGTGATAAGGTCGGCTGAAGTTTGTGGAGCTTGAGAAGGTTGAACAGCCGGGCTTTCATATCTTCAGACAAAGTTTCATAGTCAAATGAGTCATTTTTCAGATTCGCGTTTTGAAATTCCATCTCATGCATAAGATAAATTTCAAACAAACGATAACGTAATGCCAGCTCATACCCTTTGGCTACTCCGGTTGTCGTTAATCTCCACGAGGAATCAGCACCATAATGAATCCAATTCTTTTTCTCCAATCTCTTTAAGCTGCTTTTTAAAAGGAAACTCCCTATTTTGCGCCTGCTTTTAATAAACTCTTCGGTAAACAACGGCAGCTGTTCTTTTGACGATTGAGCTTCTTCTGTTAAGTCGTAAAGTGACAACAATGCTTGCTCCATCGCCGTCTGATTTCTTAGTTTTATCTGATGCAATGCCCTGGCGAAAAGGCCCTTCTTTGGAGCAAACAGCAAAGACACGATAAAAAATGAAGTAGCCGCAACGATAATAAGAGGACCGGTCGCCATCCCTTTTGCAGTTGTGCTGAGCAGTGTCCCAAGCATCCCGCTTAGTCCGCCAATGACTCCTGAGAGAATGACCATCGTCTGCAAACGATTTGTCCAATAGCGGGCGGCAATCGCCGGCGTGATCAGCATAGCCGACATCAAGATTACACCTACTGTTTGAAGTCCGATGACAACCGCGCATATGATTAATATCAATAGCAATCCGTTTAAAAATGATACCGGCAATCCAATTCCTTTTGCGAAGGCAAAGTCAAACGTAATCAGCTTAAATTCTTTAAAGAACAAGCCGGTGATGAAAAGGAGAATGGCAGAAATCAACCCGATAATCACAATATCCTCCCTCACCAAGGAGGCCGCCTGACCAAACAGAAACGAGTTCAATCCGCTCTGATTTCCTGTTCCCCTTTGCTGGATAAATGTCAAAAGGACAATTCCGATACCGAAAAAAATGGATAAAACAATGCCAATTGCTGCGTCTTCTTTAACTTTGGAATGCCGGGTAATTGCCTGAATACAGTAGGTACCGGCCAGTGCCGCCACAGCAGCGCCAATTAAAAAGAAGAACAGCGACTTTTGTCCGGTAATTATAAAAGCAAGACAAACGCCAGGCAGCGCAGCGTGTGACATAGCATCACCTATCAAGCTTTGCTTTCTCAGCAAAATAAAGCTTCCGAGAACTCCGCTTGCAATCCCTAATAGGAGAGTTCCTGCCAAGACCCATTGTGTATTCGGATTTTGCAGCTGTAAAAGCAAATAATCCATAGAATTTCACCCCTATTCTCTCTCAACGGCTACTTGTTTATCTTCTAAAAAGGCGAGCTTGCCGCCATACGTTTTTTGCAAATTATCAATATGAAAAACTTTTTCTGTCGGTCCAAAATCGATTTTTCTTAAATTTAAAAGGAGGACCCAATCAAAGTATTCTTCGACGGTTTGGAGATCGTGGTGAACAACCAATACCGTCTTTCCTTTTTCCTTTAATTCATTCAATAAAGCAATAATCGCTTTTTCTGTGGCCGCATCGACGCCAACAAACGGTTCATCCATAAAATAAATTTCTGCATCTTGGGCAAGCGCTCTGGCCAAAAAAACCCGCTGCTGCTGTCCACCTGAAAGCTGGCTGATTTGCCGATCCTGATAATCGAGCATGCCAACTTTTTGTAAGCAGGCTTTAGCTGTTTCAATATCCGTTTTTTTCGGTCGCTTGATCCAGCCAATATGTCCGTACCTGCCCATAAGGACGACATCTAAAGCACTTGTCGGAAAGTCCCAGTCCACAGAACCTCTTTGCGGTACATATCCGATTTTTTTCCTTTGATTGTGGTAGGGCTCTCCAAAAATCTGAACACTTCCGGACGCTGTTGGAGCCAAGCCCAGTATGGCTTTAATCAAAGTTGACTTTCCAGCGCCGTTCGGACCGACAATTCCAATCAGCTTTCCTCTGGGCACATTGAATGTAATGTCCCGCAAAACAGGCTTTTTATGATACGCGACCGTCATATTTTCAACCGTTACCGGATACATTCTTCGTCATCCTTTCAACTATTTTAATGAAGAGACAATGGTATCTATGTTATGCCTGAACATTCCTGCATACGTTCCTTCTTCGGTTCCGGCTTCACCCATTGCATCAGAGTACAATTCTCCGCCAATTGATACCTCATGCCCTTTTTCTTTTGCGCCTTCCACAACTGCATTTATCGATTTTTCCGAAATGCTGCTTTCCACAAACACCGCTTTAATATTTCTTTCTGTGAGAGCATTAACCAGCTCTTGTACATCCTTTAACCCATATTCTGAATCCGTGCTCAACCCCTGAAGACCCATAACCTCAACACCATATTCCTCGCCAAAATACTGAAAGGCATCATGGGCAGTGACCAATACCCTGCTTTCTTTCGGTATCGTTTCGACTTGCTCTCTTGCATACTCATCAAGCTCTTTCAGCTCTTGTTTATACGATTCAGCATTTTTCTTGAATTCTTCTGCCAAATCGGGCTGGAATTTGGAAAGCTCCTTTTCAACCGTATCTACCACGAACATCCATCGAGGAATGCTAAACCAAACATGGGGATCATGTAAACCCGGATTTTCTTTGTTACCTAGCAGCTGATTGTCTGGAATCGATTCGGCAGCAGGTATTGCAGGCTTACCCTTTGATATTTTTTCAAATACTTCATCCATTTTTCCTTCCAGATGCAATCCGTTGTAAAAAACAATATCAGCATCCATAAGCTTTTGGATATCCCCCTGTGATGCTTTATAAAGATGGGGATCGACACCCGGGCCCATTAACGATTCGACTTCTACATGTTCTCCGCCAATATGATTAGTAATATCAGCGATTTGGCCAATTGTTGCTGTGATACGGATTTTATCGTTTGCATTCTCCGATGTTGTACTACTCCCGCATGCTGATAAAAAACATAATACGATCAAAAAAGCAAAACTTGCTGCAACTAATTTTTTCACTAGTATTCTCCTCCCTTCTTTTTTCCTGCTTGTTTAGTAAACCCAAACTGGGATCAGCCATGATTGATGATATTATTCTATGCGTTTTTTTTAGATTAACGACAATTATTTAAATAAACTCATAAAAAAGTCGTTAAGGACAAAAAGTTTCCCTAACGCAAATTTAATTTGTTTTTTTTCAGCTGTCAAGAACAAATTGTTAAAAACAAAAAAACCGGCTTTTTCAAGAAAAGCCGGCTGACGAGAAGGGATATTTTTCCTAAGCACCTTTAGTTTAGGTTTATGGAAAAGATTTCGCAAAACGAAAAAATACTGTTTCTACTTTCTCATTCTTTGTTTTGTAAAGACATCGATTTTTGAAGTGCAGTTGCTAAGCCTTGACTGATCTATATCGAAACCGATGCCGGGAGATTGTGGAACTTGAATATAGCCATTTTCAACAGTTATATTTGGCTCGATAATATCATTTTCCCAAAACCTAGAGGAAGAAGAGATGTCCCCCGGAATAGTAAACTGAGACAGACTCGCCAAGGCGATGTTTTGGGCTCTGGAGATTCCGGTTTCGACCATTCCTCCGCACCAGACCGGAATGTTGTTTTCTTTACAAACCTTATGAATTTTCAGCGCTTCTGTCAATCCGCCGACCCGGGCAGGTTTAATATTAATTACCTTGCAGCTGCCCAGCTCGATTGCTTTTCTCGCATCATCTGCACTAAGGATGCTTTCATCCAAGCATATGGGCGTTTTAATATGCTTTTGCAGGTGGCGGTGATCCACGATGTCATCATAGGCAAGAGGCTGTTCAATCATCATTAAATCAAATTGGTCCAGTGCCTTAATTCCGCTTATATCCTTAAGCTGATACGATGAATTGGCATCAGCCATAATTGACAGTCCCGGGAAATGCGCCCGAATAATTTTTAATGGTTCTATATCATGTCCGGGCTTTATTTTGATTTTGATCCGTTTATAACCTGCCTGCAAATGATCGTGAATTTCCGATAACATCGTATCCATTCGGTTCATTCCCACTGCGACACCGGCAGGTATTTGTGTTCTCACGCCGCCAATGCAAGAGCTAAGCGTGCGTCCCTCTTGTTTTGAGTAGAGATCCCAAAAAGCCGCCTCCACGCCTGCTTTTGCCATCCGATTTCCCCTGTATTTTTCGAGAAGCTTTGGAACTTCGGTTGGATGGTGAACCTGGCCGTCCATCAACTCGGGAATAAAAAAATCTTTTAGCATGTGGTAGCAAGTCTCGAGAGTTTCCTCTGTATACCAAGGGGAGGAAAAAGCGGAAACCTCTCCCCAGCCTTTTTTTCCAGACTCGTCTTCCGCTTCTAAAATAATGAATTTCCGGTCTGTCAGCGTTTCAAGACTCGATGTAAATGGTGATTTCAGCTTCATCGTTACGTGGTAAAGAGTAAATGTGCGAATTTGTATGGCTGTTTCCCCCTTTTTAAAGCAAGTTCTTCAATTTGTTTCTCAAAAGCTTATTTGAGGCGTTCCTCGGTAGTTCATCTACAAAATAAATTTGCTTAGGAATTTTATATTTTGCTAATTTTTTTTTGCAATGCTCTAACAGTTCTTCCTCATTGATCCAACTTCTCCTGACGATGAAAGCGCAAGGAACTTTACCCCACCTATCGTCTTCTGTCCCCGTAACCCCTGCTTCCTTTACGCTGGGGTGTGCCAGAAGAACGGCTTCAACTTCTGCAGGATAAATGTTTTCTCCTCCTGAAATAATCAAATCAGACCTTCTGTCCAATACATAAAGAAAACCTTCATCATCCAAATAACCCATATCGCCGGTTAAAAACCAGCCATTTTGAAAAGATTGCTCCGTAGCCTTTTGATTATGAAAATAACTTTTCATTACATTCGGCCCTTTTACAGTGATCTCACCATGCTCGTTTGGCTCACATGGTTTCCCATCCTTCATGATCTTAATTTCACACGAAAAAAGCGGCTTCCCTGCAGAACCGAGCTTTGCCAAACTATACTCAGGCGGAAGTGTGACAATTTGCGAGCTCGTCTCAGTCATTCCGTAAGATTGGTACACGGGGAAATCTTTTTGTTTACTGTCTTCCAAAAGCTTAAGGGGGGCTGGTCCGCCTCCAAGCAATACGCACCTTAATGACTCCGGGCTTCGGTTCACAGACTGCACCAGCTGCGTAAGCATCGTTTGTACGACAGAAATCATCGTAACTCGGTGCTCATTTATGGATCTATTGATTTCTTCCGTTTCAAATCTTTTATGCAAAATAACCGGCATACCATAAATGACCGATTTAAATAAGGCGGATAACCCGCTGATATGAAAGAGCGGAAGTGCAATCAGCCATTTATCGTGATCAGAAAGTCCAAGGTTTAATGCAGATGAAACTGCGCTGAAATAATGATTTCCGAAGGTTTGCTCCACTCCCTTTGGAGATCCGGTCGTTCCTGATGTATACATGATCGTTGCTGTCTCTGCCAAGTCTATTTCAAACAAAAGATCCCCATCATCAGCTTTTAGTGATTTCAAGTGGGAAAGAAGGACCGTTTCGCAATTTTGTCTGTGGTCTTCCAGCCATTTTTCTTCTGTCACCAATAGGCTCGCCTGTGAATTTTTTATTTGAAAATCCCGTTCGGCTTTTGTCAGCCTCGTATTTAACAATACCAATTTGCAGCCGGAAAGGAAACAGGCATGAATGAAGATGACAGTCTCTATATGATTCTCAAGCAATATAGCAATGGTATTTCTTTCTGCCGCTCGTATGAATGTTTGCAGTTGAAAAGCCATGTTCCTTGCTTTCTGATTCAGCTCGAAAAACGTCAGATGTTCGTTGGCAAAGATGATTGCTGTCCTGTCCGGCGTCAATTCAGATCTTTGCTTCAACCAATTGGGTTGAACTTGCATATTTCATCACCACAACTATCAAATATTGAAAAAGAAACAGCTCAGGTCAAACCAGGCTGTTTCTTGCAATTTATACATTTCGATTGATCAAGGAAAACGCGGGAATTGGCCGAAGTCCGGTTTTCTTTTTTCTTTGAAAGAATCACGGCCTTCCTTGGCTTCATCCGTTGTGTAGTATAGAAGAGTAGCATCTCCGGCAAACTGCTGCAAACCGGCTAAGCCGTCGGTATCTGCATTAAAAGCAGCCTTAAGAAAACGAAGGGCTGTCGGGCTCTTTTCAAGCATTTCCTCGCACCAACTGATCGTTTCCTCTTCCAATTTTTCAAGCGGAACGACTGTGTTTACCAGACCCATTTCCTTTGCTTCTTCCGCATTGTACTGGCGGCAAAGGTACCATATTTCCCGCGCTTTTTTGTGGCCTACAATACGTGCTAAATAGCCTGAACCGTATCCCGCATCAAAGCTGCCGACTTTCGGTCCGGTTTGTCCAAAGATGGCATTATCCGCAGCAATCGTTAAGTCACATACGATATGAAGAACATGGCCGCCTCCAATGGCATAACCTGAAACCATTGCCACTACCGGTTTTGGAATCACTCGGATCAAGCGCTGCAGATCTAATACGTTCAAGCGGGGAATCTGATCATCTCCGACGTACCCTCCGTGGCCGCGAACCTTTTGGTCTCCTCCTGAGCAAAATGCCTTGTCTCCTGCTCCTGCAAGAACAATAACACCAATTTCCGAGTCGTCTCTTGCATAAGCAAACGCATCAATTAATTCAGTCACCGTTTTTGGACGAAAAGCATTATGTACTTCCGGCCGATTAATCGTTATTTTCGCGATTCCATTATATTTTTCATATATAACGTCTTCATAGTCTCTTTCCTTTATCCATTCCACTCCCATGATTGAACCTCCTTCATATTATGAGACAAACTCATTAACCAGTTTTCCGAACGCCTCAGGGCATTCCAAATGAACCGTATGGCCTGCATGTTCAAATATCTGCAAGCAGCTATTCTCAAGCTTTTTATCGAGTTTCTTATTTATGCGGCAAAACTTTTCATCCAGCTGCCCAGTAATGAGCAGGACAGGAATTTTCACCTCATGCAGCTTTCCCCATAAGGAAGGCTGTGCTCCCGTGCCAAAGCCCGACAAGCTATTTGCAAGACCGATCGGATTATTATTCAGCCGCTCTGTTTGCTGTTGATTTCTTACTCTTTTAGGTAACCGCTTTTGCGAATCAAACAGAGGGATATTTCCCCAATAATCAATGAACTTCGAAAGCCCTTCATTGACTAATAAATCAGCAAGCTTCCGGTCTTGTGCAATTCTTGCCTTTCGTTCGTGAAGCGACATGAGTCCTGGAGAACTGCTTTCCAGAATAAGTCTGGACACACGGCCAGGATAAAGCATGGAGAAATACAGTGCGAGCCTGCCCCCCATAGAATAACCGATCAGACAAACTTTGTGAAGCTGCAATGATTTGATCAACTCTAACAGATCTTGTGCCTGGCGATGGGCTGAATACCTTTTGCTATCAACCGGGCTGTCAGTCCCTCCGTGTCCAAGCAAGCTAATCCTAATGATTCGTTTATCGCTCAGCAACGGCTCCATCGGCTCCCAGCTTTTTGCACTGCCAGTAAATCCATGAAAAAAAAGAATCGTTTCAGCTGACTTTTTATTATTGTCGTATAATTCATAAGTGACACCATCTGCTAAAGTGATTCTCAAAACGGCCACTCTTTTCTTATTTCCCGGGAAACTTTTTGCAGCAAATTTCGATGGATTTCCACACGATTCTCCCGGTTTGTTTTCACTTCGATTACATGCAGGCCAGGGGAATTTACGCTTGATTTGTAGACTTTAATGAATTGCTCCCATGAATCAGGCACCACATAATATCCTCCATAAAGTTTTGCCGCATGTTCAAATTCGAGCCCTGTCGGTGTGCCGAATAATGATTCAAAATATATTTTTTCAGTAGACTGCGGCAGAAATGAAAAAATACCTCCGCCATCATTATTAATTAATATAATGGTCAATGGAATATTAAGAGTTTTGCAAGCGAGCAAACCATTTAAATCATGGTAAAAGGACAAATCGCCGATCACTAAAGTCACTGGTCTCTTCGTCGCCTCTCTGACCCCAATAGCGGTGGAAACAACTCCATCAATCCCATTAGCCCCTCGGTTTGCAAACAGCCGATAAGAACGGTTTTCCGTTCCAAAAAATGTATCTGCATCTCGGATCGGCATGCTGTTTCCTAAAAAGACTGAACTATTATCAGGAATCAGCGGTTGAAGGACTTGATAAACCTTGCCCTCAAACCAATCATCCTCCAGGTCCATGCGTTTCAAATGAAAACGAAATCTGTCATTTACAAACTTCCATTTTTTCACCCATGTTGAATCATCATTTGGTTCAGCATGTTCAAGAACTGTTTGGATAAACACCTCTTCACTGCTGTTTAGCATCCATGTGCTATTTAAGGTCGGATCCCTCCATCCTCCTCCCGGATCAACAACGATTTGGCTAATTTCCGGATGCTTTTGCAACAGCTGAAACAGCGGCTTTGATACTGGCATTGGCCCAAACCGTATGACAATTTCCGGAAAAATAAACTCCTGAATTGTTTCATCTTTTAAAAATGAATCATATGCGTCAATAATTGTGCTTGCATCATGACCGCTATTTCGTAAATTGGATAAAGGATCCGCCAGAATTGGGTATTTTAAATGCCGGGAAAGCTTTAAAACAAATTCTCTCGTTTCATCATCAGCCAGCTCTCCGCAAACAATCAAGCCTTCTTTACGTTTCTCAAGCTCTGGAATAAGAGTCTCAAAGAATTCGATCTTCGTCTCAACTATACGGTTTCTTATATGCAGCTGTTTGTTTGCAGTTTTTTCTTTTTCGAAAGGAAGTGACTCCAAGTCTGGCATTAGTGGTTCTCTCAATGGAACATTGACATGCACAGGCCCTCTTGGGTGCCTTGCAGCCTCACTTCCGGCTCTTAACGCAATTCGCCGAACATAGGGTAACATTTCTTCACGCTCTTCAGGCAGAGCCAAGTCTGTGAACCATTTAACAAAGTTGCCGTACAAAAATTGCTGATCTATGGCCTGAGGTGCACCTGCATCCCTCAACTCATGCGGACGATCAGCTGTCACGATGACAAGCGGCACTCTTGAGTAATTGGCTTCGATAATTGCGGGATAAAAATTTGCCCCTGCTGTTCCGGAGGTACATATGAGCATGACCGGCTTCCCGCTCGCTTTAGCCAAGCCGAGCGCAAAAAATGCCGCCGAGCGTTCATCAATAAGCACATGCGTATGTATTTCCGGGTGGGCGCTGGCCATGATAGCAAGCGGCGTTGATCTGGATCCGGGACAAATGACCGCTTCGCTAACTCCGCTGACAGCAAGCTCATTCATAAAGCAGCCAATATAATTCGTAATTGGGTTCGTCATCACTACATTCCTCCAAGAGCGGAAAGCATCGGTCTCAGCTTAATTTGTGTTTCTTCAAACTCTTTTTCCGGATCAGAATCCTCAACTATGCCGCATCCGGCAAACAACCTCGCCTGATTGCGTTCTATCAAACCGGAACGGAGGGCAACGATAAATTCACCGTTGTCTTTGCAGTCGATCCAGCCTACAGGTGCGGCGTACCAGCCTCTGTTCATCGGCTCTACGTTCCTAATAAACTCCAGCGCAAGTTCACGAGGTTCTCCGCCGACAGCTGGTGTAGGGTGAAGCTTGTGAATCAGATCAAAAAGAGACGCTTTTTCATTAATTGTTCCGGTAATTGGCGTATACAGGTGCTGAATGTTTTTCGTTTTATATAAGCCTGGTTTTTCCGGCTTTTTCACTGCAGTACAGTTAGCTAAAAAAGCGTCATTGATCATATTAACGACGATTTGGTGCTCCATACGATTTTTTTGATCGGACAACAGTTCTCTGCCCAGCTGCTCATCCTCTTCATCTGTCTTGCCTCTTTTGATTGATCCGGCAATGCACGAAGAGGAGACATTGCTTCCTTCTTTTCTGATTAACCGTTCAGGTGATGCAGAAATAAAGCTTTGTGCACCTTCTTCTACAACATAAACATAGCTTGTTTTTTGCTCATGTAAAAGCGTGGCAATGACATGGTCCAGCTTAATGTTTTCTTCATATGTAGCCAATACCTCTCTGGCAAGCACAATTTTATCATAATTCTTTTTTTTGATTTCCTCTGTTGCGCTACGAACCGCATTCATCCACTCTCTCGTATTTTTTTCTTCAATTGAATTTAGTTTAGTACGTTGTTTAGTCGAACACGCGGCTTCGTTTGCGGATGAAACGGATTTGAGCAGCTTGCGTAAAGCCTGTTCAGCATCTTCTTCCCCGTAAGTCCATCGATTTGCGGTAAGGAAAGCCCCAGATGAAGAGATCGTCAACATTAAAGCGGGGACAAAAAATTTCCCGGCGGAAAAATGGTTCCAGTGTGGAGCTTTTTCTTCTTTCGGATCGAACGAAAAACCTCCAAAAAGTAATGGACCTACTGCTGCTATATCCGAACAAGCACCATCATGTATATGGCAGGAATCATTTTTAAAGCGCTCCCATTTTTCATGAATCACGCGAAATCTATTTTCTGCATTGTCTTCTGCTTGAAAAATCACTTCTTTTCCAAGTCCTATTATCTTCAAATCAGAATTTGAATCTGACCAAAAAAAACGTTGTCCGGCATACTGCTTCTCGCCATTAGAAAAAAACGCCAAAGGATCTATCGACTCAATTTGCTTCGAATAACTTAATAGGATCGCATGGTTGACTTTTTTTGCTTTATTTAATGCAAGAGAAGCTTCTTGCAGCAAAGTATGCTGGATCACTGTCACCATGATTACTCCCTCCAAAATCCAAAATTACTTTCATCAACATACACCTGCTTATATCAGCCTGTCAATACGGGCGGGAGCAGATTTAAGTTCATATACTGTTTATTATAAACCTATTTTCCGTTTTAAAAAAGCATTGGCTCTTATTCGTTCAAGATGGAGAAAAGAATTTTAAACATGATTTACATCCTTCCATTGACACCTTTTTAAAGTTTTTCTAAACTTAAGAGTGGATGAGTACGTATTTTTATAAAAAGGAGAATAGATATGCAACATCAATCACTATCAGGTAATGTGTCAAAAATCAAACCTGATAAAAACTGGCGGATTTGGTGGATGCTTTTAAGGCCTCACACGTTAACTGCTGCATTTATTCCAGTGACGATCGGAACAGTGCTGGCTTTACCATCCGGACAAATCAACATTTGGGTATTTCTCGCCATGCTGATTGCTTCTCTTTCTATTCAAGTTGCAACCAACATGTTCAACGAATATTTTGACTATGTCCGAGGCTTAGATAATGAAAATTCGGTAGGGATAGGCGGGGCCATCGTACGTAACGGCGTAAAACCAAAGACTGTACTGTATCTTGCTTATTTACTTTTTATTTTCTCGGCACTTCTTGGTGTCTTTATCTGTATTTCATCAAGCTGGTGGATCGCTCTTATAGGGGTTTTTTGCATGGCAATTGGCTATTTTTACACAGGAGGGCCACTTCCCATCGCATACACTCCTTTTGGCGAAGTGGCTTCAGGTGGTCTTATGGGCGTAGGATTAGTGGGAATTTCTTATTACATTCAAACAGGTGAATGGAACACTAATATTTTCTTGATTTCGATTCCTGTTTCCATTCTGATCGGCGCCATTTTGTTATCGAACAACATTCGGGATCTCGAGGGGGATAAAGAAAACGGAAGAAAAACCTTGGCAATACTTGTCGGAAGAAAAAGAGCAACCGACATTTTAGCTGGTTTCTTCTTAGCAGCAAATATGCTAGTTGTCTTGTTTATTGCTTTAGGAATCCTTTCACCTTGGACGCTTCTTGTCCTTTTCAGCCTGGTGAAAAGCTATATAGCCGTAAGGGAATTTAAGAAAAAATCAATTCCAAAAGAACTTATGAATGCGATGAAATCAACTGCGCAAACGAATACAATTTTCGGAGTCCTGCTTACGATTGCATTACTCCTTGATTATTTTGTCTAATAGAGCTTTCCTCCGAGCTCTTTTTTTGTTCGTGAATTATTTCTCGGAAAAAAAGCTCATACTACCTGTAAAGCAATTAGAAAAAAGAGGTGGAATTATTGCTTACAGAGGATCAAAAAAATCGATTAAAAAATGAGCTGGAAGCGGCTAAGAACGAGCTGTTGTCACGATTAAAAGATAATAACAATTTTGGAACCTCGGTGTCCTTCCCTTATGATTCAACCGGCGGATTGTCATCCTACGATAACCATCCCGGAGATCAGGCTACCGAGCTGTATGAACGAGAAAAAGATATTGCATTGTACGCACATGAAAGAGAACATCTTAGGGAAATTGATCATGCGCTCGACAACATCAAAAAAGGAACATACGGCAAATGCGAGGTATGCGGCCAAGACATACCATTGGACAGACTTGCTGTCATCCCCACAGCTGTCACTTGCAAGCAGCATACGCCAGACGAAGAGGTTTCAAAGAATCGTCCGGTTGAAGAAGAGGTGCTGCACCCGCCATTTGGAAAATTCGAACATGATGAAAAAAACATTGCAGGATATGATTCCGAGGACGCCTATCAAGAGGTAGAGAGCTATGGGAATTCGCAAACACCGCAAGATATGGAAACTCCTCCTGTTTCGTATAATGACGTATATATGGAATCTGAAGAAGATGTTGGCTATGTAGAAGATTATGAAAACTTTGCAGCTACTGATCTTTATGGAAATCCAATGAAAATTTATCCTTCTAATGAACACCAGGAATACGAAGAACAACTGGATGAAGCAGATTCAATGGTAAGCTGGGGGGACCTGCCTGCATCCGAAAAAAAGCCGTACGATGAGTAATTGCAAAGAGGAATCCCCACTTTAGGGAATTCCTCTTTGTATTAAGGGCTTAAAATGATTCTTGTATCCCTTGGCTTGATATTCCAAATCTCCTCAGAATATCGTTCGATTGTCGCGTCACTGGAGAAGTGCCCGGAACAGGCAATGTTTATAATCGCTTTTTCGGCCCATTTGGCTTTATTTTGATAATCTTTTTGAATTTTTTTATGGGCTTCGGCATAGGTACTAAAATCCCTAAGGATAAAATACTCGTCATTATGGTCCAGTAACGAATCGTATATGGCTTCGAATTCATATGGCTGATCGGCAAAAATGCCATTCATCAACTGATCGACAACCTCTTTGATTCTCCTGTCATGCTGGTAATATTCACGTGAACGATAGCCGCCTTTTTCGTAATAGCTGACGACCTCATCCGCTTGCAAGCCAAACGTATATATATTATCTGGACCGACGCGTTCAAGAATTTCAATATTCGCTCCATCCAACGTTCCGAGTGTAATTGCACCGTTCATCATAAACTTCATATTTCCAGTACCCGAAGCCTCTTTGCTGGCTGTTGATATTTGTTCACTTACATCAGCGGCCGGAAAAATTTGCTCGGCAATTGAAACCCTATAATTCGGCAGAAAAATAACCTTGATTTTATCGTTCACCTGAGGGTCATTATTTATGATTTCTGCTACCGAGTGAATCAGTTTTATCACTTTTTTTGCATAATAATAGCTTGGTGATGCTTTTGCGCCAAAAATAAACGTTTGAGGATAGAGGCCGGCTGACCGATCCTCTTTTAGATGATTGTATAAATGCATAATATGCAGAACATTTAACAGCTGCCGCTTATAAGCATGGAGCCGTTTCACCTGAACGTCAAAAATGCTATCAGAATTTACAACAAAACCGGTAGAATCCTTAATCACCCGGATCAAATCTTCTTTTCTTTTTCTTTTTACTGCTTGAAAAACTTCGATAAATGATGAATCATAAGCAAATGGCGTCAAGTTGATTAATTCATCCGGGTTCTTCTTCCACTTTTCACCTATGGCATCGGTAATAAGGTTCGTGAGCTCCGGATTGGCTTTAAGCAGCCATCTTCTGTGGGAAATTCCATTTGTTTTATTGTTAAACTTTTCGGGGAAAATCAGATAAAAATGATTCATTTCCTTCTCTTTTAAAAGATCCGAGTGAATCTTTGCCACCCCGTTCACACTGTGGCTTCCGACAATTGCCAAATGAGCCATTTTCACAACACCGTGAGCTATGACAGCAAGGTTTTCAATTCGATTCCAATCTCCCGGATGCTGCTCCCAGACCCACCTGCAAAATTTTTCATTAATTTCATTTATGATCATATAAATTCTTGGAAGCAACGGCTTAATTAAATAGATCGGCCATTTCTCAAGTGCTTCAGAAAGAATTGTATGATTTGTATAGGAAAATGTATGAATGGTAATATGCCAGGCTTCATCCCACCCCATTTTTTCTTCATCCAGCAAGATCCTCATCAGTTCGGGAATGGCGAGTGAAGGGTGGGTATCGTTAATATGAATCGCAACCTTTTCATGAAAATCCTTCAACGTAGAATGTGCTTTCCGATAGCTTTTTACGATGCTTTGCAAGCTTGCCGAGACGAGAAAATACTGTTGCTTGAGCCTGAGAATTTTCCCGTCGTCATACGTATCATCAGGATACAAAAATTCTGAAACTGCTTCTGTTTCTCTTTTATATGTAAGCAAATTATATTCCTTGTAATTGGATGACGGCTCTGCGCTCCACAGCCTTAATGTATTTACTGTATCCGTATGTGCACCAATCATAGGGATATCATATGGAATAGCAGTAATCACCATGGCTTTTTCATGGCGGAATTCAAGCCTGTCACTTGATGTATCAGGATGCACGATACCCCAAAATTGAATATCAATCGCTTGGTCGGAGTTGCGCACTCCCCACACATTTCCAGACTTCAGCCATTGTTCCGGCAGCTCTACTTGGTTTCCATCGACAATCCTTTGCTCAAAAAGTCCGTATTTATAACGGATTCCCATGCCGTTTCCAGGTAGATTCAGAGTGGCTAATGAATCTAGAAAACAAGCAGCCAGCCTTCCCAATCCGCCATTACCAAGCGCAGCGTCCGGTTCAGCCTTTTCTATCTCATCGAGTGAAATCTCAAGGTCTTTTAAGCCTTCCTTAACTGTCTCACGGACCCCTAAGTTTAATAAATTTTGACCAAGAAATTGTCCGAATAGAAATTCAATCGAAAGATAATACATTTGTTTTTCCTGAAATGACCTGTTTTTTTCATTTGTCCGAATCCAGTTTGTACTGATATGCTCACGTACCATTTGGCCGAGAGTTTGATATTGATCAAGAGTCGTTGAATCTTGTAATCGTTTTCCGCACATCATTTCCAAACGTTTGGCAAAGCAGTTTTTAAACCTTTCCTTAGTTGAGAACATCCCCGCCACTCCCTCTGATAAGATCTGTATACATATTTAAATACAAATCTGCAGACCTTGACCAGCTATTGTCTTCAGCCATTGCACGTTTGACAATGTGATGCCATATTTCCTTTTTGCCATAGAAATACAATGCCCTCTCAATTGTGTGCTTCATATCGTGAGCATTAAAATTCACGAACGAAAAACCGTTCCCAGTTCGGGTATCTTCTCTATATGATTGAACGGTGTCATTTAACCCTCCCGTTTCACGAACGATAGGGATGCTTCCGTATTTGAGAGCAATTAATTGGCCTAAGCCGCATGGTTCAAAGCTTGAAGGCATTAAAAACATATCCGAGCCAGCATAAATTTTGCGTGCAATTCCTTCATCAAAACCAATATATGCTCTGCACTTGTTCGAATATGCCCACTCCAAATAACGGAAGTAGTCTTCAAACTCTCGATCCCCTGTCCCTAAAACGATAAATTGAATCGGCAATTCTAGAATTTCATGCATAATGCCTTTCAGCAAATCAAGTCCCTTTTGCTTTGTAAGACGACTGACAATTGCGATTATCGGCACGTCTTTTTCTTCCTGTAAGCCAAACATGGACTGAAGCTCTTGTTTGTTCGTCTGTTTTCCATCCAATTCGTTTACACTGAATTTTTTTATAAGTACAGGATCGGTTTCCGGATTATAAGTTGTATCATCTATGCCATTTAAAATTCCCACTAAATCCTTTTCCCTATAGCGAAGAACATGATTCATTCTCTCACCATAATAATCGGTTAAAATTTCATTCCGGTAGGTTGGACTGACGGTCGTAATATAATCGGCTGAAACAATTCCCGCTTTCATATAGTTTACGAGACCGTGAAACTCCAGCTTTTCATACGTAAAATGAGACATATCCAAACCGAAAAGATCATGGGTAACGTCCCTCGGAAAGGATCCTTGAAATTGCAGGTTATGGATTGTAAATATGCTTTTTGTGTGCTGAAAAAATCTCGTGTAGTTATATTCTTCCTTCAGCAAATAGTTTGTCATCGCGGTATGCCAGTCATGTGTGTGTATGATGTCAGGTTGAAAGCCGATCTCTTTTGCTGCTTCAAAAACAGCTCTAGAAAAAAAAGCAAACCTTTCTCCGTCATCATAGTGACCATATAACGAATCCCGTTTGAAATAGTATTCATTATCAAGAAAATAGTAAGTAACACCATCATGAATGAGCGATTCAATTCCACAATATTGCCTTCTCCAGCCGACTTGCACAGTGCATTCTCCAACCTTCTCCATACGCTGTAAATAGTCCGCCGGGATAAATCCGTATTTCGGTATCATAACTGCGATTTCGATTCCTTTTTTTAGTAACTCTTTAGGCAAAGCACCCGCCACGTCGGCCAGCCCGCCTGATTTTACGAATGGTACACATTCTGCTACTGTAAATAATACCTTCAAGAGTTCATCAACGCTCCTTGTACGAGACCTTTTCTTAATACATATGGCATTTTCATTGTTCCGGCAATTTCGCTTTTGTTTCCGACCCTAACATCTTTATCAGCAATTACTTGCTCCAGTGTACAATTATCCCCAATTTGAGACTTTTGCATAACGATACTGTTTTTAATTTTTGTGCCTTCTCCGATCGTAACCCCTCTAAAGATAATCGAATTTTCAACCTCTCCAGCGATCAAGCAGCCGTTGGCAATCATTGAATTTTTCACCTTGCTGCTGTTGTAGTATTTGGTAGGAGGTTCATCCTTCACCTTCGTATAAATCGGCATTTGAGGTAAGAAAATCTGCTGCCAATATTGAGGCTGAATAAGCTGTAAACTATGAATGAAATAATTTTCAATGGTATCAATGACCGCTGCATATCCCGCGTATTCATAACGGCAAATGGTTAATGAGCTTTGCGAACTGGAGACGACTTCCTGCAGCGTCTTAAATCCCTGGTCAACATGGCCGTAGATTAAATCTTTTAACAAGCTTTTCGCCATGATATAAATTTGAAGACTTTGACCGTCTTGATATAGTTCGGTTATGTCACAATCAAGTTCAAGATGCTTTTCTAACACGTATTGAAAATTAATGTTGCAGATAGTATGGCTGTTCGTAATAACAGCATACTCTTGAGAGCTTCTGTGGAAGTAATCCAAATGGTCTGAAAACTGTCGAAACGATCCAAATTCATCGTATTCATGATGCAAATGAGGGGAAGGAAAAAAGAAGAGACCATCCCTTTTTCTGCTTAAATCCCACTCTTTCCCCGATCCTAAGTGGTCCATTAATGAACGATAATGGTATTTTGGAAATATACCCACGCTTCGAATCCCAGAGTTAACCATGCTGGAAAGGATAAAATCAATCAAGCGGTACCTCCCTGCAAATGGGATTGCCCCTAAAGAGCGTTGAACAGTTAAGTCCCGAAGTGATTCTTTTTGTGTTGTAGCATCAATAATACCCAATAATTGATTACTCATCAAATTTGCACCTCTCCCTGCTTCATATTTTGATTACTTTGCTTTTACGCCATTCCTCCTTTTGGAGAATTTCCACTCAAATTGTATTGCCTCTTTTGACCTTTTATATTAACGTCTTTTCAACAAAATCCTCGGATATAAGCAACACATCTGTACCCTGTTTTTCAGGCTTTGCCGTAAATCCGTCCGGTATTGTCATCCCGCTTGGCACGATGGCATTCTCAATCGTTACGTTTTCACCAATCGTTACATTAGGCATGATAACAGACTGATAAATAGTTGAATTTGCGCCAATCGTCACACCCTGAAACAGCACCGACTTCGTAACATTGCCGTAAACCACGCAACCTTCGTTAACTAAAGATTCTGATAGCTCGGCTTGGCTGGAAATAAATTGCGGAGGATGATTCGGATTAACTGAATAGATCCGCCAATCATGATCAAATAAATTCAAACCGGAGGAATCTTCTAGTAAATCCATATTTGCCTCCCAAAGACTTTTAACTGTCCCGACGTCTTTCCAGTACCCTTTGAAAGGATAAGCAACAAGATTTTTCTTTTCTTCAAGCAGAAGTGGAATGATATCCTTTCCAAAATCATGGCTCGAGTGCTGGTTTCTCGCATCCATCTCAAGAAAATTTTTAAGAACGGAGTAATTAAAAATGTAGATGCCCATGGAAGCAAGGTTACTTTTTGGATTGGCCGGTTTTTCATCAAATTTGGTAATTTCCAGATTTTCATCTGTATTCATTATGCCAAAGCGGCTTGCTTCATCCCACGGTACTTCAATCACAGAAATTGTGGCATCTGCTTTTTTCTCAATGTGATAGTCCAGCATTTTACTGTAGTCCATCTTGTAAATATGATCTCCTGATAGGATTAATACATACTCTGGATCGTATTGTTTTAAGTAATTAAGATTTTCATAAATGGCGCTGGCTGTGCCTTTATACCATTTCACTTCTGAGGACTCTGCGTAAGGAGGGAGGACGGTCACCCCGCCATTTTTACGATCAAGATCCCAAGCGCTTCCGATTCCGATATAGGAATTTAAGACGAGAGGCTGATATTGCGTAAGAACTCCAACTGTATCAATCCCTGAATTGGTGCAGTTGCTCAATGTAAAATCAATAATACGATATTTACCCCCGAAAGAGACAGCTGGCTTTGCCAGGTTTTGTGTTAATGAGCTGAGTCTGCTGCCTTTCCCACCGGCGAGCAGCATCGCCACACATTGCTTTTTCATTTTTTCTTCGCTCCTCTCTTTTTGACTGCTCTAAGAACTGAAATTCCATAAGGAGGGATCGTCATGGAAATAAAAAAGGGCTTATTGTGAACTTGGCCTTCCTTAGCTACAAGCGGCTTTGGATTGATCTGATGAGATCCTCCATATCTCTCATCGTCACTATTCATAACTTCAGTATATTTCGTTTCAAACGGGACTCCTATGTTGTATTCATGATATACAGCAGGTGTAAAGTTACAAACGACGATAAGCGCTTCATTTGGCCTCATACCAAAACGTATAAATGAAAAAATCGACTGCTCCCGATTGTCTGCATCAATCCACTCGAATCCCTCTTGCTTATGATCAGTTTCAAAAAGGATTTTCTGTTTAAGATACAAACGTATGAGATCTCTTGAAAATATTGCTGCTTTATGATGCATTTCATACTCATCCAAAAACCAATCAAGCTGCTCTAAATCTTTCCATTCATCAAACTGGGCAAATTCTCCGCCCATAAACAAAAGCTTTTTACCTGGATGCGCAATCATATAACCTAGCAATAAGCGGTACTGGGCAAACTTTTGCCAATAGTCCCCAGACATTTTATTTAACAGAGACCTTTTCCCGTGAACGACTTCATCATGTGAAAAGGGCAATATATAGTTTTCACTGTAAGCATATAAGAGTGAAAACGTTATCAGATTATGCAAATTTCCCCTCTCACTTACATCAGCTTCCATGTACTTCAATACATCATTCATCCAGCCCATGTTCCACTTGTAATTAAAGCCTAACCCTCCTTCATAGACGGGATGAGTTACCTTTGGCCAATTGGTGGAATCCTCTGCGATCATTAAAAAATTGGGATCCTGATTAAATACTTGTTCATTCAATTTTTTTAGAAAATTGACCGCAAAAGGGTTTTCCACAGCATCTCCTTGATTTGGCCAATATAATAAATTTGCGACTGCATCTACTCGAAATCCATCAATATGAAAATTATCAATCCAAAACATCGCACTGGAAATCAGAAAGCTGTGAACCTCTGTTTTTCCCAGGTCAAAATTTGCCGTTCCCCACACCCAATTCTCGCGGTCATGCTCATTTGAATATTCATAGACCGGTTCACCATCAAACATATACAAGCCATGTGCATCCTTACAAAAATGGCCCGGCACCCAATCCATAATGACTCCGATTTCGTTTTGATGGCATTTGTCAATGAAATACATTAAATCATGAGGAGTTCCAAACCGGCTGGTAGCGCTGTAATATCCTGTCCCCTGATACCCCCAGGACCGATCATATGGATGTTCAATGATTGGCATTAACTCAATGTGTGTGAAGCCATAATCAACCACATATGGAATGAGAAGGTCTGCCATTTCTCGGTATGAGTAAAGGCTTCCATCATCTTTCTTTTTCCATGACCCAAAATGGAATTCGTAAATCATGACAGGTTTTTGATAAATAGGCTTAATCTTTTTTTTCTGAATCCATTTTCGGTCATTCCATATGTATCCAGATAAATCATAAGTGATTGACGCTGTTTTAGGTCTCTTTTCTGAATAAAAAGCATAAGGATCAGACTTTAGCAATGTATTTCCGTTTTGGCAGACAATTTCATACTTATAAAGCTGGAATGTCTGAATTCCGGAAATAAACAAAGACCAGATTCCTCCCTGGCTTACCTTATACATTTCATGGTTTTCACCTGACCAATTATTAAAATCGCCAACCACTCTAACTTGTTTAGCATGCGGGGCCCATACACAAAAGTGCATTCCTTTTTCCCCATTGTTTTCTGTAACATGAGCTCCAAATATGTCGTAGCTTTTATACAGGTTTCCTTCGTGAAATAAATGAATTTCAAAATCTGTCGGGGTGGCAACGGGCATTTCTTTCATCCTTTCTGACCTATCGCATCAATTTTATATATTTTATTCAAAAAAAAGTTAGAATTTCCTGCTAAATAATCATATTTTTTAATGACAAATATCGCGAATTAAGTCGAAATTATAAAAAATCACATGAATGAAAGATAAATGTGTCTAAACAATATTGATTTCAAAGTAAATAATAAGGAGCAAAAAAAGTTGACCAAGTATAATTATTATAATTAAGTTATTGAGGTTGATTGCTAAGATTTGTGGTGTATTTTTCTAGTGCAAGAATATAAAACGAGAGATTTTATGACATAAATTGATACTATAATGAACTCTTTTTTATTTTATCTTATCTAACATTTTCAAATATCACAATACAATAAACAAAAGATTCAGGCATTTTTCTTATTAATTTCTTCTTTCAATTGGCACATGATCCGATCGGTTTTATAGGGTAATGTTATAAACATACTTTATGATACCCGAGTAACATGCACACGAAACATACATATTTTTCCACAGAGGAAACCGAAATATTTTGTTTTATTGTTTTTAAAATCATTGTGTTTTTATTATAAAAAAATTCATATAAAAAACCTTGCAACTAGCTTTGCAAGGTGATTGGATGACCCGTACGGGATTCGAACCCGTGTTACCGCCGTGAAAGGGCGGTGTCTTAACCGCTTGACCAACGGGCCATATTGAAATATGTAACATAAATGGCGGAGAAGGAGGGATTTGAACCCTCGCGCCGCTTACACGACCTACACCCTTAGCAGGGGCGCCTCTTCAGCCACTTGAGTACTTCTCCAAGACTCCACAGGTAGGATTCGAACCTACGACCGATCGGTTAACAGCCGATAGCTCTACCACTGAGCTACTGTGGAATAATAAATCATGGTGGGCCTGAATGGACTCGAACCATCGACCTCACGCTTATCAGGCGTGCGCTCTAACCAGCTGAGCTACAGGCCCATGATTTAAAATGGAGCGGGTGATGAGAATCGAACTCACGACATCAGCTTGGAAGGCTGAGGTTTTACCACTAAACTACACCCGCATTTGATCTTGTATGGGGCGATTGATGGGAATCGAACCCACGAGTGCCAGAGCCACAATCTGGTGCGTTAACCACTTCGCCACAACCGCCAGAATCAAAATAAAACAGTGGTGGCTCGGGACGGAATCGAACCGCCGACACACGGATTTTCAGTCCGTTGCTCTACCAACTGAGCTACCGAGCCACATATGTACTTTTAAGATGGCGGTCCGGACGGGACTCGAACCCGCGACCTCCTGCGTGACAGGCAGGCATTCTAACCAACTGAACTACCGGACCATTTTGGTTGCGGGGGCAGGATTTGAACCTGCGACCTTCGGGTTATGAGCCCGACGAGCTACCGAACTGCTCCACCCCGCGATGATATGAGATATAAATATTATTATTATTAGATATAAATGGCGGAGGAAGAGGGATTCGAACCCCCGCGGGCTTTGACACCCCTGTCGGTTTTCAAGACCGATCCCTTCAGCCAGACTTGGGTATTCCTCCGAGTGGTGGACCTTGTAGGACTCGAACCTACGACCGGACGGTTATGAGCCGTCTGCTCTAACCAACTGAGCTAAAGGTCCGAAATCTATGGTAGCGGCGGAGGGGATCGAACCCCCGACCTCACGGGTATGAACCGTACGCTCTAGCCAGCTGAGCTACACCGCCATAATGAAAATGTTATATTGTATTTATGGAGCCTAGCGGGATCGAACCGCTGACCTCCTGCGTGCAAGGCAGGCGCTCTCCCAGCTGAGCTAAGGCCCCAAAGGAATGGTCGGGAAGACAGGATTCGAACCTGCGACCCCTTGGTCCCAAACCAAGTGCTCTACCAAGCTGAGCTACTTCCCGTTTTCATAATAGTATGGCGCGCCCGAGAGGAGTCGAACCCCTAACCTTTTGATCCGTAGTCAAACGCTCTATCCAATTGAGCTACGGGCGCGTGATCGTATGCCGAGAGCCGGACTTGAACCGGCACGGTAGTCACCTACCGCAGGATTTTAAGTCCTGTGTGTCTGCCAATTCCACCATCCCGGCAAGCAGCAGTTAAGCGGAAGACGGGATTCGAACCCGCGACCCCCACCTTGGCAAGGTGATGTTCTACCACTGAACTACTTCCGCAAAAATCATGCGGGTGAAGGGACTCGAACCCCCACGTCAAAGACACTAGATCCTAAGTCTAGCGCGTCTGCCAATTCCGCCACACCCGCATAGCAGTGGTGAGCCATGAAGGACTCGAACCTTCGACCCTCTGATTAAAAGTCAGATGCTCTACCGACTGAGCTAATGGCTCTTGTGCTGTCAACACTCAAAATATGACTTATTATCATGTATACATTTCTCTTCTAAAAAGAAAATATTCTTGATAAAAGAGCGACTTGTCTAGTATAACATAAATTAATGGTGCCGGCAAGAGGACTTGAACCCCCAACCTACTGATTACAAGTCAGTTGCTCTACCAATTGAGCTACACCGGCATATTTATTATTTTTCAATATTAAATATGTATGGTTAAACATGATGGAGGATGACGGGCTCGAACCGCCGACCCTCTGCTTGTAAGGCAGATGCTCTCCCAGCTGAGCTAATCCTCCGTTAAGTTATCAAAGCTTTTCGTTAAGCTGACAAGAACTATTATATACATGCTGCAAGTACTTTGTAAAGACTTTTTTTAAAAAAATTAATTGTTTTATTAAGCAAATATTTTTCAGGATAAAACAAGAACAATTTTTAGATAGATTCCCTATACTAATTATATAGGAAAAACCGCTAAATATCTAGGCTAGTATTCCTTATTAATAAGTGCAAATGAGCTAGATGATTGAATTGAAAAGCTAAGATATTTGCTTTTGATTATATCGTTGGGTGATAGTACGATAGAGATATTATTAACTTTCTTTTAGTTGAAAGTCTGCCAAGTATCAACGCAGTAAAATAATAGTCGTAATGGCTTTATATCGAGATAGATTTCTTAATAAACCCATTCAATATTTTTCACCATCTAGTTATCCTCTATTTTTTACTAGTATGATGTGGAATTGTATTTGCCGGGGAATTCTATCGTCTTAAAAAACATCGTTTTAAAGGCCATATCCTAGCAAAAGAAACAACATAATGTTCCAGGCATCCCTAATTTCAATCAAGCTGTATAAGGCTGTCTCACGTTGTATAAAGCTATTTAATATTATTTACATGTATACTTATGATCATCAAGCTTCCTCAGTGTCACGCCTGAAAATTATAGTTTATGCATCAACAAAAATTTCTTAAAATGTGCTAAAAAGGATAAGGTATATTAAAAATAAAGAAATGTGTACAGAATCTTTACATTCTGCTTCTTGGTTGTTAATGCCTTGTTTTGAATGACATTATGATTTTCAATATTTAGCTTTATCAACAAGAAGAATAAAATGATTTGTTCTTTTATTTTATCAGAAGCAGCAAGGCTAAAATTTCTTGAATTTATATTTCGTTATCTGTTAAAAATGTCTCCCTTTTTATAGTTAAACAGCCATAACCATAAAAAAAACAAGCTGTCTCACTATAAAAAGGGAGACAGCTTGTTTTTTCAATATAGCCTGGCAACGTCCTACTCTCACAGGGGGAATCCCCCAACTACCATCGGCGCTGAAGAGCTTAACTTCCGTGTTCGGCATGGGAACGGGTGTGACCTCTTCGCCATCGCCACCAAACTATGGGTTACGGCTTCCGATGAACGGCGGACTTCGTTGTCATCTTCGTTCAGTCGCATCCTCACGTACTTAAGTACGCTCCGGTGCTCCTTCACTCGATTCCTAGAATTCCTTGTTCCTCGGGAACCCTCTTGGGTTCGATAAGTGAACCGTAAGAGAGATATGTTCTCTCAAAACTGGATAACGTGGGGAGTATATGACATTCAATTAAACTAGGTTAAGTCCTCGATCGATTAGTATCTGTCAGCTCCATGTGTCACCACACGTCCACCTCAGACCTATCTACCTGATCATCTTTCAGGGATCTTACTTCCATAGGGAATGGGAAATCTCATCTTGAGGGGGGCTTCATGCTTAGATGCTTTCAGCACTTATCCCGTCCGCACATAGCTACCCAGCGATGCCCTTGGCAGAACAACTGGTACACCAGCGGTGCGTCCATCCCGGTCCTCTCGTACTAAGGACAGCTCCTCTCAAATTTCCTGCGCCCACGACGGATAGGGACCGAACTGTCTCACGACGTTCTGAACCCAGCTCGCGTACCGCTTTAATGGGCGAACAGCCCAACCCTTGGGACCGACTACAGCCCCAGGATGCGATGAGCCGACATCGAGGTGCCAAACCTCCCCGTCGATGTGGACTCTTGGGGGAGATAAGCCTGTTATCCCCGGGGTAGCTTTTATCCGTTGAGCGATGGCCCTTCCATGCGGAACCACCGGATCACTAAGCCCGACTTTCGTCCCTGCTCGACTTGTAGGTCTCGCAGTCAAGCTCCCTTGTGCCTTTACACTCTGCGAATGATTTCCAACCATTCTGAGGGAACCTTTGGGCGCCTCCGTTACATTTTAGGAGGCGACCGCCCCAGTCAAACTGCCCACCTGACACTGTCTCCCCGCCCGATAAGGGCGGCGGGTTAGAAGGTCAATACAGCCAGGGTAGTATCCCACCGATGCCTCCACCGAAGCTGGCGCTCCGGTTTCAAAGGCTCCTACCTATCCTGTACAAGCTGTACCAACATTCAATATCAGGCTGCAGTAAAGCTCCACGGGGTCTTTCCGTCCTGTCGCGGGTAACCTGCATCTTCACAGGTACTATAATTTCACCGAGTCTCTCGTTGAGACAGTGCCCAGATCGTTGCGCCTTTCGTGCGGGTCGGAACTTACCCGACAAGGAATTTCGCTACCTTAGGACCGTTATAGTTACGGCCGCCGTTTACTGGGGCTTCAGTTCGCACCTTCGCTTACGCTAAGCGCTCCCCTTAACCTTCCAGCACCGGGCAGGCGTCAGCCCCTATACTTCGCCTTGCGGCTTCGCAGAGACCTGTGTTTTTGCTAAACAGTCGCCTGGGCCTATTCACTGCGGCTTCTCGGGGCTATTCACCCTAAGAAGCACCCCTTCTCCCGAAGTTACGGGGTCATTTTGCCGAGTTCCTTAACGAGAGTTCTCTCGATCACCTTAGGATTCTCTCCTCGCCTACCTGTGTCGGTTTGCGGTACGGGCACCATTTTCCTCGCTAGAGGCTTTTCTTGGCAGTGTGGAATCAGGAACTTCGCTACTAAAATTTCACTCGCCATCACAGCTCAGCCTGATAAGGAAACGGATTTACCTATCTCCTTAGCCTAACTGCTTGGACGCGGATATCCAACACCGCGCTTACCCTATCCTCCTGCGTCCCCCCATTGCTCAAACGGAAAGGAGGTGGTACAGGAATATCAACCTGTTGTCCATCGCCTACGCCTTTCGGCCTCGGCTTAGGTCCCGACTAACCCTGAGCGGACGAGCCTTCCTCAGGAAACCTTAGGCATTCGGTGGAGGGGATTCTCACCCCTCTTTCGCTACTCATACCGGCATTCTCACTTCTAAGCGCTCCACCAGTCCTTCCGGTCTGGCTTCACAGCCCTTAGAACGCTCTCCTACCACTGTTCGAAGAACAGTCCGCAGCTTCGGTGATACGTTTAGCCCCGGTACATTTTCGGCGCAGAGTCACTCGACCAGTGAGCTATTACGCACTCTTTAAATGGTGGCTGCTTCTAAGCCAACATCCTGGTTGTCTGAGCAACTCCACATCCTTTTCCACTTAACGTATACTTTGGGACCTTAGCTGGCGGTCTGGGCTGTTTCCCTTTCGACTACGGATCTTATCACTCGCAGTCTGACTCCCAAGGATAAGTATTTGGCATTCGGAGTTTGACTGAATTCGGTAACCCGGTAGGGGCCCCTCGTCCAATCAGTGCTCTACCTCCAATACTCTTACCTTGAGGCTAGCCCTAAAGCTATTTCGGAGAGAACCAGCTATCTCCAGGTTCGATTGGCATTTCACCCCTACCCACACCTCATCCCCGCACTTTTCAACGTGCGTGGGTTCGGGCCTCCATTCAGTGTTACCTGAACTTCACCCTGGACATGGGTAGATCACCTGGTTTCGGGTCTACGACCACGTACTCATGCGCCCTATTCAGACTCGCTTTCGCTGCGGCTCCGTCTCTTCAACTTAACCTTGCACGGGATCGTAACTCGCCGGTTCATTCTACAAAAGGCACGCCATCACCCGTTAACGGGCTCTGACTACTTGTAGGCACACGGTTTCAGGATCTCTTTCACTCCCCTTCCGGGGTGCTTTTCACCTTTCCCTCACGGTACTGGTTCACTATCGGTCACTAGGGAGTATTTAGCCTTGGGAGATGGTCCTCCCGGATTCCGACGGGATTCCTCGTGTCCCGCCGTACTCAGGATCCACTTGGGAGGGAACGGACTTTCAACTACAGGGTTGTTACCTTCTTTGACGGGCCTTTCCAGACCTCTTCATCTACCCCGTTCCTTTGTAACTCCATATCAAGTGTCCTACAACCCCAAGAGGCAAGCCTCTTGGTTTGGGCTAATCCCGTTTCGCTCGCCGCTACTTAGGGAATCGCGTTTGCTTTCTCTTCCTCCGGGTACTTAGATGTTTCAGTTCCCCGGGTCTGCCTTCTTATCTCTATGAATTCAAGATAAGATTCTGTTCCATTACGAACAGAGGGTTTCCCCATTCGGAAATCTCCGGATCAAAGCTTGCTTACAGCTCCCCGAAGCATATCGGTGTTCGTTCCGTCCTTCATCGGCTCCTAGTGCCAAGGCATCCACCGTGCGCCCTTTCTAACTTAACCGTTAGATCGAACTTACTACAAAAAAATCAATGTGAATGTCTTACTCTTTCGTTATCCAGTTTTCAAAGAACATCATCTTCATTTGAAGGAATGATCCTTCAAAACTAAACAAGATCGTACGTACCTGTCCCGAGGAAGCTCTCGGGAGAGCTCCCTCGTTTCCGTTCATTATCCTTAGAAAGGAGGTGATCCAGCCGCACCTTCCGATACGGCTACCTTGTTACGACTTCACCCCAATCATCTGCCCCACCTTCGGCGGCTGGCTCCAAATGGTTACCTCACCGACTTCGGGTGTTGCAAACTCTCGTGGTGTGACGGGCGGTGTGTACAAGGCCCGGGAACGTATTCACCGCGGCATGCTGATCCGCGATTACTAGCGATTCCAGCTTCATGCAGGCGAGTTGCAGCCTGCAATCCGAACTGAGAACAGATTTGTGGGATTGGCTAAACCTTGCGGTCTCGCAGCCCTTTGTTCTGCCCATTGTAGCACGTGTGTAGCCCAGGTCATAAGGGGCATGATGATTTGACGTCATCCCCACCTTCCTCCGGTTTGTCACCGGCAGTCACCTTAGAGTGCCCAACTGAATGCTGGCAACTAAGATCAAGGGTTGCGCTCGTTGCGGGACTTAACCCAACATCTCACGACACGAGCTGACGACAACCATGCACCACCTGTCACTCTGTCCCCGAAGGGAAAGCCCTATCTCTAGGGTGATCAGAGGATGTCAAGACCTGGTAAGGTTCTTCGCGTTGCTTCGAATTAAACCACATGCTCCACCGCTTGTGCGGGCCCCCGTCAATTCCTTTGAGTTTCAGTCTTGCGACCGTACTCCCCAGGCGGAGTGCTTAATGCGTTTGCTGCAGCACTAAAGGGCGGAAACCCTCTAACACTTAGCACTCATCGTTTACGGCGTGGACTACCAGGGTATCTAATCCTGTTCGCTCCCCACGCTTTCGCGCCTCAGCGTCAGTTACAGACCAGAGAGTCGCCTTCGCCACTGGTGTTCCTCCACATCTCTACGCATTTCACCGCTACACGTGGAATTCCACTCTCCTCTTCTGCACTCAAGTTCCCCAGTTTCCAATGACCCTCCCCGGTTGAGCCGGGGGCTTTCACATCAGACTTAAAGAACCGCCTGCGCGCGCTTTACGCCCAATAATTCCGGACAACGCTTGCCACCTACGTATTACCGCGGCTGCTGGCACGTAGTTAGCCGTGGCTTTCTGGTCAGGTACCGTCAAGGTACCGGCTTATTCAACCGGCACGTGTTCTTCCCTGACAACAGAGCTTTACGATCCGAAAACCTTCATCACTCACGCGGCGTTGCTCCGTCAGACTTTCGTCCATTGCGGAAGATTCCCTACTGCTGCCTCCCGTAGGAGTCTGGGCCGTGTCTCAGTCCCAGTGTGGCCGATCACCCTCTCAGGTCGGCTACGCATCGTTGCCTTGGTGAGCCGTTACCTCACCAACTAGCTAATGCGCCGCGGGTCCATCTGTAAGTGGTAGCACAAGTGCCACCTTTGATCACAAAACCATGCGGTTTCGTGACGCATCCGGTATTAGCCCCGGTTTCCCGGAGTTATCCCAGTCTTACAGGCAGGTTACCCACGTGTTACTCACCCGTCCGCCGCTAACCTTTCGGAGGTAAGCCTCCAAAGGTCCGCTCGACTTGCATGTATTAGGCACGCCGCCAGCGTTCGTCCTGAGCCAGGATCAAACTCTCCAATAAAAGTTTGACTGACTACGCATAGTCGCCTATGCGATTTTTTAAAACAAAATCTAGAATTAACAGGTACGTTTGTCTTGTTTAGTTTTCAAAGATCATTTTGCCTCTCGTCAAAAGCGACTCTATTAATATATCATCGTTAAAAGAAGTTGTCAACATCTTTTATAAAATTTATTAGAGTTATAAGTTATAGATTGAGACAGTTGTTATACTACCACTTTTTCATATTGGAATCAAGCCACAATATAATAAAAGCACAACGATAACGATTAACACTTTATTTGGAATGTGCACTAAATGTGCTTCTTTTTTAATAGAAGAAACTTAATTACCTTTAAAAGGAACCGACAGCAAATAAACTGAACTGTAATGAATCAACCAACTTTAACTTCCTAAATTATAGAAAAAATGTTTCCTGGATAGAAAAAATAGTAAATTATTCTTTTTCTGGGGATTTTGATTCGTGACTATTGAGTGATTTTAGTGAATTTTTCTATGTGTTACGATTTTTTTATACATGGGAGGTGAAAATATGACGTATACTGCACCGCAAGTTGACTATTCAGTAATGAGACCTGCTATCATGGATCAAGCATGGTTTCTAGTATTCATTGCTGTCCTTTTGGGACTTGGTGCAACAGTCGTTCTTGGAGCAGCAGTTTGGTGTATTTACAATGGACACGGCAGCTTTACAGGATCAGTTCAATGGGTAAATGGATTAAAAGTCAGCATAGAATGTATTTAGACATACTGAGGATTCATCTCACTTACTTCTTAGACATAAACATCGGGGTTAAACCGTTGTGACGTGCGGTTTAACCCTTTAGCAAAGAATAAAAGGCAGCCTTCTGACTCATGCAGTATTCTTAAAAAACTAAGTAAGCATTAAACCCTTTTTAAACGGCGGCCTCAGTCAGGCTTTTATAAGTTCGCGTGTTGATGGACGACTACAGTGCATCAAGAAACACAAATTGTTCTGGCAGCTTAAAACTTATATTGCTTTACAATGAACAAGAAAAATTTTGCTTGTCTGTCAAAAAAAGCCTGACCCGATTAAAGATGATCGATTACACCAAAAGCCACTTCAAATCTGACTTCACTTCCATACCTTATGCCTAATGGCTTTCTAAAGATTTTCATAGGCTGTCTCGTTCGGAAAGTCTGTAATCATCTGGAGGTCATATGTTAACAATTGAAAATCTAACCAAAACGTATAAAAATAATGTGACTGCTGTGAAAGATTTTAATATAACTGTAAAGCCGGCAGAAATTGTCGCGGTTGCCGGCCCAAACGGATCTGGAAAGACTTCAATGATCAACTGTATTTTAGGCATTATTAAACAAAATAAAGGAAACATTATGATTGGCGATTTAACTAATGAAGATGCTTCCTTTAAAAAAAAGCTTGCATATGTTCCTGACGATTTACTGTTACCAGAAGCATTAACAGGAAAGGAATATTTAGATTTCATTCTCTCTATGTACGAATGTAATTCAATACAAAAAAGAAATCAACTTATTGAACTATTTGATATGAAAAAAGCTTTATCAGAACCGATTGAAACATATTCACACGGAATGAAAAAGAAAATACAGCTTATCGCGGCTTTTATGCTGGATAGTACGATAATCATCATGGATGAACCTTTTCGGGGACTTGATATTGAAGCAGTAATAAACACAAAAAAATTAATGAAACGATATACTTCCAATAACGGAGCAATTCTTCTTTCGACTCATGATATGCTCGCTGCCGAAGAATTGTGTAACAGGATTGCCATTATCTCTAAGGGACATAAGATGGATGAAGGAACAACTGCTCATCTTAAAGAAAAATACGGATGCAGCACGCTAGAGCAAGTGTTTCTAAAAGCATCTATGTTAAGTGACAGGGGTGCCCGTTTCGATGAAATCATTAATAATTTCTAAAACGATGTTGAAAATGTGGCAAAGAGAAATAAATAAGATTTTTGATACCACAATGAAGCGTATTCTGGCCATTTTGTTCTTTCTGTTTACTGTCACGATAGCCGCTATAATCGGCTACAGCTTTACGGGTACTTTTTTAAAAGCCTTTTTAACAGGCAGAGAGCAATCTCTAGGGCTTCTGGCAACATCAATGTCGATCAATGCTTCAATTTTTACTTCATTACTGTTTGTCCTCATTAAAGTCAGGACACCCGAACAGGATCGTTTTTCTATGCAGCTTAGCTGGCTTCCGCTAACAACGTTTCAAAAAAGCTTAGGTTATTTTATTCCGATAATGGCTGTTGTATCATCTATTATTTTATTTATCATCGGCATTTTATTAATTCCTAATTTTATCATAAATAGAATTGGCATCGGTTTTACTATCGGTTTTTTTGCCATGATTTTTGTTCAGACGATATTTGTTTTGTCGTTCATTAATCTAATCTATAACGCCACGTACATGTTTATTTTAAAAATCAAATTTCCATTACAAAAGTTTTTTTCTTTATTTGTATTGCTCGTTTTAGTTTCAGGGTATATTATGACTCATTTTAATATAAATAAAATCGCAAAGACATATCAAACTTTTGATTATGATTTTATGTATTTTTCAGCCCCCTTTTTTCTTTCCCTGCAAGGAATTTATCCTGAGGGAGTTAATTATTTTATCTTAACAGGCTTCATTCTGTTTACGATTATCTGTGCATTTATGTCAATGTCTCTTATGCCGATCATGTCAGAAAAAAGATCGCTCAAGCTGTTAAGCAGCCTTCCGTTCCCTTCTGCCAAAGGTTGGAGCCTTCTTGTGAAAGAGATCAAATCACAGGTGAGAAATGAGGAAAATATTCTTAATTTTATATTGCTCTTTATCATTATTGTGTTTGTAAAATACAGGTTCAATTTGGATTTCAGTGATCAAAAGTTATTAATACTTAGTGCTTTTTCAGGATTGATCGCGTTCAATTCATTCGGAAATGACCGAATTGTATTACCGGTGTATAAAACAATTGGATTAAAGCCGTCAGAGGTTGTTTTATTTAAATATTGCGGACTTGTGGTTATCGGAATGTTACAAGTTTTTCTCTTGGCACTGTTTACATGTACTGCACCGGAAAGCTTCATAGTCCTGCTGCAAAGCATCGGCGTGCTTTTAAATTCATGCGGACTGTTTTATTTAGTCGGAATTTTATTGCCGCTTGACCGAAACAATCCGTACACGGGAATCTTTTCATTCGGAATGTTGATTATTATGATGATTCCTATATTTTTTATCGGGAACTACTTAATAGGCTCAGCAGGAATCGAGTTGCAATGGATCATGTTACTATGTTTTGAATTGCTGCTTCTTTTTGTTATTCATAAAGGCTTTAAATGGAGGTATGAGCATGATTCAGCCTCTTAAAGAAGTGTTGAAGATTGAGAGAATCCCTTCTCTTCCTGTGCATGTAACACTAAAGAAAAAGCACTTGACAGATGACCAGCTCGGCGCAGAGTTTCCCATTAACGAATCCGCATATCATATGCTAAAAGAAATGGACGGAAAAAAAACTGAAGGCGAAATAACGGAATCAATTGCAAAAATATTTAATGTGAAAGAAAAAGTTATTTCAAATGATTTCAATAAACTTTTACTAGAGTTAAATTCACATTATTTAGTTGCACTTCGCTATCAGTCTCCATCATTATTAGTCACTTTTTTACTCCAGTTTTTCAAGCAGTATCATTTTAAATATAAGGAACGCTATATGAGTAACGGAGAGTCCTTTTGGTCGATTTTTTTCACTTGTTTATTCATTGTAACGAAAAAAATTATTTTCATTTGGTTTTTATTTATGATAGTCGCGACTGTTGCTTTTTTAATCATTCCGGACCAATCCATTGTCAATATTGCAGTTTATTTCACGGTCATTTATATAGCCCTGATAACAGGAACAGCATTACATGAAACTGCGCATGGATATTGTCACCGTAAGTTTGCGGGAAATCATGGGCCTCGAGGCTTTTTTGCCTCTGATATGATGTCAGTTAAATTTGTTAGGCCAGTCATTAAGCCTTATAAGTTAAAGATGCTCTGGATCACCGCCCTAGGTCCGTTAGTGCCAGGTTTATTGGGCGCTTCGGGAATTACGATTACGTTTCTGTATTTAAGGGAAAATCCAGTATCTTCAGGTTTCTTCATTTTTTCAATCGTTTATTTTATTCATCTTTTATACCTGCTGCCGTTCATGGGAGATGGGAAATCAATCATCAAGCAGCTGATGCTTGAAAGAATGGGAGGTCAAAAATGATGAAATTAGAATCTTTAAAGCATGGCGCCATTTTCGGAAGTTTTATCGCATTTCTCGGATATCCAATGCTGTTGGCCGCTGTGTTCTTTTATCATTTATTTCAAGCGAAATCCAATAACGATTTATTATTTAATAGTTTGTCATTTGAAATGGATGGGAATTCAGCGTTTACCTTTCAGATCAAACCTAACTTCTTCATTATTATGATTTCGTTATTTATCGTTGTCTTTATCATCGTTTCGATAATTTCCAGTATAAGAAAAAAGCGTTTTAATTAAACATAAAAAGCTTAGGAGGATCCTCCTAAGCTTATTTCTTGGTCGATAATTTATTATAGTTTTGCAAAAAATAAATTTCCCTCAACTAATTCTAGACTCCAAGACTGCTAAGCAGCTCATTCTTTAGTTCAGAAAAACTTTTTGATAATAGAAATCCATTACTTCTAGGGTGTTTCTCCTTCACATGGACTTCTTTTACGATACGTCCGGGACGGCTAGACATGACATAAATCCGATCAGACAAAAATATCGCTTCATCTATATCATGTGTGATTAACAAGAAACTCTGCTTTGTTTCCATTCTAACAGTAGTCAGCCATTTCAGCATTTCACGCTTTGTTAAAGCATCAAGCTTGCCAAAAGGTTCATCGAGCGCAAGTAAGCGTTTGTCTGTCAAAACGGTTCGCAGAAAGTTCGCCCGCTGCTTCATACCTCCGGACAACGCACTCGGATAATACTCTTCAAAGCCGCTCAGTCCAAATTTCTCAACTAACTGGCGCGCTTTTTTTTCAGCATCTTTTTTTCTAATTCCCATAATTTCTTGAGGAATGATTACATTTTCCAATACAGTTCTCCACGGAAACAACACGTCTTTTTGCGGCATGTATCCTAGTTTATTCGTTGTTCCTGTCACATTTTCTTCATTGAAATAAATTTCTCCGTTGCTTGGTGCAATCAGGCCGGTAACAATCTCTAAAAGAGTGCTTTTCCCGCAGCCGCTAGGTCCAATGATACTTACAAATTCTTCTTTTTTCACATGAAGATCGATTGTATCTAAAACGCTTAGATTATCAAATGATTTTGAAACAGACTTTATCGTAAGCATGAGAAACTGCTCCTAGTTATCAATAAATTGATTCGTGAAGGCTTTACCTGTATCAATTTTTTTATCCAGCAATTGATTTTCGACCATCCAGTTGGCGTAATTTTCCCATACCGCTTGATCCTGGATTCCCCATCTATCTGCATTGCCTTGATACTGCTTGCTCAACCAGTCTTGGCTTTTATGAACAAGATCTTTGTTCAAATCCGGAACCTGTTTTACAAGCAAATCTGCTGCTTCTTCCGGATTGTTGATTGAGTCCTTATAGCCTTTTTTTGTTGCATCCATAAAGGCTTTGACAGTTTCAGGATCGGAATTAATAAGCTTCTCGCTTGAAGCGATGACAGGTGTATAATAATTTAATGCAGGATCTAAGTCTTTTAAATAAATAAGATTTAAATCGATCCCCTGTCTTTTTGCTTCAATGCCGTCCCATCCGTAGAAAATCCATTCAACATCTGCATCTCTTCCAATAGATTTAAAGAAATCTGTAGCACCCAAAGTCACATTTTCGATTTTTTCATAATTTGCATTATGCTTTTTCATGACTGCTCGTAAGACAGCTTCTTCTGACTCTGATCCCCATCCCCCATATCGTTTGCCTTCAAATTGTTTAACCGAGGTGATGCCGCTTTTCTTTAAAGAGGCAAAGGCCGATGTGTTTTCTTGAATAATGGCAGCGATTGACACAATCGGGATATCGGTTGATCTTGCCTGAGTGACCGATTCTTGATTCGAAATGCCAAAATCGGCATTTCCTTTGGCAACCACTTGTTCCACACTCATACCATCTCCGGGTTCAAGAATTTCTAAATCTATTCCATTCTCTTTATAATATCCTTTTTCTTTTGCTACATAGATTCCTGTATGATTTGTGTTAGGAAACCAATCGAGCATAATGGTTACTTTTTTTAGGTCTCCATTTTTTCTTTGCTCAGAATTTTGCTGCCCGCATGCTGAAAGCAGCAATACGAGAATACTAAATAATACATACGTTTTGCGCAGTTTCATTTTATCAAAAAACCTCATTTCTTTTGCTTGTGTTTCCATGGCATACAAGCTCTTGCTGCAAGCTGAATGCTGCTGTAAAAAGTCAGGCTTAATAACACGATAATGACGATGATTAAAAATACCCGAACGGTTTGAAAGGATTGCGTTGCCCTTGTTAAAGTAACTCCCAGCCCCTTGCTTGCCCCGAGCCATTCAGAAATAACGGCTCCCATTACGGCGTATGTACCTGAGATTTTCAGACCGGTAAAGAAAAACGGAAGCGCAAACGGAAGCTTCAGTTTAAATAGAAGCTGGTAACGGCTCGCACCGACAGACTTCATCATGGCAAGCATGTCTTTGTCAACCATACGCAAGCCCTCAATCACATTCATAGCTATGGGAAAGAAGCAGACGAGCGCTACGATAAGGAGCTTAGGTACAAAACCAAAACCAAACCAAATAATAAATAATGGCGCAAGCGCAATAATCGGAATCGTTTGCGAAACAACGAGAAGCGGGCTGAATGTTCGATACAAAACGTCGGAAGAATCGAGAATAATTGCAAACCCAACCCCCACGACGACGGAAAGAAGGAGCCCTGTCAATGCTTCAAATAATGTAGGAAAAATATGATCGGAAAATGCAAAATTTCCTGTGAAAAATTCTGTAATCACGAGATGCGGAGCGGGCAATATCCAAGCCTCAGTCTTCGTGATAAGGACAAACAATTCCCATAAAAGAAAAAATAAAAAAACCGAGCTTACCGGCAAAACGATATTCCGAACGCTATCCCATTGCGTGCTAGCGGTATTTTTCAACCTTTTCACGAATTGTCACGCCCCCATCAGGCCGATAATGGATTTTCATATGGGTCATGACCTCAGTGGCTCCTGCTGCTATGCAAGCATCTTGAGCCTTTTTGACGATTTCCAGAAGCTCGTCCATTTCACCTTCCATAACCGTCTCCATCGCACCGACTTCATAAGGAACGCCGGAAGCGGCAACAACTTCAATTGCTTTGTCGACTAATTCATAGACCGGGATTGTTCCAGATTTGGGCAATACTTGAAATGCCAGATTTATCGATGACATATACTCCTCCTTCTAGTGAAGAAGAGCAAGTGGAAAATTGAGAGGAGGATCGCTATAGAAAAGTCATTCACTTTTGTTATAGAGTATCCCTACGCTGGCATTACCCAGATCAGGTTTGTGGGTCGATACGTTTTCGCATCCTCTCAGCCAAGTTCACTTAGCTCCCCATATTATTTACCATTGTACCTTACCATGATTCTCGACGCTTGTAAATCAGCTAAAGCCCGCCATCAAGGCATTTCCATTCAAAACAAGCAAACCAATTTTGATAGATTCTCCAAAAAAATATCTTCAAAACGATACGATAAACTAAATTTTTTTGCATATTCAGCCATTTCTTTGAATGTAATAATAGAGAGATGATAGAGAGGGGAAAGAGAGAATGAATGCGTTTTTTTTAATGCTATTGTGCTACTCCCTGTCAGTAATAAATTTATTGATGGGGTATTTCGAGGCAATAAAGGTGTGCGATGCAGAAGGAAAAGTGAATGGCAGAGGAATGATATTTTATATTCCGCTTGGTGTAGCTTTCGCCATTCTCTCATCCTATTTTTTAAATTCGATTAAATAATTCGTTACTTACTCAGCTTCGCTTCAAGCAAAGACAGATCTCTCCAGCCAAAGGCGATTTCAATATGGTTTTTCTCAGCGATCGTAAAGCTATCTTTTGCTACTTTTTCTGGTTCTAGGGAAAGATAGAATCCAATGGAAGGATTTTCATCCAGCACCCAGACCAACATGTTTTGATACCCGTTTTCTAAGAGATATTTGACACCCTCTTTTACTAATGCTTTTCTCGCACCCATTTTTTGCTTTTCTTTAAACAAATAGATTGCATATAGCTCACCATCATAGTTGTGTTTTTTTGTCCGCTCGGGACCGAACCCGGCAAACCCGAAAATCCCTGACTGATCTTCAGCGACAAACACGCTTTCAAACGAATTATCTCTCTACATCTTCTCTCTATCTTCATAATTTAATTGC
Organism: Bacillus gobiensis; assembly: GCF_001278705.1. Lineage (GTDB taxonomy): Bacteria > Bacillota > Bacilli > Bacillales > Bacillaceae > Bacillus > Bacillus gobiensis. Next base: position 2,277,144 of record NZ_CP012600.1, read on the forward strand.
GCAAGATATGTATCAGACACTATGTTTTTATATGTCGTTCTCCAGCTATCCACATGTACCTTGGCGATTTCTGCCGCATCCTCTTTTGTTGCTTTGCGAATGTTGAACATCATAAATCACTCCTTTTTACTTTAGCGAAAAAGGCAGCCCGTCGACTGCCTTCATCTTATTCTATTGTTTCCTTGACCGCTTTGGATTTATTGATACCGATGCCGATTTCATCCAAGCTTTGTCTAACGTTTCCTTTTCCAGAAAAATTTTCGATCAGTTCTTTCACATCAATTCCTGAAGAAGCCTTCAAGCTTTCCTGCAAGGAAGACATCAAATTGGTTGCATAACCGGTCACTCTGTTTGCCCCGCTGTTTTCACCGCTGCCGCCGGTATCAACAACCGTAATTTTATCAATGTTGGAAAGTGGCGCAGACACCTGCTTCGCATATTCAGGCAGCATTCCTATAATCATATCGAGAATAGCAGCTTGGCCGTATTTCTCAAAGGCTTCAGCGATTTTTTCTTTTGCTTCAGCTTCTGCAAGTCCTTTCAGGCGTATAACTTCTGCTTCCGTTTCTCCTTTTGCTTTTTCCGCTTCCGCTTTCGCAATTCCATCCAAACGCACTCGTTCTGCTTCAGCGCGAGCCAAGGCTTCAGTACTATACTGCTTAGCATCTGCTTCTGCATACTGGCGTGCTTTGTGTGCAGCAGCTGATTGTTCGACAGAGTAACGATCGGCATCCGCTTTTTTCTTAACCTCTGAATCATACTGCTTTTCTCGGCGAAGAATTTCTTTTTCTTCCAATTCAATTTGTTTCTGCCGCTCTATGATTTTCACTTGCATTTCCTGCTCGGTCACTTGCTGTCGCGCCCTGGCAGTTTCAAGATCGTATGCTTGGTCTGCGCTTGCTCTTGCCGTATCCTGCTCCCTGCGGTATTCAGCCATTTTCATCTGATTGATTTTTTCAGCTTCAGCAATTTCCGTCGCTCGTTCCAGCTCGGATTTTTTCGCGTCTTTTGAGGCTTCCGCCCGCTTAATTCTTGTTTCTTTATCTGCTTCTGCTGTCGCGATGTCCGCATCTCGTTTTACTTGCGCAATCCGTGGTTTTCCTAGTGACTCCAAGTAGCCGTTTTTATCACGTACATCCTTGATCGTAAATGAAACAATGACCAGACCCATTTTTGCGAGATCCTGCGAAGCCACTCGTTGAACCTCTTGTGAAAATTTTTCACGATTTTTATAAATTTCTTCTACCGTCATCGAGCCTAAAATAGAGCGAAGGTGTCCCTCCAATACTTCTCTCGCTTCCATTTCCCTGTCTTGCTTTGTTTTCCCGAGAAACTGTTCAGCCGCCGTCGCGATTTCGTTAATGCTTCCGCCAATTTTTATGATTGCTGTACCGTCAGCCATCACCGGCACACCCTGTTCGGTATATACTTCCGGTGTAGACACATCAAGCTTGCTGGATAAGAGACTTAACGGCTCGGATTGTTGGAAAACAGGAAGAACGAACGTACCTCCTCCGCGAACAATTTTTATTTTGTTGCCTCCCTCATCCACATGGACATTTTTCCTCCCCAAATAGCTCCCTGTAACGATTAAAGCTTCATCCGGACCTGCCGTGCGATATTTCGAAACAAATACGCTGATAAGTGCGATCAGAATAAAAAATACAATTCCTATGACAATCCATATCGGTGTTGATAACATGACTTTTCCTCCCTCTCGAATTATTTTATAAATGGTTCATGAGGTACGACGGATAATACCCCGCTTTCAATTTCAATCACTAGGATTGTAGTGCCATAAGGAATAGGTAGATTTTCAAAGCTTACCGCAGATTTTGAAATCGTCCCGCCTTTTCCTTCAAGCACCACCTCGCCATATCCGTCAATTGGTATGGAAGTAATGACTCTGCCAATCCTTCCCTTAAGGTCTTCTTCTCTATAGGCAATTGATTCTTCTGCTGCAGATAAGGGAATGAGAACAAAAACATTCAGTAACGTGACGAGAAAAATTGATAAGATAATAGAAATGAAGATAATGAGCAGGCTTGATATTGGCAGCAAGGCTTCGAATATGTAGCCACTTGCTGAAAAAAAGGTGATAAAGGCCAATATCAATGTGGGGCTGAAAAACGGAATCGGCAGAGCCTCGCCCAAGCCTTCAAACAATTCTCCAAAGAAAAGAAAGAGAAGGGTGAGGGCTCCTGCAATAATTAACGTCGTTAAATAAATCGTTGCAATGGGCGTTCCAAGAATCTCCACGGCATCACATCCTTTCTTACTCCCAAATGACCACTTTTTTCATTGCACCTGTAATACGATCATCTCATGAAAAGGTTTCAATGTTTTGCCATTTTCTTTTTTAAGGAAAAGGATTTATAAAGGCGAAGCATTCTTTTTTCAAAAATAAAGAATAAGATGCCGGCTAAAATCATGCTCCCACCGACAATCTGAGAAGCAGTTACCATTTCTCTCAAAACGTAATATGCAAAAATTGAGGCTCCTACTGGTTCAAATAGAATTGATACAGAAACCATATTGGTGCTAATCCATTTGATCGACCAGTTAAATAACGAATGTCCAAGAAGAGTGGGGAAAATCGCTAAAAGGACAAAATAGATCCAGTCTTCTGATGGGTAAGACACAAACGATTCTCCAGAGAACAAGCAATAAATAAAAAGCGTGGCCGTGGATACGCCGTAAACAACAAAGGTATATACAGCGAGGCTCTGTTTCTTCCGAAGATGCTGGCCGCAAAGCAAATATGCGGTTACCATAGCACATGCGATTAGTGCCAAAATATCTCCCCATAGAGCAAGGCCGCTCACCTTAAAATCTCCCCAGCTTATGATGGCGCTGCCCACAATAGCAAAACCCGCACTTGCAAGGCCTCCGAATGTCACTTTTTCTTTAAAAAAGAAATAGGTTCCAACAAACGCAAATAAGGGCTGCAGGGTTACCAGAACAACCGAGCTCGCTACCGAGGTGTATTCAAGCGATTCAAACCAGAGGATAAAATGAAAAGCAAGAAAAACTCCGGCTAACATCGAATATATCCAATCGCTTTTCGCAAATTGGTATAAGGCCTTTCTTTTCCTCCAGAACCACGGAAACACGATGGCAGTGGAAATCAATAGCCGATAAAATGCGGTAATTTCAGCTGGAGCTGAAACAAGTTTCACAAAAATGGCAGAAGCAGAAACGGTAAGAACACCAATAAATAACGCAAGATACGGAAGCATTTTCGACTCCAGCATAAGCATCCTTCTTTCTCTTTTCTTTTAAGAATAGCGAACCTTTGCAAAAAAATCGATAAGGGTTCCTTTATTGCTTATTAGGTTCATGCTGGCTGTATGATCTTGACCCATGGTAATCTATTTTAGGGAGGGAGAAAATAAAATGAATATCATTCACGAAGCAAGACAAAAAACGCGATTGCTGATTCACAATCTGTCAGATGAGACCCTGAACAAACGCCCATCTGCGGAGGAATGGAGTATCCAGGAGGTCCTTGATCACCTAAACAAAACAGATCAAATGTCCTCAGCCTTTCTGAAACATCGAATGAAAGAAGCTGAGATCAAAGAGGTAAAGAAGCAGCCTATCGAAATTGTAGAGGACAGGTCACACCCACGGAAAGCTCCAGAAAAGCTAATGCCTGATCGAAAATCGATCACTCTTGAACAATGCAAAAACGAGCTCGATCAGGCAAGGGAACAATTAACAATCATTATTTCTTCTATTAGCGAAAAGGATTTAACCAAGGTCTTGCCGCACGCCGTATTTAAAGAGTTGACCGTTGCCCAGTGGATTGGTTTTATCGGCCACCACGAAGTTCGGCATAGCAAGCAAATTGAGGAGATTCTCGAGAAATTGAATTCGAAAATTAATTGAAGTATTTAAGCCCCTCTCTCCTCGAGAAGGGCTAAGCATTATCTATTATTTATTCAAAAGTTTAAAGAACTCTCGCATAAACTCTGGAAGGTTGGACCAATCGTGACCAGAAACTAAATTGCCTTCCACGTGATTCTTTTCTTCAATGTATTTCGCTCCAATCGCTTCCACCTCAGGTCTGCATGCGATATACGCTGTTAGCTCCCGGCCTTTTAATTCCTCTTGCAGGCTTGTGAAAATTAAGCTTGCGTGGCATATTGCTCCAACCGGTTTATTTTCTGCAAAGAAGTGCTTCACAATACTCAAGAGAGAATCATACATACGTATGTATTCCGGTGCACGTCCTCCAGGAATAATCAATCCGTCATATTCCGCCGGATTAATCTCGTCAAACGAAGCATGGGATTCAAGTAAATAACCTGGTTTCTCCGTGAAGGTATCCCAATCCAAAAAGTCATGTACGACGGTTTGGAGTTTTTTCTTTTTTGGTGAAGCAATTGTCACGTCATAGCCTTCTTCCAAACAACGGTAGTAAGGATAAAACACTTCCAAAGCTTCTACGGCGTCACCTGTAACAATCAATAGTTTTTTCGTCAAAATCATCATCTCCTTATTTAAAATAGGATTTGCAATTTTCCTCAGTTTCATCATAACAAAAAGTCATTTTACATTTAAAGTTTTGACCTTCTTCCATTCGACAATACTGATTGTAATCAATACAAGCAAGCAGCCGGCCCACTGAATCATACTTAGATGTTCCCCCAAGAAAAAAGCGCCGAATACAATCGTAAGAACCGGACCTGACATAGAAATCATTGCCCCTCTTTCTGCTCCAATCCGTTTTATTCCCTCAAGCATAAGAATAAAAGGGATAACTGTGGCAACAACGGCAATGATAAAAAACACTCCATACACAGATGGCCGAAATGATAATAGATTAACCGATTCTAAGGATGCTTGTTTTATTCCCAGATATATCACCATCGCCAAGCTAGCAGTCAACATTCCATAAAGATTCATGCGAATCCCGCCGATTTTTTTGACTAGCCTACCCGAAAGAAAAAGATACATCGCATATGTGATTGAAGACAGGAGAATAAGGGTAGCACCCAAGATGTTTGCATTCAGTAAACTTGTATCCCAGCCTCCGATTGCTAAAAATAACCCGGCATTTACAACGAGAATGACTGTAAGATCAAGAATGGAGATCATTTGCTTTCTACTAAAAGCAGATATGATCAAGACGAAGATCGGGTAACTCATAATTAAGATTCGCTCAACGATCGCTGATACATAATGCAGCCCTGTAAAATCAAACAAAGGAGAGAGAAAAAAACATAATAACCCTGCTAAACATGCTTTTACAATCTCTCCTTTTTGCGGCTTAACAGGCAATTTCGATCGGTACATCATGAAAATAATAAAAAACAACGGAGTTGCAAAAAATTGTCTAAACCATAATGTTGCTTCAGGTGTCGCTCCCAGCTCGTATGCCCATTTGATGAAAATCGATTTTGACGCAAAACAAACGGTGCCGGAAACCATCAAAAATATCCCGATAACGGCCTGCCGGTTAACGCTCATTTGGCTGCTCGTCTCTGCTTTCTCAACTTTAGCTCTGCTCATCTCATCACAACTTTCTATTCATTCAAATGTTTTTTAATAAAGTGAAGCAGCGTATTTCCCTGCCCCGTCAGTATTACTCCCTTCCCTGAGCATTTCTCACACGGCGCGGCATCTCCTTCTCCAGTCCCTTTACAACTCGGGCAAGTGATTTCCAAATCGTCTGTTGCTAGTACCATACTTATCCTCCTTTCTAAAATCGTTTACGTTTTAAAAACAAATTCCTTCAAAAGCCACCAGCCATCATCCATGGCCATCACCCCCTTAAAAACAATAAAAAACCCCATCCATTCAAAGGACGAGGTTTCCGCGGTGCCACCTTTATTAATTGCTAAAAAGCAATTCGCTTTAAAGCACAGAAAAAAATCACTTTCGATGCTTCTCTCTTAGTAACGGAGAGAGAATCCCGGCTGCCGCCTACTGTTATGGTTTCAGCGAAGCAATTCAGAAGCCCATTTCCGTATCGCGTATGGTTCGGTTCTCAGCAGCCACCGACTCTCTTTGCCTTACGCATTGATACGTACTCCCTCTTCCTCAAGCATTGTTATCCGATCAATTGATTTGTAAAAATGATAATACTCTAAATTTCTAAAGTCAATCATTCTTTCCCTTTTTATTTTCAAACCATGCCTGTTCCAATAGCTCAATCCCTTCCTCGAAGGTTCGAGCAAAAGAAAGCAATATTTATAATGGATGTTTTGTATCGGGAGCTCTCTGAACTATGCATCTGATTGCATCAGAGGCTTTATTACTCTTCTAAAAGCTCTTTTAATAGCTTTTCTCTATTTTGCAAATAATATTTTGTTATTTGATAATGATCGGTCATCTCATAGTCAACTTCTCTGATCTTCCCGTCATCAAAACTCAAGATCGATGCATAAGGGTATCCTAAAAGAATTAGGGAATGGGTGGCTATGATAAATTGGCACTCATTATTTGAAACCAGATCATGCAATATTTTTAGAAAAGCCAGCTGTCTTTGAGGTGATAATGCTGCCTCAGGCTCATCTAAAAGATAGATGGCTCTTCCTTTGAAACGATTTAAAAATAAAGATAAAAATGACTCTCCATGGGATTGTTTATGCAATGAGCGGCCGCCATAATCTTTGAAACCTTGCGTATCGACCGAATCAATGTGAGAAGCAAAATGATAGAAAGATTCGGCACGAAGAAAGAAGCCGTTTGTGACTTTAGGCAACCAGGAAAGACGAATAAACTCGCCAAGTGCGGATTCAGAAGCATGTACCTCATACAAATTGTTCCGTCCCCCGCCTGCAGTATGAAATTCGCATTTATCAGCAATCGCTTCTAACAAAGTCGATTTTCCAGAACCATTTTCCCCGACAAAAAAAGTCACATTCTTTTTCAAATCTAATTGTTTAAGATTTTGAATCGCAGGAATCGAAAACGGATAGTTATTCATGGAGGGGATTTTGTCATGTTGAAGGGTAATTCTTTTTAAAAACATGATTTCACCTGCTAACTTAATATTTTACTGAGCCATAGCTCTATACTAGGATTCGAGATTTCCTGCGGGAACTCTCTTTCTTCTTCATGCCCACCTGAAATAACAGCTCAGATTTGTCGTTCATGTATACTCCTGCTCAATAACAAGTTCCATAATCACACTTAAATCATATTATTCTATAATGGAAATCCCTTCAAGGATTAAGTAAACTATTAATTAGCGAATTTTGTTTAAATAAGCATATCATCAACTAATTCTTAATTAGAAAAGGTAAGGAGGAAACTAGTTCATGAAAATAACAACATTGAAAAAGCGTGAGATAACCGATAACCGACTCGTTTTAGGATGCATGGGATTTGGAGGAAATTGGGACTCAAGTCCAATCTCAAATGAAGATATCGTTAAGGCAGAACAAGCAATCGACGCAGCACTTGCAGCTGGTATCACAATGTTCGACCATGCCGACATTTATCGAATGGGGAAAGCGGAAGAGGTCTTCGGAAATATTTTAGCCTCAAAGCCTGGCTTAAGAGAACAAATCATCGTTCAAAGCAAATGCGGCATTCGTTTTGAAGATGAGGGCGGACCATTCCGATATGATTTTTCAAAGGAGCATATTCTTACTTCAGTTGATAGAATTTTACAAAGACTGCAAACTGAATACATAGATATATTGCTATTGCACCGGCCCGATCCACTAATGGAACCAGAAGAAGTCGCGGAGGCTTTTCAGCAGCTAAAATCTTCAGGAAAAGTGCGCCATTTTGGTGTATCAAATATGAATAAAGCACAAATCCAGTTACTTCAAGCGTACTGCAATGATCCAATCATCGTAAATCAGCTTGAAATGAACTTGCGTAAGCTAGACTGGGTTGACCATGGTGTCCTCGTCAATCATGAATCAGGTGCCGCCTCTCACTTTTCAGACGGCTTGCTCGAGCACTGCATCCTAAATGATATCCAAATTCAAGGATGGTCTCCTTTGGCAAACGGAATATATTCAGGAAATGAAATTGAGAATATGAATGAGGCTGATAAACAAACGAAAGAGTTAGTAAAAAAGTTGGCTTCTGAAAAAGAAACATCGATTGAAGCGATTATTTTAGGCTGGTTAATGCGGCACCCAGCGAAAATTCAACCCGTTATCGGTACAACAAATCCCGATCGCATCAGAAATTGCCGAGATGCAATACGCCAGTCTGAATTAATGACACGGGAGGAATGGTATTCCCTTTACGTTTCCGCAAGAGGGGCTAAATTGCCTTAAAAAGCCTACTAGACGAACAGCAAGACGCCTGAGCGTGACAGGAGACAACTCAGCTAATAGAAGTACCGGATTCGCACTCAATTATACATAGAAAGAAATTAATATTTATAAAAATAGTTCTCGGGAATTCCTTATAAAGCGGCAGATAATACGTTCCAACCACAAGTTGTTACTTATTGATCAGCCCAGGCATATTTCATCCATCCTTTTTCTTGATATAAATAATTTGTCCAAAAATGGAAGGTATTTCTTTAGATTGATTCTAAAATGGCTATCACTATTTACATATGTCTAGGCAAACATATTAAATTAATAAATGGCTCAGCCAAAAAATGCTGATAACATTTCCATGACTGTCACATATATTTGTTATAGCTTACAATTTGAATTATTTCGTTACCTATAGGAGGATCAAACGAGTGAATCGTGCAAATGAAACGACTTTAGGAATTTCCGGTGTTGTCTGTTCAAGTGCGATGCTGCTTTTAGGATTTTTCACCTTATGGTTAGATGGCAGCGGGTGGGCGATTACGATAGCGGCTTTCTTTGGCTTGATCTTTGGATTAACCGCCGTATATAGCATAAAAGAGAATAAAAAAACAAAATTGGCAGGCATTTTATTTATCGCTGGCGCTGTTTTCACAGGAATCATTTCATACGGAGCCGGGTTCTTGCCTGCCATACTTTATCTTTTAGCCGGTATGATCAGTTTAGAAAGAATCAGGGACAGAAGTTCGGAAAGCAGTGCGGACAATGACTTAGAAAGAAGCAGAGACAGAAGTTCGGAAAGCAGTGTGGACAATGACTTAGAAAGAAGCAGAGACAGAAGTTCGGAAAGCAGTGTGGACAATGACTTAGAAAGAAGCAGAGACAGAAGTTCGGAAAGCAGTGTGGACAATGACTTAGAAAGAAGCAGAGACAGAAGTTCGGAAAGCAGTGTGGACAATGACTTAGAAAGAAGCAGAGACAGAAGTTCGGAAAGCAGTGTGGACAATGACTTAGAAAGAAGCAGAGACAGAAGTTCGGAAAGCAGTGTGGACAATGACTTAGAAAGAAGCAGAGACAGAAGTTCGGAAAGCAGTGTGGACAATGACTTAGAAAGAAGCAGAGACAGAAGTTCGGAAAGCAGTGTGGACAATGACTTAGAAAGAAGCAGAGACAGAAGTTCGGAAAGCAGTGTGGACAATGACTTAGAAAGAAGCAGAGACAGAAGTTCGGAAAGCAGTGTGGACAATGACTTAGAAAGAAGCAGAGACAGAAGTTCGGAAAGCAGTGTGGACAATGACTTAGAAAGAAGTCCGAAAAGCAATTCGGACATCAGCTTGGAAACCAGCTCAAAAGGCAAACTGAGCAACGACTTGAAAAGCAGTTCGGACATCAAATTGAAAACAAAGCCTAAAGCATTAGTTCCGATTAAGACGAAACACGTAAATATCTTATTTGTCTTTTTTGTTCCAAGCGGAGGAGTCGAAACCTTAAACCGACAAAGAAGCCACGCTTTTAAAAAGAAAAATATTAATTGTCATTTTCTTTATTATCGAAAAGAGAGAGAACTTATCAATGATCATCATGCCCCTACATTCATTACAAATGATGATGAGGTGATCAAAAGGATATTAGCTAAAGGAAAATATGAAGCAATTGTTATTACCTCAGATTATTTGGCACTCGCAAGATTTAGAAATTTGGGATACAAAGGGAAACTCATTTTAGAGGTTCAGGGGTACGGAGCAAAGGATTTTGCCAGATCAGAACTTGAAAAAGCCGTCCCTTACGTTACGAAATATGGGAATGGTCTGCTGAATCCGAAAACACCTCACATTATGCAAATCTTTAACGAATTATTTCTGGAAATTCCTAAGTTTTCGTTTAACAATAGCTTTGATACAAAAACGTTTTCTTATCAACCGCAATCTAAAATTCTTCAGCCGATTGTGGGCTGGACCGGCCGGATAGAATACAATAAAAACTGGAAAGAATTTTTGCAAATTGGCCATCATCTTATTCATGACTATAATCCTGAGATCCAGCTATACATGTTTGAGGATCCTTCGTTTTCAACACCTAAAGACAGAGAAGAGTTCTTTCAGCTTATCGGACGATTGAATTTAATTGATAACATTACAGTATTTGCAAATGCTCCTCATCAAAGTATGGCAGAGTATTTCTCAATAATTGGCGATTCAGGAGGATTTCTTTGCTCAACGTCAAGGGTTGAAGGGGCACCTTATTCCATTCTTGAAGCAATAAGCTGCAGATGCCCTGTATTAACAACGGATTCAGATGGGGTCAGAAGCTCCATCATTCATAATCAAACGGGAAAATATTACACGATAGGAAATATACCTGAAGCGCTTCAACAGGCTAAAGAACTGATTGAAAATCAACCATTAAGAGAACATATCATTTCAACAGCTATCATACATTTAAAATCGAATTTCACTCCGGAACAATACAGCCTTCATTTTAGTGAAATGCTTATTTCCTTAGGAATTGAGATATAACCTCCACCGCCATGAAAAAATTCCGCCGCCCGCTTAGCGGCGGACATTTTACATAGCTTCCCGATAATAAGTGAGAATGTCACTTAACTAGAAGGCCTCCCTGCATCTGTAATTAACAGGTTATTCTATTGCCCTATTGATTTTCACCCATTCTTTTAATTCTAACAGCATCTACCGATAAGGTGGAAGGGTATAAAGAAAATCGGTTCTCGTGTTTTTTATTGTACGATCAAGTATAAGAGCTTGATCGCGACTGATATTTACATCGTTTTTCGCATACACACGTTGAATGACTTTCAGCAGGTCATATAATGAAGCTGACTTTCACGTAACATCTCAATAAATTTGTAAACTTCTAAATGTTACATACTTATTATTTGATGCCATTAATATTAATAGTAGGAAATATGTTGAAATATTCTTTGATCATAAGCAATCAAGGTATTGTTTTCATATTTTGTAAGGAAGCAATTTATGAATTTTTCCTGCGAACGAACACCTAATACCTCAATTTCAACATTCTTTTCATTTAATGCTTTAATTAAGAGACTTCCGCTATAAGTCGAAGAATCTGCATGCCGGAATTTTTATGACAAAAATCTCTTATTCTTTATTGGTAGTAGTTTAATATATCTCCAATACGAAGTGCAATATCCCTCTGTCTATTTAATCTATATATTATATGCCTTATGGACAAAAATGTAGAGGGCGTTCCAATCAATATTATTAATATTAGAGCTTGCCTATATCATTGAGAGAAGTTTGGACATAGTATATAAAAGAAAAAAAGTGGTTTCATAGAAAGGGGTGTAAAGTGTAATTCAATAATATTAATGACATGCTTTTTTTAAGAACTCTTGAAAATGCTAAATCATTATGAAAAGCTGCATAAGACTTGATTCTTTTGATCGTTAATGTTTGAAAAAAATAAACAGAGGGTGATGGAGAATGATGAAATTTTATTTAGTCGGCGCTAAACTAAAACCTAAAATATTGAATAATTGGGAATTATATGATAAAGCAATTGTTTTAGAACTTGAATTAGCAAACCATAAACATAAAATTAACAAGGCAGTTGAATATAATTCTCCACCAGCAGTTTGTCCGGATAATAATGCATCAATCTCTTTTACGGCTGCTACTCTATCAAATCAAAAACTATTTGTTGGGACTCATACTGAGGTATTAGTATACAATGAAAAAAATTTCAAAATAGAAAATTATATCTCACTTCCTATGTTTAATGATATACACCATGTAAAGCCTAGAACTAATGGGAATATTCTAGTTGTGAATACAGGATTAGATATGGTAATCGAACTTTCTCCAAAAGGAAAAGTTATTAATTGTTGGAATGTTTTAGGAAATCAACCGTGGGAAAGATTTAATAATTCTATTGATTATCGAAAAGTACCTTCAACAAAACCTCATGAATCACATCCTAATTTTGCTTTTGAAATTAACGGAGATATTTGGGTTACTAGATGTTTACAAAAAGATGCAGTGTGCTTAACTGATTCAAATAAAAAAATCTCAATCGGAAGAGAGTGGATTCATGACGGAATTGTTTATAATAATAAAATCTACTTTACTCAAATAGACGGAAGAGTTGTAATTGTTAATGCAAATACACTTAAAGTGGAAAAGGAAATCGATCTCGTTAAAATATCAAACCATAATATGAAGATAGGGTATTGTAGAGGAATAAGACCATTAAATGAAGAAAAAATATTGGTCGGTTTTTCAAGGGTAAGACCCTCAAGAGAATTTAAGCCGGATGGAACAATTACTTGGAAAGGTCAATACGGTCATATGCCAACAAGATTAGCATGTTTTGATATCGTTAATCAAAAATTGCTTTGGGAAATAAATTTGGAAGATTACGATTTAAATGCAATATATTCAATCAATTAGATTATGAAGTTGATGATGGAAGCAGGGAATGGGACACTACTTCCATCATTAAATTTTTGTCTACTAGCATGCCCCTAACCCCTCCGTAAAGTTGCTAGTATAGATCTCTCATTTTTATATCGTGATGCCAAGATTTTTTTAGTCACTACTTTTTTCTGTCTCCTATTCACATTCCATAAAAAGGAATTGCAATGTCTTGAAAGTATAGTTTTAGCTTTTATTAATCCCTAATAAATCAAGCATATTAGTAAAATTCGAATTATAACGTTCTAAACTGAAATTAGTCTGTACATGATTTAAAGCCTTAAGTCTTATCTGTTCTCTTAAAGTTGAATTTGTCATGAGATCTTTAGCTTGTTTAAACGCGTCATCTATTTGACCAATTTTATAGTATTTTCCGGTTTGGTTATGAATCACAGAAGTACGAACACCATAGCAGTCTGTAGTGAGAACAGGACAACGACTACACATTGCCTCTAATGGTGAATAAGGTGCCCCTTCTGCTTTAGAAGTAATACATAAAAATCCACCCGAATCCCCAATTATTGAGAAATAGTTTCTCATATACTTATTGGGAACATTAGCATACAAACTTAAGTTTTTATTTAAATTTAATGTATTTTTCATTTCCTCAAATTGTTTGCGCTCTTTCGGATTAGAAAGAGTTGGATCTTCAAACATGTATAGTTCTGTTTTAGGATTCTCTTCAATTAACTTTTTCCCAATTAATAAAAATTCCTTCCAATTCTTATTATCTTCAATTCGTCCAATCCAAGCAATTATAGGGTTAGGGTGCAAAGGGAATTTCTTGTAGGCATACTGAGTATAATCTATACAATTATTAAAACCGAATTTAGGAGTATTAGGGAAAAGTTCATTAAATAAATCTGTAATATAAGGTGTTCTTGGGTTTAATAATCCATTTGCATATCTAGATATAACCGGCTTAGCATGTGTTAACATATGCTTTGCTTGTTCTTTAACTCCACCTTGAAGTTCGTATATAAACTTTCCATTAAAACCCAATTTTCTAAATCGAGGCATTGTTAAATAGTCCGAAGCGATAATAACTGCATCGTACTTTCCATTAGATAAAATATTTCTAATCTTGCTGTCTTCATTCGTAATATAGACCGGGGCTTGATGATCATTAATAAATTTTTTGTCATTTCGATAGTAAAGAAACTCACATTGAATATTTTTTAGAGCTGCTTGACGTTGGCGATTTAGTGTCTCAATTCCCCCGCTAGGCAGATAAAAAACAAATAAAATTTTCATGAATAACCCTCCGTCAAAAACTTTCCTAGTTTTGTGATTTTGATATCTCTTTTCTGCTTTATTATTGAAATAAGCTAACATTGATGAGAGCGTAAAATATTTTGTGTAAATATAAAAAGGAAGACCTTTTCTAGTAAAATTGAGTTACCACACAAAATTCACAGAAAAGAGGTCTTCCCTATGAATCAGTTTACATCAGATATCGTCCAAGCTCTAGTAAAAAAAGAAGACATTACAGAGATTTTTCGTTCGCATTTAGAAGCAACTGTAAATACGCTGCTGGCAACGGAACTAACAGCTTTTCTAGACTATGAAAAATATGATCGTCTTGGTTTTAACTCTGGTAATTCCCGTAATGGTACATACTCTCGAACACTCCACACAGAATATGGCGATCTTCAGATCTCGATTCCTCGTGATCGCAACGTTGAATTTAGACAACGGACCGTTCAGCCATACAAACGTTCAAATGATACGCTTGAAGCCTTCGTCATTCATATGTTCCAAAAAGGTGTAACGATGGTAGAAATCTCGAGTTTGATCGAGAAAATGTACGGGCATCATTACACTCCACAAACGATTTCAAACATGACAAAAGTGATGACAGAACAAGTTGAGGCGTTTAGCCAGCGATCCCTTCATTCCCACTATGTTTGCGTGTACTTAGACGCTACATATATCGCGGTAAAACGTGAAACGGTATCCAAAGAAGCCGTGTATCTTGCCGTAGGCATTCGAGAAGACGGTTCAAAAGAAGTATTATCCTACACGATAGCTCCAACAGAGTCTGCCTTTGTGTGGAAAGAACTTCTGCTCGATTTGAAAGATCGTGGTGTAGAAGAAATCCTGCTCTTTATTTCGGACGGCTTAAAAGGTATTACAGATAGTATCTTCAGTGTGTATCCAGATGCCAATTATCAAACGTGCTGTGTTCATTTAGCCCGTAATATTGCCCATAAGGTACGTGTAAATGACCGTCCGAAAATTTGCGATGACTTTAAATCGATTTATCGTGCTGAAAGTGCAGAAGCAGGACGAGAAGCATTGAATGCATTCTGTGACAAATGGCGATCAGCGTATCCAAAAGTGACGAAGTCACTCAGTGAAAATTCTTATATCTTCACGTTTTACAGCTTTCCTAAATCGATTTGGAGAAGCATTTATTCAACGAATTTAATTGAGTCGTTTAATAAACAGATCAAGAAATATACAAAACGCAAAGAACAATTCCCTAATGAAGAAGCAATGGAACGATTCCTTGTTTCACAGTTTGAAGACTACAACCAACGCTTCGCCACACGTTGTCATATTGGTTTTAATCAAGCTCGTGCGGAGCTCGCAACTATGTTCAAATCGAAAGAATAACCAGCTATCTATTAAGAAAAGGATTTCTAGTATTTACACAAAATTATTGACGGTCCCACATTGATATATTAAAAGCTTTTATTTATTGATAATGAGTTATCAATACAAAAACATATTTTAATATATGTACGTGTACGAAATTTGTTTCCAAGAATCCAAACAATGAAACTTGCTTTTAAATATATTAAATAGAGACTCTCAAGGTTAACAAATTGAAACCGGGTAATGAAAAAACAGATCAATGAAATTAAAAAGGAGGAGGTGTTTTGAATTTTAAATTTGGTACTATAGATCATCATATTCTAAGAATCAGTTTAAATCATAACCCCTGTAAAACTTTAAAACACTAAAACATTAATCTGAAAATTTAAGATAGATAACTATAATGATCCTGGTCTTGATTGAAATGAAAATACAATGCTAGTTAAAGGAGTGTACTAATGAATCGTTCAGTTGGCATTATGATAACAACCACATCAGGTAGAGAAAACGTACTTTACTGGGTGATTAAAAATCTTTGCAAAGACATTACTATCCCATTTCATCTTTATATTTATAATGATCATGCTATGCCGTTGCATGCTATCTTACTCAAACTAATTAATGAACAGAAAAGAAATGATATTAAATTAGTTTTATATAATGACTTGCGAAAATTTAATAATAAAAAAATAGGATGTGGCGGTGCTAGGCATTTTATGTTTGAACAAGCAAAACTGAAGCACGATATAATAATTTCCTTAGATGATGATATGCAATTAAAACCTAAATGGCTAGAGAAAGTTGAAGAAGCAATGAACTACTTTCCGAACCATTGCGTCTTTACAGGTGTAGTCAGAGGACCGAAAGGAGATATTCAACATGCCGGTTCAACATTAAAAATTGAAAATAATACATTGTATCGTTCAGAAAATAAAGAAGTTAAATCTAAATATCATGTGACTGAGTGGGGGCCGATGGGATGTCTGGCATTTTGTCGTTCTGCTTTGAAAGATCACATTGTTATCCCATCTTTATATATAAGAGACGATGCTGCTTTTTATCTTCTTTTAAAACGTCTTGGAATTAATAATACAATTGTGGTTTCTGAAGCGGAAGCAATCCATAAGCCGATTCCAGTTCTAAACTCAAATCTACGTATTAAAGAAGAAATGGAAAAAGAAGTTATCTATTTTAGGGAAGTACACGGTCTGGAACTTGGTTATTAATAATATGGAAAAGAATGAGGGGCAGAGTATAGGGAATGAAAATAAAACTATCAACTTAACTTGACGCCATTGTATATAAAGCTAAACCTGAATTAATTTTCACAGTTACCATATGTACTAACAATAATTTGAATAGCCTTTTAATAAATTGATGTTCCTAAAAATTTAATAATGGTAATGAATTAAACCTGTCGTTTGGAGTTTTCCTAATTGGAATCCCTTGACAGGTCTTTTATATAATCTTATTCTTCTTGTATTGTTGGAATTAACTGATAATCTCTACTAACTTTTAAAGATTTGAATAGTTTTATAAAATTAATATCTCTATTTCTTATTTGTCTTTTTGGATATAGAACTTTGGTATACATCCAAAAGATTTTTAATAGCTTTTTCTTGGGACCAATGTGATAACCCCCACTGTTGTGCATTAGAACCAAGTTTTTTTCTAAATTCATCATGTTCTAGTAAATAATTTATATTAGTACATAGTTTGTTTGAATCTCCTGCTTTAGTTATTAATCCTGTCACTCCATGCTTTACCATATCTGGTAATCCTCCTGCATCACTAACTATAGCAGCTTTTCCGGCAATTTGTGCCTCAATTACTGATAACGGCTGGTTTTCAAAAATGCTAGGAAGGATAAAAATATCACTAAGTGTCAATAAATAAGGTACGTCATCTCGATTACCCCAAAAGATCACTTCTTTTTCTAAACCTAGTTCATTAGTTTTAAGCTTTAAAGATTCCATCATATAACCATCTCCTACAATCCAACAAATCCAATCATTACGTAAACTTTTCAATTGATGGAGAGAGGACAAAAGATATTGTATACCTTTAAGTTCAACCAATCGGCCAGAGTAAATAATAACTTTTTTATTTACTGGGGGTTTTATAGGCGACACTGCTTTTGTTCGTTTAAGAAATGTAATAGTGTCATAGCCATAATGGAGTACCTTTATCTGTTCATTTGGAACCTTATATTCATTATTTAATTTTTTTTTCAGCCATGAATTGGCTACTATCGTACATTCAGCAGCTGTTGCTCCCTCAAACTCAAGATTATCAAAATATTTCCATGCTAAATGAGAAGTTGGGGATTTTTTAATGTGGAAGTGTTTCAATTCATGAGCTACGCTTCCGTGTAGGCTTGCAACTAGAGGGGTTCCTAAAGGACGTATCTTATTAATAGCAGCTGTAGAAATAACATCCTGTGTATGAATTAGATCATAATGTTGTAACCCTATTTGATTTACACCTATCTCATATAAATGCCTTAAAAATTCATATCTCTTAATAAAGGAATCAGAAAAAATTGATGGGTCTTTATGTTTACTTAATCTTTCATTAACTAATGGAATCAATTTTTCTTTTTCCACTCTTCTATTTTTATTTACTATATAAATAAAATTATGTTCCTGACCCAATAAGTCAACCTCATGGCCTAATGACTCAAGCTCTTTTCTTAATTGCACCATATAATTCCATACTCCACCTGTATGAGGTACTACAAAGTAAGTAGCTAGCAAAATTTTCATAGTAACATCTCCCCTTTCTTAAAACATGCAATACTTATTCTAAGTATTAATATATTCATAGACTTTATCTTTTCTTAGACTTTTGTCTTTTTTTTTTAATTAGATGATGATTTTAGAATTTAGATGTAACAAAATTTTTAACGTGGCCAATAGCCTTTTTTTAAAATATAGTGAAATGTCTAGGACAAGAACTTCCTTAAATCCATAAACATATAAAAGAGAAGGGAGTAAGGAGAGCGATTTATGAAGGTATTAACTGTAGTAGGAACAAGACCTGAAATTATTAGATTAAGCTTTATCATTAAGAAGTTAAATGAATTAGCAGAAAAGCATCTCTTAATTCACTCTGGACAGACTTTTACTCATTCTTTGTACGGGAATCTTTTTGAGGAATTAGGGATTCGGAATCCGTATTATATATTATCGACTAAACAAAAATCCTAAGGTGAGCAGAAAAAAAATCTACTGAGAGAAGGAATGACTCCTAGTAGAATTTCGATTTGTGGGAATCCAATTTATGAAGTACTAACTCATTATGAAAAACAAATAACAAAAAGCAGAATTTTAGAAAACCTTAATCTCAGGAAAATAATTATTTTCTAGTAACCATTCATAGGTCGGAAAATGTAGACAACTCCATGCATTTAAAAAGCATCGTCAATACATTAAACACATTAGCAGATATCTACAAACAAAGGATCATCTTTAGTACTCACCCTAGAAAAAAGTCTAATCTAAATAAAGCAAAAGACATTCCCCTTAGTTACTTAATCGAATTTCATGAACCATTTGGTTTTTTTTGACTTTGTAAAATTAGGGGAAATGCTCATTGTGTTTTTACAGATATTGGAACATTTCAAGAAGAATGCTGCATTTTTCATATACCAACTGTGACGGTAAGAAAAACAACAGAAAGACCCGAAACAGTGGATTGTAGAAGTAATTTTATATCGGGATTATAAGAAAGAAACATCATTGATGGAGTAAAAGAAATGATATCTAGACCTACCAATTGGGTTTGTCCAACTGAGTATTTAGATTTAAATGTAACTGATAAAGTAATTAATATTCTTTAGGAGGTTTTGAAATTGTTTCCTAATAAAACGATCTTGGTAACAGGTGGAACTGGCTCATGGGGACAGGAATTGGTTAACCAATTATTGTACAACGGTCCAAAAGAAATTCGGATTTTTTCTAGGAATGAAACGAGTCAGGTCACAATGAAGCAGAAATTTAATAATAATCCAAAGCTTAAATTCGTAATAGGAGATGTAAGGGACAAAGAAGCAGTAATAGAGGTTTGTGAAGGCGTAGATTATATCTTTCATCTTGCTGCATTGAAGCATGTTCCTGTGTGCGAATCTCAACCGCTAGAAGCATTAAAGACGAATGTCATTGGTACTCAAAATATTATTGAAGCAGCTATTGTAAATGAAGTAGAAAAAGTTATTAATATTTCAACAGACAAAGCTGCAAATCCATCTAATTTTTATGGGATTACAAAAGCAATGGGAGAGAAACTTATTATTAATGCAAATGTTTTAACAGATAAAACGAAATTTGTTTGTGTCCGTGGAGGGAATATACTAGGTACAAACGGAAGTGTTATTCCAGTATTTAAACATGACATTAAAAACTATTCTAAAATAGGAATTACAGATAAAGAAATGACCCGTTTTTTCTTGACGGTAAAAGATGCAATTAAGCTTTTGTTTAAGGCAACTTACGAAAGTCATGGTGGAGAAATCTTTGTAATGAAGATGCCTACCTGCAAGATACTTGATTTAGCTCAAGTATTAATTGATAAGTATGCAGATGATGAAGTAATAATAGAAGAATCTGGTATCAGGCCTGGAGAAAAGCTTCATGAAATCCTGTTAACAGAGTTTGAGAGTCATAATACGATTGTCTATGACAATGAGTACTTTGTTATTCTCCCAACAATTCCAATTGAGGGTCTTAAAGAATATTATAAGGCTTATCCACAAGTAAAATTAGATACTTATTGTTCTAGTGATAATATAATCAGTTATGAAGAAATTAAAGCCATGCTAAAGGATGGAGGTTTTCTAGAATGAATATCCTCATTCTGGGAGGTCAAGGATGATCGTAGACTACTTGATTAGAGAAGAAGGTAATCACGGAGGGGTCGCCATAGATGCAAGTGATCTTAATCAAGTTAAAGAATATAAATATATACTAGAGAATAAGCCTGAAATTGCTTTGAATAGAGGGGAGCTCTTAAATGAAAATGCAGAAAGACATGTAATTGATGCGATTAAAGTTAAGAGTTTATTACTCCATTTTTTAGTAGATGTATTAGACACTTTTGGTGGAAAACACATTCATATTAGTATAGATTATCTTTTTTCTGGTAACAAAAGTTCTAATACAGAAGATGATCAAACAGATTGGTATAATATGCATTCTAAATTTAATGCTTTAGGAGAAGTTATACGAGTACCACATTTAACCCTACAAGATTGGATGAATAGGTAGATGATTAAGATCCTCATTACAGGTGCAGCGGGATTTACAGGTGTTAAAGCGTGTGCGTATTTCTTAAAGGAAGGATACGAAGTATATGGAATGGTTCATAAAAATACCCCTAAGGAAGAAAAAATCAAGTTCTTGTCTTGCGATCTAATGAATCATGAAGAGGTAGAAGCAACTCTTAAAAGTATAAAACCTCATTATGTCTTGCATTTAGCGGGACAAAACCACAGTGGAGTTTCTTGGGATAAACCAATTCCTACTTTTATGGCAAATGCAAATGGAACACTAAACTTACTTGAAGGAGTGCGACTTCATTCACCTCAAGCAAAAATAATCGTTGTTGGATCCGTAATAGACTTCAATCCTTGTTATCTAACAAAACCTAATCATCCATATGGCCTTTCTAAATATGTACAAACACTTTTATCTTCATGTTGGAGTACAATGTTTGATTTAAATATCATGATTGCTAGACCCTCAAATTTAATTGGACCAGGTCCTTCCAATGGTATCTGTTCTCTGCTGGCAAAAAAAATCGCCTTAAATGAAAGAACTTCTACGAGTATTGAATTTCACTTTCATAACCTTTTAGATCAACGAGACTTTCTAGATGTGAGAGATGCAATCAAAGCCTATCATACTATCTTTAAATACGGCAAAAAAAATAATTCATATACGATTGCTTCAGGTAATAGCAAGTCATTAGTAGATGTAGTGAGGGTCTTCAAGGATTTGACCCCTACTAATTTAATGATTACAACAGATTTTTTTCAACGTGTAGAGCCTATAAGAATTGATATTAAAGCGATAAAGTTGTTAGGGTGGGAGCCTCAATATACTTTCAATCAGAGCTTAAGGGATTCTCTGAATTATCATAGAGGAAATTTCTTTTAAAAATCTTCAAACTTTTGAAAATAATCGAATTATTACTATTTTCAAAAGTTTGAAGAATTAGAATAAAGTTTTTCTAAACTTCTTAAAATTTTCAGTCTGTATTTTTTTCATATAATTTTTATTTTTGTGAGTTACTACATCATTTAGTATTCTTTTTTCAACTTTTGTTGCCCATTACTAGAAATGATTAAGGTTTTGCCTTTTGGATTCTACTTATAAAGTATTTCATTTTTATTAAATTATAGTTCAAATTGTACTTTATAGGGATGGTGATTCATGAAAAGATGAAGAATCTTTGGCAGATGGTTTGAAATGGAAATAATAAACGGATATCAAAAATTTTATGGAGATTTTCTGCATCTACATGAGTCCAACTTGTCATCCCTTTTTTCAAACCCTCCAAATCATCAAATTCTTTTTTTAGAGAATAATACAGTAAAGCATCATCCTACACACGGAGAGCAATGAATCCGATGTCTTCTTTACATATTTCACTTTATTTAACAGGTAGATTGATTGAAATCTTTGGTGGCCTTTTTAAATGGATCTTTTTCTTTAATATCTCCAATAAGAAATTTTAATTTAGGGTTATTGTCAAATTCCTGCTTCATTGAAAATTGGCTGGTTTCATTTCTTGAGAAAATACGAATTTCCTTTGGTTCATAGGATAATAGTTGTTTGACCAATTCATGCCCCCAAGACCCAGTACCTCCTGTCACAAAAATCGTCTTGTTCTTAAACAACTTTTATGCCCCCTAGCACTAGTTTTATCACTCTGTCAGAAACGTCATTTCGATCATATCCATCTGGTATTGCCCAAGTTTTCGGTTGATTGATCATTACCTCCGTACAGTTTGCTATGTTTTCGGCATCGATTCCCGAAACCATATTGCTTCCGCATTCCACAGTTTCAGGACGTTCTGTCGTTTTACGAATAGTGACAGTAGGAACGTGAAACAAGCAGCACTCTTCTTGTACTGTTCCGCTGTCTGTTAGCACACAAAGCGCATTCTGCTCAAGCTTCACAAAATCAAAAAATCCGAACGGTTCATGAAACTCGACTAAAGGATGAATGTCAATCGCTTTGTCATTCAGCCGTGATTTTGTCCGAGGATGAATGCTGCAAATAATTCTTTTTTTATACGCTTCTGCAATTTTGTTAATGCCACTAAATATTTCAAGCAAACGGGATTCATGGTCAACGTTCTCAGCACGATGGGTTGTAACGAGAAAATAATCATCTTTTTGCAAACTTAACTTAGTAAGAATCGTACTTTTTTGAATCTCGTTTTTGTAATGTTCCAGCACCTCGTAAATTGGATTGCCAGATACAAAAATTCGATTTCTCGGAATTCCTTCTTTAACTAAATTTTCTTTGCTTTGCGGAGTGTATGGCAGGTTAAAACTTGAAATTGCATCAATGATTTTTCTGTTGATTTCCTCAGGTACTTCCAGATCAAAACATCGGTTTCCAGCTTCCAAATGAACAACAGGAATGCCCATTCGTTCAGCTAAGAGAGCACTAAGGCCGCTATTTGTATCTCCTAGAACGAGTACTTTGTCTGGTTTGTTTTCATTCAGAATCTTTTCTATCCGGCTGAAAATAGTAGATAGCTGCTCTCCCAGAGTTTGCTGCCGATCCAGCAAGACATAATCGGGATTTCTTACGTTTAATTGTTTGAAAAAAATATCGCTTAATGTTTCTGTGAAATTCTGTCCGGTATGAACTAATATATGCTGATCTGACAATTCATCGAGTTTTCTTATAATGATGCTTAAACGAATAATTTCTGGCCGTGTTCCTAAAATAGTCATGATTTTCATAGCCGCACCTCCAAACTGGATTTTTTTCCAGACAGGCTTTAATTTTAGTCGCCTTTCCTATAAATCTCTCAATCAGTATATGGGAAGGAGTTAATAATGATTAGACTAGCATCCTGCACTTTGTCAGAAAAAAAATAATTTAGTGGAGCATTAGATTTGAGGCAATTGTTTATCGTGCAGTCATAAATAGATTTAAGAGACTTATTCTTTCTTGTATCACATATGTAAGAATATAAATTTCGATATGTTAAAATATGAATGATTCATTAGCCGAGGAGAGATTCATGTGGATAAAAAAATTGATCACATTGGCATTGCAGTCCGAAACATTGAAAACAGTATCCACTTTTACGAAAACGTATTAACAGGTAAATTGATTGACCGTTATATAAGTGAAGCAACAGGCGTCGAAAGCGAGGTCGCGATCATGGAAGTAGGCGGGGAGAGAATTGAACTTCTGGCACCGACCAACAACACCACTTCTCCCATTGCCCGATTCATAAGACAGAAAGGCAAAGGCGTTCATCATATTGCTTATCGAGTCGATGACCTTCATGCAGCGATAGATGAACTGAAAAAACAAGGAATCCGAACTTTAGAAGATACTTTGCGGATAAACAAACACGGCAGGCGCTTGATCTATTTAAATCCTGCAGATACAGAAGGCACAATTATTGAATATTGTGATTACCCAAACCACTTGTGATGTAACTAAATAGGGGCTGAAAAAAAATTCAGCCCCTAAAAGTCTTCGGGTAAAATTTCCGCTTTATACCACTCTGCTGCAGCGTTTGCTTCTTCAAACGTCAGTTGATGCCCATGATTTTCCCAATGGAGCTGCACTTCAGCGTTTGCCTTTTTGAGCAGCGAAAAGAGCTCCTTTGATTCCAGCGGTGAACATAACGGATCATTCGTACCTGCAGCAATAAACACCTGCTTATCTGAAAGATCCGGCAGGTCGATTCCTCTTCTTGGAACCATTGGGTGATGCAATATCGCTCCCTTTAGAGCATCACGATAATGAAACAACAAGCTCGCTGCGATATTGGCTCCATTGGAATAACCAATCGCAATCAATTTTTCCCGGTCAAATTGATATTTTTCCGCTGCTTCGTCGAGAAATTCATGTAGTTCCTTCGTCCGAAAAATAAGATCCTCTTCGTCAAACACTCCTTCTGCAATCCTCCGGAAGAATCGTGGCATTCCGTTTTCTGAAACATTCCCCCGTACACTTAAAACAGAAGCATCTTCATAGAATCTTTCCGCAAGTGGTATAAGAGAAGTTTCATCGCCTCCCGTTCCATGCAGCAAAAGCAGCGTTGGCTTTGTCAGATCCTTTCCTTGTCTGAAAATGTGTTTCATTGTTATTCTCCTTTCACTCTAAATTTTTTGAACCATATATCTCGTATTCATTTATTATGAATGCGAGATATTATTATAAAAAAATATACCGAAAGCCATGGTGGAGGCAGTGAAATACCCCCACACTGATCATTTTACAGACCCTGAGCGTAAAACCCTAATTTTTTCAACTGTTTAATCATTTCTTCTTTTTCATCCGCAGTTAGTCCGCCAAATATTTCTTGAATGGAATTTTTGTGATTCGGGAAAATATCGTCCATTAATTTTTTACCTTCAGCCGTTATTTCCGCATATGTGGTGCGGCGATCCTTCGGACATGCTTTTCTCTCTACAAGTTTTTTATTTTCCAGCTTATCGACGACGTACGTAATACTGCTGCTTGCGATTAATACTTTATCGCCGATTTTCTGGATCGGATGTTCACCTTTGCTGTATAACAACTCAAGAACAGCAAACTCCGTTGGATTCAGTCCATAGGTTCGTATGTCTTCTACTACACGCTTTTTTACGGATTGCAATGCCCGAGTCAATACAACAAATAACTTGAGAGAAAGATCTCCGTCTTCTTTCGTTTTTTCAACAACCATACTGAACAACATTCCCTTGATAATAGTTTCGAAGTGGGAATAATTGTAGTTTACTTATTGCGAAAAGTCAAGATAACCCACTATGAAAAAAACCCTTATCATCATTGATAAGGGACAAAATTTACACTTGTTCAGGAACAACTTTTTTCGCCTTTTGCTTTAATGATCGTTTTTGCCAAACAATTGTTATGAGCAGCGTCATAGCTAAGAGCGCAAGGCCTAAAATGAACGGAAACGTAATTTGAACATCGTATAACATTCCGGCAAATGTCGGCCCCATCACATTTCCTATACTCATATACGCATTGTTCATACCCATGGCAAACCCTTGTTCATTTCCAGCCATTTTTGAGATAAGCGTATTCAAAACCGGTCGTAGGATAGAGGTTGCCAGAAAAATTAAAAGCGAGATTCCAAAAAATAAAACATAGCTGTTGGCAACGATCGAAAGAAAGAAACCAATTGCGGCTACCCCTAAAAAGATATTTAAAACAGAGCCTTCTCCGTATCTATGTACAATGCGATCTACAACAAAAAGCTGAACGATCACACTGATCATTCCGGTAGCGGTGATCATCACCGCAATTTGCTGAGGCGTTGCGCCAAACTGATCGTCGACAAACAACCCAATGACTGACTCATATGCCATTAATCCGAAGCTCATCACCAATGTAATGATCAGCGGAATAAAAATCGGCATCTTTACGGAACGAACCATTTTTCTTGCGAGAGATTCGTCATCCTTTGCCATCTGATTCTCAGGAGCAGTGAGATTTCGCTCGCTTTCTTTAAGAAGCAAGACGGAGAAAATAACGGCTGCAAGCGATACAATAGCAGAAATGAGAAATGGCGTTTTCAATCCAAAACCGGCTAAAAACCCGCCGATCCCGGGTCCAACAACGATTCCAAGAGACATAGCAGCAGAGATCAGGCTATTCCCTTTTGCTCGTTGATCCAGCGTAGTGATATCAGCAATATAGGCAAAAATAGCCGGAATAAGCAGAGCTGCGCCAATTCCGCCGATGACACGGGAAGCGTAAAGCAGCCAAATTGAATGAACCGCATAAAAAACAAACATGGACAGCGTTAACCCTGCAAGTCCAAAAATAATCATCTTTCTCCGGCCATATTGATCTGTCCATTTCCCGGCAATCGGCGAAAAGACAAGCTGCGCTCCCGCAAAAATAGCGATCATCAAACCGGCAGCAGTCCCTCCCTGATGAATTGACTCTAAATAAGCCGGCAGAATCGGAATAATAATGCCGAAGCTTCCTATCGCAATAAACATATTAATCATCAAAATCGTCAATCTTTTCCGCTGTTCAGCTGACATGGATTCAGCCTCTCTTTCTATCGTATATTTTTCGCTAATTCAATATTTTGAAAAACGGTTCTTTCATCAATAACATTTTTTCCATTTTTATGATGAAAAATACAAAGTGAAGCTTCAAGCACATTAAAAATAACTCTTGCAATGCAAGAGTTAAAAATAGATTAGAGATTTAATTTTTTTTGTTTTAAAGTTGATTTTCTTTTAGATATTTCTCTCTTCCGGTGATCCTGTTGTGCTTCTTTAGTTGGTTCTCTATTTTTTTCTGCTTTTTTTATGGTTGTATTCGGATGTTTCAATTCCCGAGTCTTGTTTAGTTTTCTCCCGCTAAAAAATTTATTCTACACGAACCACTCTACGGGAAAAAGAGGTTAGCAGGACTAGGAGATCTAAGCATCATCTCAATTCCTTCAACTCATTCTCTTTTTCTACAGCTTCTTCTTCGGTGAAAATGCCGTTATCTTTTAATATCTCTAAAATATCAAGTAAAAATTGACATGAGTCATTTTGAATACGATTAATATTCATCTCCTCCTTACTAATTATAACTACGTCCATTTAGTGAAAATAAAGGGGGTCTATTTGTTGATATTTCAGTAGGACATCTAGGGAATAATGTCAACGAATTGAAAAAAGCACTCATTTTAATCTACGAGTGCTTTTTGTTCTTTTTGTAGTCGTGTTCAAATGGTCACTCAATACTCTATATCCTTATTAGATTTAAATAGTTGCACCTCAAAATATGAAGTGGTTAGACCGTGGAAATGAATCGTTTAACATGTATATAAATGGCATGTATAACATTACGATTGCGACTATAAATAACAAGCATACTGTTACAAAAGAAATTAGAATAAAGATTACTTGTTTCATTTTTAGACACCTTTTTATAATTAGAAGTATTTGTTATACATAGAATTACTATGTATTATTATATACTGGTTAAAATTCCAAGTAAAGATTTTCATGCATCAATCATCTTACTCATAAATAGTGATTTTTGTCCTGCTGCAATTATTACCTTGATTGAAAACTAGTGTAATTCTTTAATAAAAAATGACACATTTCCTTGATTTACAAGAAAATGTGTCATTTTATTTTGATGCAAATGATGGAGTCAAGGGGGATCGAACCCCTGACCTCTACGCTGCCAGTGTAGACAGGTACTTCTGAATGGAGCGGACGTTCTTGGTCGAAACCTTATTTTATCAGTTTTTGTTTATGGTCATTCTGTTTAAAAATGGGCGCTTTTGGGTGTTTCTGAACAATTGCGTCCCCAATTCGTCCCCATGCGTCCCCAAATTATTAATTTCAGAATCATTTTGTTTATGACTATCACATTGGCGCTCCATCTCTTTCATATAGAGATTTACTAAATAATCGTAGCAAGCATTGTAACACTTGTCATCATGTGATCCTTCAATAATCCCCACCTTCATGATGAATACTCATGGATATGTTCACTGGAGTTGTAAAATGGCTGTTTCCTCCATGAGAATGGGATAAAAAAGGAGCTTTTTTAACTCCCCAGATTCGACTTTCAATGATGGTAATTATATGAGTCTTTCACTATTTCTACTTTAAAAGAAGCTATTAATCTAATCAAACGTGTTCAATGTATAGAGAAGAGACAAAAGAGACATACTATCACCGCAAGATATTTATTCAACTATGAGGAGCGTGTATTATGACAGAGATATTCAATGAATCTCAAGAACAAACGTTTTCAGGTCAAGTGCTTCAAGACAGTACGTTTGCAGGTGAAGTTAAATCGACCTCTTCTTCTATGCAAGCTACTACGGGAATAACTGAGGCCTTAGGTCGTATGCAAGAGTTACCGACAGAGGGTCGAATTCTGGGTGGCACCATCCTCAACTTCAATTTTGATCACTTCGGCGGGACCAATAATCTGAAGCCCGGTCGCCCCGAAACACTGAGAGCGCGTGTAAATCGACCAGCGGGGGCAAATTGGACTTTTGTCGGGATAAGCAAAATCAACTGTGGCTACATTAACGGGAATTTGGGTAATCCACAGATGGGTTTGCGTGAACGGCCACTGGGACAACTGCAGGTCGACACCCGGGTAGAGGGTGACGATATTGTCTGCACAATGCAGCTCACTGATAACAACGGGGACGACCCATGTGTAATGCGAGTCGGAGTCAATGTGCTGTTTTTTCAACCATAGAACAGGATGAGAATTTTCCAGTATGGTCGCAAGGTTGAAAATCAAAGGAATTGACGGAGGCCCGCACAAGTACCGAAGTATGTGGTTTCAGAGGAAACGGTAATAAATTGTTATTTGGAAAGGGAGTGACGACATGTCCGAGTTTTTTGCGATGATCACCACCTTCGGAAATTCACCAAGTGCCAATGCTCACCTTGAGGTTGGCCTGGACTCACAGGCGGCAAGTGCAGTTGACGTTACCTTCAATGTGTACAGTGAAAAGGGCGTTGAACTCGCCTGGTTCAGCCAACTCAAAAACGCGAACGGTTACGTATCTTCGTCTACCGATCCTAACAATGACCTGTTCCGGCTTAGCAAGGGGCAGCCCGCCTTAGTAAGGGCGCGGACACCATTGGTCGCACAGACCGCCAGCGCCGTGCTGCAACAGAGTGGTCCTAAAAACCGACTCGTGTTTGCCGTACCACCGGCGGTGAACTCCAGCGGAATACGGGTGGCGCAGGGAACAGTTTTCCCGCTTACAATCGGTTCAATCAACAAAGGTACACTACTCATCGCCAATGTTTCGAACTCGGACGTCAACGTCGATGTCTTCACTGGAACTGTGGGGGAGCCGGGAACAGGAAAGCACAACAACCCGAGCCTCACGAAGTTCTCGATCTGGTCTGTGGATCTGAAAGCATCCAATCAGTACTCGCACCTTGTCGTCATATCATCAGGCGATATCATTGTCCAGCTGGTGCTCGACGACGGTCAAGTCCATGCGGTGACCTGCCTTCCAAACTTTTAAGTAAAATAATCCTCCAAACCGTTCGTATTTAGAACGTTTTTCAGTTTGGGTACAGTTCCAGAGTTCCCTCTTAAGTGAAATCGTTGTTTGGATTGCTCTTGCTAAAAGTGAAAAAATCTTAATACCTACAGTCATTCCTGTCGTTATCGGCAGCGAAGGTTCGAATATTCTCATAGAATAGATCGTCTAAATATTTTAATTTTAACTATATAATTAATTTATTCCTCTCCAAATATCAATAATTTTTTTAAAAATTTTTTTGCTGTTTTTATAGCAGAACAAAAAAGCCAAAACCTTTATACATAAATGGGTTTTGGCTATTATTTTATTGGTATGTGCCAGGAGAGATTCGAAATCCGACCGACGACTTTGAAGCCCTGTTTTAGGTATGCTAATCAAACGCGATTTCATACTTATGAATATGTTCAATGCTCGTATACATCTCCTGAAAATCCATACTGGACTTCAACACTTTAATTTATCACTATTTAACAGTAGCTTCTAGACCTTCAATTTCTAACTCATCCTCAGTTTCCGATTCAATTAATTCTTCTATCTGCTGTTTAAACTCATCTGAATTTTGACTATTTCCGAATTTCTCCATAAGGTTTTTAATTTTCACTTCAAAATAACTATAATCTTCTTCAATGAGTTGTCTTGTTTCAACATCAGTAATTTGAACAAATTCTACCTTAAAATCTAATTTGGGATATTCTTTACATATTTTTGTTTCTAGAGACTCTTTAATATTAGATGAAATTTCACTGTCAGTATAAAAGAATATAAATAATAATTTATCCGTTAAACCATTTTCAATTTGATTAATTACTTCTCTTCTCCTTGGTGATCTAGGCACAAAGAGGATAGAATTTTGTCTACTAATAAACTTTAACTTCTCTAAACTGTTAATAGAGAAATCACTGTTAATAACGAACTTTTCATTGGAAATTTTTTCGGTAAAATCTCTTAAATATTTGTTTATTTTGGAAACAAATTTAAATTTTATTCCTTCATGTATACCTAATACTAAGTCCAAATAACCTAGGGAATTATACTGAGGTGTACTAGGTATACCTCTCACAATTTTAGCATTCTTAGAAACTACAGATAACAAATCTTTTTGAATAATTTCTTCATGTATTAACTTTTCAAGATAAAACTGATTAATTCCTTTTGAAAATTTTGTATCTATGGTTGTATCTGATAATACGATATCTACACGAAATAATCCTTGACTTGATATAGATATAAAACATTCCAAAGGAGTACTAAACAATAATCTACAAATCGTTATATTATCAGTATTTTCTGACATCTCTGTAATCATTCCTCGTTGGTTAATCATGTTATATCCTTTTTGAGAATATAAATTTTTTATTATATCGATTAGGTTAAAGTCTTTATCAATTATGATACCTGTCATTGTCATCACAGTATTTAGACTATCATTATCTAAACTTTTCAAGATTTCTGTCGAACTTTCGGCATCCAATTTCTGCACTCTTCCACTGAACTCATTATAATTCTCTGATAAGAATCCAGATACAAAATTTAAAAAGTTGGATGTGATTATAGTCCAGTTTATTATATCTTGGTGTGGTATCTTCACTTCAAACAATGAATCATAGTCAGCTGATTGCCTTAACATATATCCATATGCAAAAAAAGCTGCCATATTTAGACATGAATATTTTTGAGGGTTTGATATTCTATCTTCTTTGGAGCTTTCTCTTATTTCTTTTAGAATCAATTTTAATTGAATTTCAAAACTAGAACATCTTGAAGAAGTATCAATTCCTAAATTTTCTATATTTACTTTGTTTAAAGATTCCACCATTGTTTCAACCATCTCAGTGAATTTTTCTTCTTTAAACAACTCTGAAAACAGTGGGAATATCCAGGTAAATGGGTTTTCAAAACTTTTCATACGACCTGCATTCATTTCTTGTCTAGAAATAAAATCTTCCTTCCCAGAAATGAGGATTTCATCAATATTATTTTTAAAAGCTTCTAGAGCTATCGGAGTAAAATGTTCAAGTTTTGTCTCATCTTCATTAGTATTATCAAGTTCCAGTATACTTTTGTCTATTACCTTTTCAGTTTTATAAAATTCTACCATAGATGCAAAACTATTATGTAATGAATAGTACATATTACTTACACATGTTCTACGTTGATTTTGGATCAGATTTATTTTAGAAGCCTTTGCATTCTGTAAGGCTGATTGATAATAAATCTTAGAGCGAGATATAAGATATTTATAAAAATTTTGCTTGTACCTTTCTCGATAAACTTGTTCAAGTTTTTGGAATGAGATAAAATTTTCAGTAATAGTTGTTTTTACTTTATTTTTGTACAAGACAAAAGAGGTTCTTTTTGATTCAGATTTACTTATTAAGTATCCTTCACTTAATAAGAAATCAACAACTCTTTGTATTGGATATTTTATTTCTTGAGCATCGTCGTCTATTACATAAATCACCTCATGCAACAAATCTGAATTCTCGATAATTAATTCATTCACAGTAACACCCCTAAAATAAAATATATAAATTTACAATAACATTTTTCAGATGACTCATAAGACATAATAACAAAAACATCTAATCGCTCTTAATGTTTGAAGCAACCCCGAAGTCTGCTTCAATGCATCGCTTATTCCCTTTAAAACCCCATATCGTAAGCAGATTATTTAGTACTGATCTTCGTCTACAATACGGGGTCCATACTAACTCAGGGTTCTTTTTTGTCTTAATCTTCCCAAACATCATTCATTAAATCTTCTACTTCTTTTCTACGCCTTTCAGTCTCGTTTTTCAAAACTCTAACTTTATTATCCTCAAGTTCAACAACATCACCCACTGTCGCTTCTTTTGGGAAAATGTCCTTGGCAAAGTCTTTGGTTACTCCTTCAATTTCAACAACAGCTATTTCACCTTCAAAACGATCAATAATTCCTTTTATAACTTTACTCATTTCTTTGCAGGACTCACAGAAATTTTCGTGCCAGTGCTTGTGATTTTCACAGTTCCATTCTTATCCGTTCTATACACTTTTGCTTTAACCGCCTTTAATCGATTCAACGTTTCACTTGTAGGATGCTTGTAACGATTTCCTTTACCCACACTAATCACTGCATATGTGGGTTTAACTTTGCTTAAAAAATCCTTGGATGAAGAATCCTTGGAACCATGATGACCCACCTTTAAAACATCAACTTTTGATAATAATTTTTTGGAAAGCATGTCTTTCTCAGACTTTAATTCTGCATCACCACTAAATAAGAAAGAGTTTTTGTTGTACTGAATATGTACGACTGCACTCCAGTTATTTAGATCACTCTTTGCATAGTCTTTCACAGGGCCAATAAATTTGGCTTTAATAGACTTGTCCTTTAAAGACAAAGCAACTCCGTTTTTAGCAGTTTTAACGCCTTTCTTTTCTCTTTTAACTGCTTGTAAAAAGTCCGTGTATGCTTTGGTTGTATGTCTTACTTTTGGTGCATAAATATTTTCGACTCGATAGGCAGCAAGAACCTCGTCTAAACCACCGACATGATCAGCGTCTGGATGGGTTGCAATCATAGCCTCAATGTCATCAACTTTTTGCTTTTTGAGATACTTAAGAACATCCTCTCCTTTGGCTTTGTTGCCAGCATCGATTATGATGTCGTCACCTTTTGGTGTTTTGATGTATATTGCATCCCCTTGTCCAATATCGATGTAATGGACAACAAGATTTTTGCTTGCTGCAGAAACATGAGTTGCTGAAATGTTAGGTATTGCAAGAATAACAATTAAAGCCATAAGAAAAATTTTTAATTTTTTCATATATTCTCCTCCTCTAAGATAATATACCACCATATTCCTAGTATTTCCTACCTATCTATGAAAATTTTTTCATGTAAGGATCAAGGAACAATTTGCTCTCTGATTTTAAAACAATTTTTTTGAAGAACATTGATCATGAAACATCAATTTTGTTAGGACAAGTCGTTTTTACGTCCTTCTCCTTAAAGCTTAGAATAAAGACATTCTTTTGGAGAGGATGATGTTTATGAATAACAAGTTGACCATCGTTGATTTAACTCCTACAGCAAAAGATAAGAGCAGTAAAGTATTTAAAATTTCATACCATGTAAAAGGAGAAGCCATCGAAGGTCACTATTTAGAAGTTCAAATGGGAAATGAGTTCGAATGGGTGCTTATCCTCTAGAATTGGAAATACATAAATATGAAAAACACTTAAGGTTCCTTAGCCTCCAGCTCAATTCATTTCTTGAAAGTGAGTATGGATTTAAACGGAAACGAATTATAATTAACCACATTTCAAATTTAAAAGAACCTCATAATACCGGTGGTCTGTCTTTCTTGAAATGAGAATGTTCTTTTAAATTCCGCATCGAAAGGCATTGCAAATATCGAAATCCATTCAATTAGATGAAGAGTGGAAAGAATTAATATTGGAGGCATTAGCAGCAGGAATCACTTTAAAAGAGATACGAATCTTTTTAAATACTTGGTCGCCAGCCTTGATCGTATAGACATGAGGCGAACGACAGAAAATAATAAATGCATAAAAAAAGAAGCCTATACTCACTGGTAGGCTTCTTCCGTATCAGATAAAGGCATTACTTAAACATATCAACAAAAAACACGGGCTGTTCATTGTTTTCTCTTTTTAATACTCTATATAGACATAAGATAAAGACAAATTAATGTAATTGATTTGGATTTCTATTAGTATGCCCTGAAGTAATTTCATCGAATATATTATTATTTGATTCTTGATTTTGAGATTGAAAATTTAGATATGCAGGATTTATTAATTTTTTAAACTCCCCAACAGTAAGAGGTTTAGCCTCTTCCTTTAATTCATATCCTAATTGACCATTGGGTTCCAACGTCGCGGTTTTAACATCTGAAATTTTAGATATGCCTAGTAACCTTAATCTCATTTCAAGCTGATCAACTGTAAGTCTAAGCTTTTTTAAATTGGTTGTATTTAGATTCCCATTCTCCACTACAACTATTGATTTACCGGTTAAAAATTTTTCAAAAAAATTAAATTTTAGTTGTAAGTATTCCATTATTATCAAGGAAGCAACAAAAATCGATGCAGCAATTATTGTTCTCCAAAGACTATCTTCGATTATTGGCTGTACGATAATCGTACCAATAGATATCATTACAACCGTTTGAGCTAATGTCATTTGTGCTATAGATTTTCTACCCGATATTCTTAAAAGAATAATTCCTGCCATTATCAGGATAAATGATTCCCAAGCAAAATTCACTTATATCACCTATTTTTGTTTTTTCCTAGTATTCGTTTCTTGGTAAATTTTATACAACGCATATTATTAAAAAACACAAGGATTTCGGATTATAAAGAAGATAAAAGTTCCATAAAATATGTTTTAAATGGAATAACAGACTTCTTTATTCACTTCATATCTAATGACTCTAAAATCTTAACCGAGAACAATAATGAAGTATACTTACCCCGCCTTTAATTAAGAATCTTTTTTGCTGGTATTGTTAAATATAAAGAAAGAAATAAACAAAATCTTATGTATGGTTTGATTGGAGTTTTCATAATATGAAAGTCATGTACCTAACGATTGAACTTATTATTGGGTTTTTTCTTCTTTTTATAATCGTCAAATTTGTTGGAAAGAAAATCATAAATCAAATTACACCCTTCACTTTTATTGCCGCTTTAGTATTGGGCGAATTATTAGGAAACGCATTATACGACGACAAAATCGGTATATTTTATATTATATACTCAATGATATTATGGGGCGTTTTACTATTTATGGTCGAATATCTTGGACAAAAATATTTAGCTTTTCGTGGCATCTTTGAAGGAAAACCGTCTGCTCTTATTAAAAATGGAATAGTTGATCGGGAAGAATTGAAAAAAAATCGAATGAATATCAATCAACTGCAAAGCTTACTTCGGCAAAGCGAAACCTTTTCTGTTAGAGAAGTTGCTTTTTGTTACTTAGAAACGAACGGCTCACTTAGCATACTAAAAAAGACAAAATACCAGAAAACTACTCAGGAAGATTTCAATATGCCTATAAAATCCGTTTATGTTCCTGTTACTTTGATTCGCGACGGTGAAGTTTTATGGGATGAATTAAATGATTTAGGTTTTAATAAGCCTTGGTTAGAAAAACAACTCACATCTCAAGGTATTTCTGATTACAAAAATATTTTTTTAGCAGAATGGCTAGAAGGTGATGGATTATTTGTACAAACTTATTAAACAAAAATTCCTTGATGAAGTAATCTTGGGCTGTTTCAAAAGGATAAATAATAGTGGTTTCATACATTGGGCACTTATTGTGTTTGATGAGAAATATTCCAGCGCGTTCGAACACAATGACTCACTCCAATTACTCTGCGACAAGATTTATTGTCGAGTACTTGAAAGATATATGGTGGATCTTGAAATTATAGAGATCTTACATTTCTCGAAGGTTATACCCGTCTAACGTGCTAGGTATTTTTTTACATTGAATTAACAACGTATGTTCGTATATTATACGAAAAAGGAGCTGAGAATTATGAAAGTTACTATGTTAACACCAGGATCAAACATAATATGGGAATCTAGCCGGATGATGCTCCCCGAACACCGAGAGGCTTTGGTTGCACGTAAAAGAGAAATACTGCTAGTCGAAAAGCCAGAGCTGTATCAGCAACATTTTGAGGATATGGAAAACATAATTCATGAATCAATGGAGTTTGTGTTTCCGTTACAGTTTAATGGTGTGTGATGATGGACATTTCCGCGAGATCACACGGCTTGTGGATTACATAAACAAGCAAACTAAACAGTTACATGTTGTGGATAATAACGGGGATGCCAATTTGGTTAAGTTTATTGATATTGTTGATGTAAAAAGGAATTAGCCCTACCATATGGAAGGGCAGCTGTTTTACCAGATTTGGTCTGCGAATTTAAGGAAACACAAAGTGCGACGCGGGGCAAGATAATATGAGACCATGAGAATTTATACACATGTGTCTTCATCAATACTTATTGGAATCCTCTAAGTATCGATACAAAGTCGTTTTACTAATACCGGTTTCGATTGTAATTTGAGCAATGGTAAACTTCCCGCTTAGGTACATTTCAATTGCCCGTTTCACATATCGATCAGGCTTTCTAGGGCGGCCACCAACGCTGCCTCTTGATTTTGCTTCATTTAATCCTGCTTTCGTTCGTTCACTGATAACGTCATGTTTTAATTCTTGAATGTTCTCCATAAACTGAAAAAAAATTTGACCACATTTTTTTGATGTATCAATCTGATCCCGTATCGAAACGAAATCTATATGATACTCCTTAAAAAATCGTGTCAATTCGATTAAATGTCTGGTTGAATTAGCAATACAATAAAGTTTATAAACAACGACTTTATCGCCTTGCGAAAGCGATTGCAGTAATTTATCTAATTCTGTCTGATCGTTTACAACGCCATTTGGTTCATCGTAGATCTTATCACAACCAAATTGCTTTAAAATTGCGATTTGCAAAGTTGTTTCCTCCCGAGTGAATGAACGAGTATAGCCGATAATCACGAAATCATCTCCTGTCTTTCAAATCTATTCATTATTTTAACAAAACTGAGGAAGTATAGATAATGGTTGAGATTTGTCCCAAAAACGATTAGTTTTGGTACAATTTTTTCTAGACTTCTCCCGGGTTCTCTGCTAAAGTTGAAATTGTTAAAAACGGCCCCGGCTTCTATGAGAGTTAGAAGCCATTAAAAAATGAAAAGAATAAGAGGTGTCAATTAAATTGTTACAAAAATTGAATAAGGAATGGTTTGGAAACCCAAAGAATGATATTCTTTCCGGTATTGTGGTGGCTTTAGCTTTAATTCCTGAAGCGATAGCTTTCTCTATCATTGCTGGAGTCGATCCAATGGTAGGGCTGTATGCGTCTTTCTGTATCGCCGTAGTGATTTCATTTGCCGGAGGTCGTCCTGCAATGATATCAGCCGCCACAGGAGCAATGGCATTGCTTATGACCACATTAGTCAAAGATTATGGAATCCAGTATTTATTTGCAACGACGATTTTAACGGGGATTATCCAATTGATATTTGGGGTGCTGAAAATTGCACGCTTTATGAAGTTTATACCGCGGTCGGTCATGGTAGGCTTTGTAAATGCGTTAGCCATCTTAATTTTCATGGCACAGGTTCCTCATTTTATTGGAATTTCGAATCTGACGTATATAGTAGTTGCAGTCACATTGGCCATCATTTATTTGCTTCCGCGCTTTACACAAGTAGTGCCTGCTCCGCTTGTTGCGATTGTAATAATGACAGTATTTGCGATTTTCGCGAATACTGATCTTCGTACGGTCGGAGATTTGGGCCAAATCACACAATCGCTGCCGTCATTCCTGCTGCCGGAAATCCCGCTGAATTTCGAAACATTAGCGATCATTTTTCCGACTTCTCTCGCGTTAGCAGTTGTTGGTTTATTAGAATCCATGTTAACTGCTTCGATTGTAGATGATATGACAGATACAGAAAGCAATAAAAACAGAGAATGCAGGGGTCAGGGGATTGCAAATATTGTCGCAGGGTTTTTTGGCGGCATGGCCGGCTGTGCAATGATTGGGCAGTCAGTTATTAATGTAAAGTCAGGCGGAAGAGGACGATTATCTACTTTCGTTGCCGGTGTGTTTCTCATGTTCTTAATTATCGTATTGGGGGATTGGGTTGTACAAATCCCTATGGCTGCCTTAGCCGGGGTTATGATCATGGTGTCCATTGGAACATTTGATTGGTCCTCTCTTCGAACCTTAACCAAAGTCCCTTTAACAGACACCATCGTCATGGTTGTGACAGTTGTTACCGTTGTAGCTACCCATGATTTATCGAAAGGGGTTTTCGCCGGAATTATACTCAGCGCGATTTTCTTTGTAGCAAAGATTTCCAAGGTTCGGGTAGAAGAATCTTCAAAAGGGAATGAAAAGAAAACCGTTTATGATATCAAAGGTCAAATTTTCTTTGCTTCAGTGCAGGATTTTGTGAATTCATTCTCATTTCAGGATCCAAAACAGAAGGTTATTCTTAACTTCT
Source organism: Bacillus gobiensis (assembly GCF_001278705.1). GTDB lineage: Bacteria > Bacillota > Bacilli > Bacillales > Bacillaceae > Bacillus > Bacillus gobiensis. The sequence goes on from NZ_CP012600.1 coordinate 2,315,784, forward strand.
CAGAGGCAAATATATGGGATGACTCCGCCGTAGCAGCAATTGATAAAGTGGTGATTAAATTCAAAGAACAAAATGTAGATGTTAAGCTGGCAGGCTTAAATGAATCCAGTGATCAGCTGATAAAAAAACTAGCGACATATGATCGACCAAACAGGAGAGCATCGAATCACTAAGGGGAAGGTGATGGTATATGTATCAAAGAATTTTATTAGCGGTCGATGGGTCGGAACATTCAAGCAGGGCCACCGATCACGCAATTGCTTTATCACTTGTAACTGGTGCTGAAATCGAATTAATCTACGTGCTGGATTATTCAAAAGCCAAAAGTGAAGTGCTGCACAGCGGAAATTCGCTTCAATTGAAAAATGAACGACAGCAAAGGTTAAAAAAAGCCGAAGAGAAATTACAAAAAAATGATGTATCCTATCAGATTACGATGAAGCATGGGGAACCGGGTCCTACGATCGTGGAACACGCAAATCGAAACAACGTCGATATTGTCATTATTGGCAGCAGAGGACTCAATTCATTGCAAGAGATGGTCCTAGGGAGCGTCAGTCATAAAGTGGCGAAAAGAGCAAGCTGTCCGGTTTTAATAGTCAAATAACAGGTCATAATACAAAAAAAGAAGCCGATTTCTCTCTTTACGAGAAAAATTCGGTTTCTTTTTATTATATAAATCTATCCCCGCGTATAAGGAAACAAAGTAAAAAAGGTAAGTAGAAGGTTTTTTTAAAACATTTTCGACCAAGTAGCCGGGCCAACGATCCCATCAGCAGATAAACCATGCCTTTTTTGATAAGCTTTTACTGTAGCTTCTGTTTGCGGGCCAAAAATCCCGTCAGGTTGTACACCAACAGCACGTTGAATCCTCTCAACATTTTTACCTCTTGCCCCTCTTCGGATTAGTTTACCTGGATAAGGAACAATTGATGCGTTGGATTTCTTTTTCACTGGCTTTTTGTAGCTGTCGAGCTTTCTGTCTGTATCAGGTCCGTAAATTCCGTCAACGGAAATCCCGACAGCCTTTTGAAATGCTTTGACAGCCACGACTGTTTCATCGCCGTAATGTCCATCAGCGCCAAAACGCGGCAATTTGAATCCAGCAGCAATGAGTTTTTTCTGTAATCCTTTAACTGCTACTCCTTTAGAACCTTTTCTAAGCACTTTTTCAGGGTTTGATGTTGCTGCTTTCACTGCTGTTTTTGGCGCTTCAACTTTCACATTGCGCCAGTCCAAGCATTGTAAACTGCAGTTACATCTGAAATAAACCTTTCCCATGTAATCCCGTGTGGCTGCAACCAACTTTCTGGATCATATCGGCTTTCCGGATCTAATACTTTATGGGAAACGATATGCTTATTTGGTTTCAAACCGAATTTCCGGCACAAGTAAGACATGTACCATACGTACCGATTATAAGCTTTGGCAAAGTTACCAGTACGGCACAACTCAACTCCAATCGCTCTATCATTTGCGTCATCGCCAAACAGGATATTATCCATAGCCTTTTGGTATTGTACGTGCCACGCCTTTTCATTTAAAGGCAGGATTTCAAGAATTTTAGTATCATCGATGAATGCGTGAGCTGAGGATGCGGTCACATGCCGGTTAAAATACTTGAAATGTGCGTCAGCATCTGCTGAGTTGTTTCCTGTTTCGTGAGCAACGATAAACAATACTTTTCCTGTTAACGGCAGTCCAGAACGTGATTTACCTTTTCGCCTAACGGTTGCAAATGACGGGCATATTCATCTTGTTCTTCTTGCATCTTCCTAATCTCAAATTGAACATCATCGACAAAAGAAAGCCTGCTGAGTCGAGTTTCCTCACTGACTTGACCTCTAAGTGCTGCTGTCGCTTGAGCTTCTTCAATCATATTGACTGGTAGATTTCGTTTAAAGCCAACTTTCAAATAATCATCCAGTGCCACTCCATTCCGTTTGCTCCATGCTGAGAATAAGACCTTATATTGATACCGCAGTGTTGATGTCATCTTTCTCTCTAAGGTGATACATTTATTTTCAAGTGACATGATCTTATATTTCATGGCAACGCCAGTAACATTCCCAGCAAACTGCTCATCACCAAAATTCACCGATTTAGCAAACCTCAAAATATTTTCTTCCAATCGATCCAAGTGATGTTCAATTAAAGCATCGTTTATACCTTTGGTTAAGTAATCCACATCATCTTTTTCATCAAAAAGCTCGATTATACCTGACTTTTTCATTCGTTCAAGTGTATCCTCATCGGCACCCATATCCTTAAGTATGAGATAGGCCAAACGATATTGCTCAATCTCATTACTTGCATCAGACAATGTTCGGTTGTATGCATCAATAAGAGTCAGAACACGTTCTGCAGCTCCCCACTCTCATTAGATCGAAAGAAATAAACCGTCGTATCATCGTAAAATTCTGCAGCTTGAAACCCATTAGCATCCTTGTAATACCAAAGCGAATAGGTAGGCTCGCTTATGTTGTCGCCCAGAAAAACAACTTGCCAAGGATCGATATTCTTGATTCGCTCATTACCTTCTATGTCGAGATATATGAGTCTTGCCGCCCCCCCACAAATAGCAGCCGTTTTCCCAAGTTCTGAGTCCCCATCCTCCACGTGATTGCGGAGATTAAATGTATCGATCTTGTCTTTAATCGGTGAAGTTGTGCCGGGTCCCCTTTTATCATCAAACTCATAGGTGATCGGATGACCAAACATGTAACCGACCTTGGTATCTACAATTTCGGCATCAAAGGCATTCGCCAATCGGTTATTGACTTTATCGTCGATCCTTTGAATTTTTTCTTTCTCCGATAAATCCATTTTAAAAGGCGTCCGTTCCAAGATCGGCACGCCTTCTGGTTCTGATTTATATCGTTCATAGAGCTTTTTTATGCGCTCGTGATCTTTTTTATGTGTTGAGATCAATTCCATCACGATCTCTTTAGTTATCCCTTTGTTTTTGATCTTGTCGATGTACTGATTTAGGTTCATTCTGTCACCTACCTTACTCTCATCCTTTTTCTGATCGGCTCCACGCTATAGCGAAGCGCATCAATTAAGTGGTTATATTCATCTGCTGGTTTATTAATCATTTGACCTTCCTTATTGCGGTCCCATACATAGTTGCTAAACTCCATCGATGCATTTGTGCAAAATGGATGAATGTAAATAGAAAACTGCTGAAGGAATTGAATGCCAGCTTCTACGCTGTCAGGTCCTTTTTCAGCGCTTTAATTTTCCTAATGCCATATTTTCTTAGTTCTCCAATGCTTTTTGGTTCAGCAGCATCTGCAATAATAATCTCTTTTTGATAACCTTTATTCTTGATTGCATCAGCAATTTCGTTATTAAGTAAGCCTTTTTCGTAAATTTCATCAAAGATAAAGATTTCTCTGTTCTTAGGATCGACAATTGATGCAGGGAATGCAGTTGGATCGACTGTAAACCCAAAATCTAAACCAAAGGCAGATTTTACACCCGGACGTTTAATGATTTCAGACTTATCAAAAGCAAACTCTCGCCAGTTGGTGAAGATAGCTCCTTCTGCAATCCCCCACTCACCAAGGCCCTCAATCTTATATCTTCTCGGATTGTGTTTCTTCATCCATTCAAAGAGCTCTCGGTCATCTGCTCCTAAGAACTCATTGCACAGGTAATTCGTCGTCATCGCCAGAATATTATTTTGCTGTACATCAAAAAAACGCTTCTTCAACCAATGTTTCTCATTCCACGGGTTAAAGGTTAGCGTTATTTGTTTAAAGTATCCTGAAGGTAATTCTCCACGAATACTCATATCTACTTTGTCAAAATCATCTTCATTCATGATTTGATAGGCCTCTTCAAACCATGCCCAGCAAAGGAATCCCACGTCTACTGTGATCGAGGTCACACTCATTGGATCATCTAGCCCTCAGAACAATATCTTTTGTCCTGTCGGCTTGTATGTGATTTCTAATGGAGAAAGCTTTGCTTCCCAAAGATGTTCCACTTTGAGTCGTTTGATTGCCCATTTCAACTGGGCATACGTAGAATCTTTATGATCTTTAAATACCTTCCTCACAACTAATGTATTTGCTAATGGATATTCCATCATACGATTAATCGTATTGAGTGCCGTTGTGGTTGATTTTTTGGAACCGCGGCCGCCTTTTACAACTCTGTAACGACCTTTATAATTCCAATAAATTTTATATCCACCACCGACGATTTCTTTCAGGCTCACTCTCACTTGATTAGTCATCTAGATTATTCACAATAACTACAATTTTACTTTCAGCTGTTTCCTTAAATCATAGTGTTTTCGTTGGTGCACCGCATTCTTTGCATTTGTTCATCATTGCCCTAACCCCTCATAATACTCTTAATCAACGTATGGCAGCTAGCTTGAAAATATATACCTTTATAACGTTATAAGCCTGCGCAAATTCTGTATAGCCTCCATAAAATATTTATATTAAATAGATATTAAGGAGAGATATTAGATGTGCATGTATAAACACTATAAGAAACAAAAGAACAAAAAATTTATCTCTAAAAAACTTTTGCTAATTTTATTACAGTCACTATCAAATTCACAATCCGAAAGCCAAACCAGCGCACAAAGAAATGGCAACAAAAAAAAGAAAGAAAAAGAGAAAAAGAAATGTGAATGTTGTTAAGCTCTCACTCTAATGTAGGTGTCTTAATATGGGACATGATGATTTCCATTGTAATATGAGAGCACGGATCTTCAGAGCTGAAAATTCTTAATTCAGCTCTGGTATTTTGTTTGATTTAATATGTTGCATTAGTTGTCTACTCTTACCCAATCAAACCCGGCGACTCAACCACGATTCCGAATAACAAAACTACCCAGCTCCGACAAATGCTGCTATTAAAGCCTTTTCCCTTTTCGCCATAACTACACCATTTGTCACAACCAAATCTTTGTTACGTTCGGCCAGAGCCGCGATATCCTCGGGATGCTCTCCGTATATCTCAGAGAGCTCCTGAACTGTTATCACTTTATTCTTAGTCGCTAAGACTGTATGTAAGATTTCAATGTGTTTTGGCATCACTCAGAATCACCTGCCAGTGCTTTTAAAGCGACCCTGTACATTTGATCTGCACTCTGGATCGATGGATTTCTTGTAATGTCAATCAAAGCTTGATAATAGCGTTCATTTTCTACGTTAACAGCCTTTTCAGCTTGCTCTATGAGATAATCAAATGACTCCTTCCTTATTTCCACGATGTATGAATCCTCAAATATTGTTGTACGGATGCTGGCTTCATTCACAATTTCCTGTAATTTATCCTCCATAAGTACCTCCAATCGAGGCAGAACCCATGTTACAATGTAAACCTCCTACAGTTTAATGTCCGGGCTCTGCTCGGGCTATTTAATTTTTTAACCAAACTTTTTGCTCTAGCATGTCAAATGGCTTCGGCTTCTCCTCTGGAATGATCGGATGCTTGGCTATGTACGTCAGCCGTTCTTCCTCTGACATTTTCCATGTAATAACCTCTCCCGGTAGATGATCATTTCTAGTTTTTGTACTCATGCCGCAACCTCCTTCACTAAGACTTCAATACCAGGGGTTTCCGCATAAAGCTTGTAAACTGTCATACTAGCAACCTGGTTATCATCAGCCCAGATCAATTTATTGAGAGTCAAACAAACCCTTGGTTAAATTATCAATATCAGGCTTTTTACAATGACGGGTTCCGACGGCTTCTGCTTTCTTTTTGCCGCTCCAACTAGCCGGGATTGGCATGTTAAACCATATTTCCACATGAACCGGACCATTAATAATCTGGTGCCCTTTCATTTGCTGTTTCAACTGCCACTGGATAGCGCTTTTGTACGTTAAATATTTCTGGGCATTTTTATCTTTGAATTTGCCTTTATGTGTCATGCAAACGGCTCCCATTGGCACGATTGGAATAGTAAATTGATTCACTTTCTTACCTCCCATCAGCCTCAAGCCATTCTTGATATTCCGTATCTTTTGCCCGAGCTGCCAGTATGATTAATGTAAGAGCCCGAATCATCAAGTTCCCCCTTTTATAGGGCTTTTCTTTCAAATAAAAATAGAACATACGTTTGCAAAGGGGTGGTTACTTTTGCGTTATTCGATGTCACACCTAGAAGAGGATGTAAAGAATGTATACATCGAATTAGGCATACTTAAGCCGAGTGAAATTCAAATGCATATGATTGCTGAGAAATTAGACATTTGGATTTTCCATCATGATGAGCCGAGCAGAACAAAAATATCTGGTCTGTACAGCATTGTACTAAATAGCAATCTTTCACCTGAAGAAGAATGGCAAGATTTTTCGCATGAATTAGGTCACATTTTAATGCATTATTGCAATCAGCATAGGATGATCAACTTATTCAGATATCTACAGGAAAATCAAGCAGATAATTTTATGTATCACTTTTGCGTACCTACTTTTATGCTACTGAAATACAACATTACAAACTATTCGAATATTAAAGAAGGGGCTTCTTTCATCGCCAAGGAATTTAGTGTTACTAAAAAGTTCGCGAAAAAACGCTTGAATCTTTTCCGTCGGAAGATAGAACAAGCTAAAATTGATGAAAAATTTCAAGATTTTATGACACCTACAAAAACTCGTCCCCATTCAGAACAAGACAAAAAATCAATGACATTCATGAAGTTTTAATCTTGATTCCTAATCAACGAAAATGAATTATTATGAAAGGTTGATAGATGTGGCAAGTATCGAAAAAAGAGGAAAAAACTTATTTAGACTCGTAGTCGAAGCAGGGTATGATGCTAAAAATAAAAGAATCAAAAGAACAAAGACAATTCGTATTGAAGATGAAAAGCTTTTAAAGACGACACGAAAGTTAGCAAACTATTTAGAAGTTCAATTACATCAATTTAAACAAGAAGTACTTGCTGGAGAATACATTGCCCCTGAGAAAATTATATTTAGAGATTTCGCTGAAGAATTTATGAACAAAGTAGTTACAAAAAGATATTCTGTTACTACCATTGAACTCTATAAAAATCACCTCAAAAACCATATAAACCCTGTGTTTGGTCATAAAAGATTAGATCAGATAAAAAGCAAACAAATTGTTGACTATATTGATCAGTTGGGACATACGGGGGCACGTAAGGACAAAAAAAGGGGAGGCCTTTCCGATCGGATAATTTTAGATTCTTACAGAGTTTTAAAAAGTTTATTTAAGGTGGCTACTAAGGAATAGAAATTTATAAAGGTTAATCCAATGGAAAACATATCTGCTCCTAAGGTAAGAAAAAAAGAAATGAAATATTACGAAGCTGAAGAAGCCCAAAAATGCATTCAAGAACTATATGCAAGAGAACCTATTCACTGGAGATTATATTTTTTGGCCGCTATGATTGGTGGGCTACGTCGAGGTGAAGCTATCGCTTTGGAATGGGATAAAGATGTGGACTTTGAAGAAGGTGGTTTTCATGTAACTAGGAATATTCCTAAAACAGTTAACGATGAGGCACATATTAAAGAAATAAAGACAATAGGATCTACACGTTTTGTTGCCATGCCTGATTGGTACATGGATGAATTAAAAGAGTATCAAATGATATGGAAACGAGAGAAATTCAGATTAGGGGATGCATGGGAAGGAGGAGATAAGCAATATGTATTTCATGGAGGTACTGGAAAACCATTTTATTATACGACTCCCACTTACAGATGGTCTAAGTTTGCTAAAAAGATTGATCTAAAATACATCCGCCTCCATGATCTCCGTCATACAATGGTTACTCTTCTTATAGAAGAAGGCGCTCATTTTAGTACAATCTAAAAAAGAAGTGGACATTCAAGTCAAAAAGTTCTAACCGGAACATATAGCCACGTCACTAAAAAATTGACGAGAGATACTGCGGAGAAATTTGATAAATTTAACCCAAAAAATTCAATTCGTCCCCAACCGATGAATTTAGTATATCTTCTAATATCTGGTCATGAAAAAAAACCTTGATACACAAGGGTTTAAGTGATGGAGCCAAGGGGGCTCGAACCCCTGACCTCTACGCTGCCAGCGTAGCGCTCTCCCAGCTGAGCTATGGCCCCGAGTATTGACAGTGCTTTACCTTCATTTGAACTCAGTACGAGCATCTATCCAGAAATATATCGTACAGTACTTACATAAGAGTTGTCAAGCGCACAAAGAAAAAATTGCAAGTCATACTGTGGTAAGACTCAGATCATAAAAGGCTCATATTTTGTACTTATTTGGAGCCAATATCCAAGAGCAAAAAAAATACCTCTCAGGTAAAACCCGAGAAGTTAATAATTCATTTTTAGTAAATCATTAATAGGTAAATACCTACCACCAAACAGAATAGAGACTCCGTTCTTATGGTGGTAAAGTTTCCAAAGAAAGAACGTTTTCCCACCATTGGCTAATTGTCTGTAACCAAAAATTTTATCTATTGCCATTTCATGAATGACTTCTATAATGACAATAGAGGAGAGACCAAGCGAAATAACAGCCTTGTCAGTCAACTCTCCAGTATTGTATTTTTCTATTAGTTCTTTCTTGCTCTTTTCTATACTCATTAGTGAAGCACCTCAATTTCAAACTGAAGTGACATAGTTGAGCTTTCCTTGTTAATATTCTCATCTACCGAGACTTGAAACTTATCGGGGGTAACATTCAAGGTTTTGTTAATATGTAAAACTATTAGTGATACTCTCTTTGAAATCTCTTTCTTTATCTTATCATGAGTTTTCCCAGTACAATCAATAGTTTTCAATGTATCAAGGTCAACCCCAACAGATTGCAACCCATCAAATACCTCTTCAATCTGAATCATTCTTCTCTCCTTTAGTGATACGTGATAAAGTACCTATGAGAATTGTATGAAAACAATAAAACCCTTGCAAGTAGAAAAAATTACTGAGATCGAATAAAAAAAGAGCCAGAGCAATAAAGCTCTGCACATACCCCTGTCAAGTAGACAATTATAAAAAGAGCTCTTTAAGCTACGGTCTTTTCACGATATTCAATCGGGGAAAGGCCGTTAAATTTTTCTTGAAAACGATCTTTATTGTAGAAATCAATATACTCCTGGATTGCTTGAAGTGCCTCACCCTTTGTTTCTGGTTTTTTTACATGGATAGGTTACACTTAGTTGGACAGAAAAGTTAAGGTCATATACACTTGATTCAAATAAAAACTTAGGAGAATCAATATGACGAAAAGAGAAAGAAGAACATTCACAAAGGAATTTAAAGAACAAATCGTTCAGCTGCATGCTTCGGGTAAACCAAGAAGTGAAATGATTAAGGAATACGAGCTGACGCCTTCGGCCTTTGATAAATGGGTTCGTCAACACCAGACATCAGGTTCTTTTCAAGAAATAGACAATCGTACTCCCGAGCAAGAAGAGTTAATACGACTTCGTAAAGAAAATCAAAAGCTCATGATGGAGAATGATATTTTAAAGCAAGCCGCGCTGATCATGGGACGAAAGTAGATGTGATTAGAAATAACCGTCACAAATACTCGGTATCAGCAATGTGTGCCGTCCTGCAACTTCCAAGAAGTACGTATTATTATGAAGCCAATATTTGTGAGAACAATGAGGAAGAACTGACGAATATGGTGGTAGATGTCTTTAAAAATAGCCGAAATATTTATGGGCAGAGAAAGATCAAAAAAGAGCTTGAAAAACTTGGTTGGCAAGTCTCACGACGTCGTATTGGACGTATCATGAACGATCAAGGTCTTGTCTCGAAGTATACAGTCGCTCAGTTTAATTTAAGCCGATAAAAACAGGGTGTAATGAATCGGAAGTAGAAAATGTATTTGAACAAGACAGAAACTCAAAGTGATAGTGAGTGATTTAACATACGTTCGAGTCCAGCAGAATTGCATTATATCTGTATTCTAGCAAGCTTTACTGTGAGAAATCACTAGCATAAATCTGACAGCGTAGCGCTCTCCCAGCTGAGCTATGGCCCCGTATTTAACGTCTTTTCCTATTATATAAATGAAAAACAAGCATTTTTTATACAAATATAAGAGGTTTGAGCATTGTTTTTGTTTGATTTGAATGTTCTCTTTTAATCGTATTGGTTATTTTTTTGAAACGACTGTATTTTTACCAATTCACTTGCGATTTTGGTTCTTTTTTTGCGGTCTTTCCATTTTACGCGCGATCCTGACCCCTTTATCGCGATCTTAATTTTCGCTGAGTCACACGACATTACATTACAATATTTCATCATAAAAAGCGTGCGGAGGTGATCCGCACGCTGCTAAAATACTAATCTACATAAACAAAAGCAATAAAATAATCCCAAGTACAATCCGGTAAATCGCAAACGGCACTAGCTTGATTCTGTTAATCAGCTGTAAAAAGAATTGTACGACGACTAGAGCTACGACAAATGCAGTAATAAAGCCTACTGCGAAAAACGGCAAAAGATCCATGCTTAAAGCTTCCATATTTTTCACCAGTGACAAACAGCTGGCGCCTGCCATAATCGGTATAGCCATAATAAATGTGAAATCAGCTGCAGCTCTGTGGTTTAACCCGAGGATAACTCCGCCTGAAATCGTTGAGCCTGACCGGGAAAAGCCGGGCCAAAGTGAAATACATTGAAACAGCCCCATGCCGATCGCTTGCTTGTATGATATTTGATCAACGGAATCGGTTGTTGGCTTCCGTTTGTTAATCCAATCAGCAACGAGCATCAAAATAGCTCCTCCGATTAAGCCGATTGCAACTGTTTGAACAGAAAACAAATACTGATCTATGTAATCTTCAAATAAAAAACCTAATACCGCGGCGGGAACCAGTCCTACGAAAATTTGTGCAAGTGTCAATTTATTCCCTTGCTCTTGCTCTTTTGAAATCTTCCTCTTTAAACCGAGCAAATTCAAGATGCGATCCCTGAATATGATCGCTACAGCCAATATTGATCCAAGCTGGATCACAATTTTAAATACGTATGCCGCTTCATCCGAAACCAGCTCGTTTGACTTTAACCATAGATCATCAACAATGATCATATGTCCGGTGGAGGAAACAGGGGCATATTCAGTTAATCCTTCAACCAGTCCTAAAATTACGGCGACAAAGATTTCCCAAAAATTCATTCTATTCTTCCCTTCTTATCGTGCGTACCCGCATCTGTAATTTTGCTCTCTTTATTGAACGGACAGACTAGCATAAATGTTTCGAATTCGTTTTATTAAATTTTAAATAGGTACATTAAAAATATGACACTTTTCCTTTAACTTATCAATACTAAATTCATACTAAAAAGGCTTAGAAGCCTAAGCCTTTTTAATTATTTCTTATATTCTTCAGCAGTGCTATTGTATAGATTTGACCTGGATTTAAACCAGGCAAACAAGTGAGTGGTAACTACTTTGATAACCGCATAGCCCGGTATGGCAAGGATAACTCCCAGAACTCCAAACAGCTTTCCTGATGTGATTAATAAAAAGATAATAGTAATCGGATGGATCTGCAAATTTTTACCCATAATTTGCGGGGAAATGAACTTTCCTTCTACGAGCTGGACAATTGTCCATACAATGACAAGCTTTAAGACCATAAGAGGCGACGTCACTATCGCAATAATGATAGCTGGCGTAATCGCAATGGTAGGTCCAAGGTAAGGTACCACACTTGTACAGGCAGCGATAACAGCAAGAAGCGAAGCATAGTCCAGCCCGATGATCAAATAGCCGATAAACAATAATATCCCGATACAAAAACTAACAATAATCTGTCCGCGAATATAAGAACTCAGCCTGTGATTCATTTCAATCATTACCGTATGTGCTTCCTTTTTTAAGCGGTCGGGAACAAACTTTAAGATAAAGTGAGGCAACTTTTTTCCATCCCTTAATAAATAAAATAAGATAAATGGAACTGTGATTAACGAAATGACAAACTCAGTGACAGCGCCTATGAAGGTCCCAACCCCAGTAAACGTACTGTCTAAAATCCGTGTTGCCTGATTAGACATATTGTTCGCGATATCTATTACATTAATATTGAATGTTTCCTGTGCCTGATTGACAAATTGGCTGCCAAGAACCTTTTCCGTTTGTTCCTCAACAGTTTTTACATATTTAGGGAAATCGTGAACAAGACTCATTATTTGCTCTCTCAAAAAAGGAATAATGCTCACGATCGTGATCGTAAGTAGTCCAATAATCACAATATAAAGAATAATAATTGAAAATATCCGTTTTATTTTTTTCCGTTCCAAAAAATCCACCAGAGGATTCAGCAAATAGAACACGACTCCGGTCATAACAAATGGAAGCAATAGGGTTCTTAATAAAACGATTATTGGAGTAAAGATAAATGATGTTTTTGAGAAAATTAAGATGTTTAGACCAATTAATAGCAGGACGAGTAAAAAGATAACAAATTTATTGTTTAAAAAGAATCTTTTAAACCTCCCGCTCCATATCTGCATTGATTCCATAAACTCCTCCAAGTAGCTTTTTACTAAATTGTACACTATTCGACATTGAAATAGAAATCATTGCCTATCTGAGGTTCATTCGGTTTGTCTTTTCCAACCTGGCTTCGTCATAGCATTTTACGTACATTTCCAACCTCCCATTTTCAAGCCAGCAAGTCTTGGTAAAGCATTTATTTAACAAATATCTGTCATGGGAAACACATAGAATTGTTCCATCAAATGCAAGCAATGCTTCTTCCAATACTTCTCTGGAATCAATGTCTAAATGATTCGTCGGCTCGTCCAGGATCAGTAAATTCAGTTTTTGATACATGATTATTGCAAGCTGAAGGCGCATTTTTTCTCCTCCACTGAGTTGGGCAACCTTCTTAAAAACCGCAGGGCCGTAAAAAAGAAATTTAGCTAAAATATGTCGGGCTTCTCCTTCTGTTACGACAATTTTTTGTCTAAACGTGTCCATAACATTGTGAGAGCTTGCTTCAGCAAGAGTATGCTGGGACAAATATCCAATCTGGGTATTACTTCCTATTTTCACATCTCCAGAATCGGGCAGGACCTGCTGCATGATAAGTTTGAGTAATGTCGTCTTGCCAGAACCATTGCTGCCGACAATTGCCAGACGCTCTTTAAAATATACATCCAAATGTATATTTTGAAGTAATGACTTACCTGAATAGCTTTTTGAAACATTTTGTAAGGATATAACTTCCTTTCCACTTCTCTCCTTCATCTCAAAGGCAAGATTTATTTTTTTATGTTCCAACATTGGCCGTTTTTTCTTTTCCATCCTTTCAAGCATTCTCTCCATATGGCGGGCCCGTTTATGAAGACCCTCATTGGGAGGATTGGCTTGATTGGCCCATTCCTGCAATCGTTTAATAGCTTCTTTCATTTTTTTAATTTTTTTCTGCTGCTCTTCGTATTCTTTAAATTCATCAAGCAGCTTTTTTTCTTTTTCCTTTACAAATTTAGAATAGGAGCATAAATAGACAGTTGCCTCCCCATCCTCCAGATCGATCGTTTTGTTTGTTACATGGTCGAGAAAATAACGGTCATGAGAAATTGTGACAACCGTTCCTTTGTAGCTTCCCAAATATTTCTCCAACCACTCTGTTGCTTCAATATCAAGATGGTTTGTCGGTTCGTCAAGCAGTAATATATCCGGATTTTTCAAAAGCAGCGCTGCCAACCCGACTTTTGTTTTTTCTCCTCCGCTTAGCTCGTGAATAAGATTCGCAGCAAATCTGTAATCTTCAATCCATCTGCCACAGCTTGAACACGGGACTCCATCTCGTAGCCTCCATCTCTTGAAAATTCCTCCTGCAGTTCACCGTATTGTTTTAACAAGACTTCAATATTTTTTGATACAGCCATTTCCGTTTCCAGCAGTTTCATTTGATTTGCGATTGCTTGAAGCTTATGGAAGCTTTTCATTAAGGCATCAAATACGGTTGAGTTATTATTAAAATTTCCCTCTTGCTGCAAATAGCCGACGATTGAGCCTTTTTTCATATAAATTGCTCCTTCGTCAAGAGATTCTTCCCCCGTAAGCAGCTTCAATAATGTTGTTTTGCCGCTTCCATTTCTGCCGACAATCCCTACTTTGTCGTATTCATTTATTTCAAAGGTTACCTTTTCGAAAATCATGCTGCCGCCGTACATTTTACTAATATTTTGAACTGAAATCATTTTATATTCCTCCAAGTCAATTAAAAAAGCACAGGTAAGCGTAAGAACCCACCTGTGCCGTGTCAGATTGCATGCGAAAAAAGGCAAAAACGCCTAATTTCCCACAAAAAAAGACGGCACCTGAGCCGTCTCGTTTAAGTCCGATGACAAATTCGGTTGAATGAGAGTTCTACTCACTGTAATTTCCGTATGAAGCTGTTAAAAATGGACAGACTTGTCCCTTTGGCTTCATTTGCGGAAAAAATCGCACGGCAGATATACATATACGATAAAAAATCCGCGCGAATCACAGTAGTCAACATCTCATACACCTCCTTTGTCTTAGTCCTTCTATTATAATTCCAATCAACTAAGGGTTGCAAGCACGAATGCCAAGGTATAATCTAAACTGTGTATACTTGACTAAGTACAATGATAGGAGTGTCTTGTTATGATACGCTTTGCTGTGGTTGGCACTAATTGGATTACTGAGCGTTTGATTGAAGCAGCTCGCCATGCACCAGAATTTGAACTATCCGCTGTTTATTCCAGAACGGAAGAGCGGGCAAAGCAGTTTGCTGAAAAACATTCGATTCCCCATACGTTTACTGATCTTGAAGAAATGGCAAAAAGCCCGGTATGTGACGCGGTTTATCTGGCAAGTCCAAACTCGTTTCACAAAGATCAAGCGGTACTTTTGATGAAACATGGCAAGCATGTGTTGTGCGAAAAACCTTTAGCATCAAATACGAAAGAAACGATAGAAATGATCGAAACCGCTAAGGCGAATGGAGTTCTCTTAATGGAGGCTTTAAAAACGGCTCCATTACCAAACTTTCAAGCCATCCGCGAGAACATCCATAAAATTGGAATGGTCCGCAGAATGGTAGCCGGATATTGTCAATACTCTTCCCGTTATGACGCATATAAGGAAGGAACTGTGCTAAATGCATTTAATCCGGAATTTTCAAATGGCGCATTAATGGACATAGGCGTGTACTGCATTTACCCGGCTGTCTCTCTTTTCGGCGAGCCATCTGATGTTAAGGCGGGTGGACTAAGACTTGAATCCGGTGTCGATGGTGAAGGAAGCTTGCTTTTACAGTATAACGACCATGAAGCTGTGGTCATGTACAGCAAAATTACCGATTCACATCTGCCTTCTGAAATCCAAGGAGAAAACGGATCGATTCTCATCGATAAAATACATACTCCTGAAAAAGTAGAAATTAAATATAGAGATGGTACGTCTGAAGAAATTACGGTCATTCAGGACAAGCCATCGATGTATTACGAGGTTCAAGAATTCATTAACTGTCTGAAAGCGGGCAAATTCGAATCTGAAATCAATTCCTATTCAGTTACTTTACAAACAGCAGCAATTATGGAGAAAGCAAGAAAACAGATTGGGATTGTGTACCCGGCTGATGAAAAGTAATGAATTAGCCTGCCTCTGCCTTATGGGGGATGAGAATGAAAAGAGACTTAAGTTATACGAAAAATGGTGAATTTGAACATAAAATAATATCTGCGGGAATATTCACCTCCCTATTTAAGACAAAAAGTCGCAAGTGATCCCGTGAAAAGTCCTTCATCCAGGGTCTGATGGACTTAACGACACTAGTGATCACGTGAATTGTCCTTCATCCAGGGTCTGAAGGACTTAACGACGCATGTGATCCCGTGAATTGTCCTTCATCCAGGGTCTGAAGGACATAACAACACTAGTGATCACGTGAATTGTCCTTCATCCAGGGGCTGAAGGACATAACAACACTAGTGATCTCGAAAATTGTCCTTCATCCAGAGTCTGATGGACATAACGACACTAGTGATCACGTGAAAAAAGGGTGTCCCTAGAGCTTATCTTTGGGACACCCTTTTTTTCTGATCCTATTAAAATATGTTACCCGAATTTCATTTAGGATTCAGCTAATACATCGGCAAATACTTTTACATATTCGGGAAGATCAGGCGGACGTCTGCTGGATACGATGTGGCCGTCGACTATAACAGCCTCGTCGAACCATGTTGCGCCTGCATTTGTCATATCGTCTTTGATCCCCGGCGTACTTGTTACATTTTTACCGTCCAAAATTCCTGCAGATATCAATACCCAGCCTGCATGGCAAATTTGTCCGATCGGCTTTTTTTCTGCATTCATTTTTCTGATCATTTCCAACACTTCCGGGTACCTTCTTAGTTTATCCGGCGCCCAGCCTCCTGGAACCAAAATCGCATCATAGTCATCTGCATTTATTTGGCCGAAAGAATAATCAGACGTGACGGGAACGCCATATTTCCCTATATATTCATGCTTGTCCTTTTCGCCAACGAGATGAACGTCTGCCGCTTCTTCTCTCAATCGCAAAACAGGATACCACAGCTCTAAATCTTCAAAATCATCACTTACCAGTGCAATCACTTTTTTTCCTTCTAATCGCAAAAGACGTCACTCTCCTTATCCATTGTAGCTCTAGTGTACGATAAGATTTCTCAATTTTAAAGCCATAGACAATCCTTACGTTTTTTTATTCGTGTTAAATTTTTTCGTCAGCTCGCGCAATTCTTCCGCCATCGTAGCAAGAGTTGTTGACGAAGCGCTGATTTCTTCCATCGATGCAAGCTGCTCTTCTGCAGACGCAGCAATATCTTGTATGCTTGCTGCACTTTCTTTTGATATTTGAGCAATGCTTCTAACTGAGGTAGAAACCTGCTTTGATCCTTCCGATAAATCACTGACCATTACATTCATTTGATTAATGTCTTCTGCGATTTCATTTGTCACGGTTTGTATTTCTTTAAAGCTTTCTTCTGTTTGCGTTGAAATATCCAGTCCAGTACTGACTTCTTGATTGACAGATTGAAACATAGCAAGAGACCCATTGATTTCTTTAATAATCTCGTGAATCATTTTTTCGATTACTTTAGAAGACTCAGAGGACCTAGCCGCTAGCTTCCGCACTTCTTCAGCTACAACGGAAAAGCCCCTTCCGTATTCTCCTGCTCTCGCAGATTCAATTGCTGCATTTAAAGAAAGCAAATTCGTTTGATCAGCAATGCCATTGATAGTTCATGCAATTTTGTTAATATCCTTCGATTTATATTCCAATCCCTTAATCACTTGTTCCGCATGCTTGACAGTGTCATTAATTAATTTCATTTGGCCGGCATTTTTTCTGACAAGCTGGCCGCCGGATTCTGCAGTTTCAATTGATTTGATAGAAGATTCAGCTACGACAGATGATGTCTTGGCAATCCTTTGCAGCCCATCGTCAATACGATCAAGCTGTTCAGAGCTTTTTTCAACATTTTCGCTTTGTGTTTCGTTTCCTCCTGAAAACTGCTCAATTGATAACGTAATGTGCTCAGTTGCTTTGCTTGTTTGCTGTGCGCTTGCAGTTAATTCTTCCGATGAAGACGCAAGATTATCGACCGAAAGTTGAATTGAACCAATAACATTCCTAAGTGATTCTGCCATGCTATTAAAGTTTTGGCTTAATTGCCCTATTTCATCTTTTGAACGAATTTCAATCTTTTCACTTAAATCACCATTGCTGATTTTCGCTGCAGAAGCTACAAGTTTCTTTAATGGCATTCTAATGGAATGAATAATGGTAAAGATAATAACTCCTCCGACAAGGACAGATCCGATGAAAAGGATCATCGTAAAATTAAAAAGCGGCTCAGACGATTCGGCAATTTCATTCGTGTTTATTATTCCGGCAATTTTCCATCCAGTGAATGCATTTGTCTCAAAAATGACTCTTTCTTTTGCACCATTCATGACGAAGTCAAAATGTCCGTTCTTGTTTTGAGCCAGCTTACCGCTGATGTCTTTTTTAACTGTTCCGCCAACAGATTCGATTGGATGGGAAATATACTGCATATTCTCATTTACGATAAACGCATACCCGCTTTTCCCTATATTGATACCTTCTGTTACTTGACTTAAGTAATTGATCGGAATATTTATTGCAACTACTCCTGAACCATCCAAATTCGCCATTGCAATTGTAACAACGGTTAAACCTGTAGAAGCTGTTTGATAAGGATCGGTTAAAATATATTTTCCTTTATTCGCCACCGCAGATTTGTACCAGTTTCTTTCAGTTGGATTAAAATCCTCCGGCATCTCTATATCCGGAAAGCGAATAAAGTCACCCTTTGATGAGGCTGTATAAATCGATTCAATATTACTATTTAAAGACTTATATTGTTCGAATCTTTGTCTCGTAACATCTAGGTTTTCTTCCGTGAAGCTATCCTTGTTAATCCAGTTGCTGAAATTTTTTATTGCCGCAACTTTAGTTTCCATATCACTTTGTATCGTTCTGTCCAGTGACTTTACGCTATTGTTTGCATTCCTCATCATCTCTTCTTCCAGTGATTTGCTGGCTGTATGAAAAGCGCCTAGAGCCAATAAAATGATGGGTAAGGTTAGTACAAGCAAAAAAGCAATCGAAAGCTTTCTTGAGATTGATGGTGTACAGAGCCATTTAATAAATTTTCTCATAAGTTGTCCCCTTCTATATTGTTAAAATTAATATCGACATCTTCACCGGATTTTGAAATACTAGACTGCATAAAATGAATCTACAATGAATGGTGGTTTTACCGAATCTTGTGGGGTGAATACGATGGATGAAACAAAATTCATAGAAGAAAAAAAGTTTCAACAATTGGTTCAAACAATGGATCCAGGAAGCAAGCTGCTGAGAACGTGGCGAGTATCTGGAGGAGTCTCCGCACAAGTGACAGCGATTGAATTCGAACAATCCGATGGAAAAAAGAAGAAAATGATCGTACGCCAACATGGGGAAACGGATCTGAAACGAAATCCGCGTATCGCAGCTGACGAATTCAAGCTGTTGCAAATCCTGAAGTCTAAAAGGCTGCTCGTACCTGCTCCGTACCATTTCGATAGCTCGGGAGCCATATTTCCAAATCCATTTATTGTTATTGAATTTATTGAAAGCAAGCAAAAAGACATTCCTCGCAATGTAAACACCGCAATACATGAGCTTGCTACATCGCTGTCGAACATTCACAAGATCAAAGGTTCGAATCCTGAATTATCCTTTTTGCCGAAACAAGAAGAAATTTATGCAGAGAAGCTGGAGAAACGTCCTGCAATCATTGATGAATCACTAAATGAAGGCCGTATTCGCGAAATGCTGGAATCGGTTTGGCCATTTCCTAAAGTGAATAAAACTGTATTATTGCACGGAGATTATTGGCCGGGCAATATCTTATGGAAAGACGGACAGTTCATTGCAATTCTCGACTGGGAAGACGCAGCTCTCGGAGACCCGCTTGCTGATTTTGCCAATAGCAGGCTAGAGATTCTATGGGCATATGGAATGGCCGCAATGAATGATTTTACAAATCAATACAAATCGATGTGTACAGCAATCGAATTCAAGTACCTCCCTTATTGGGATCTATTTGCCGCATTACGCCCTGCCTCAAGGATCTCAGAATGGGGATTAGACGAAAGAACGGAAAAAATGATGAGGGAAAGGCATCAATGGTTTGTCTCTCGAGCCTTTGAAAAAATAAAATGAGCATAAATAAAACCTATTCTTGAATGGACAGGAGTAGGTTTTATTTGCAGGGAATATTATTCTTGAATCTTTTCAATCGTCTTCATCAAATCTGTTACTTCAGTTATCGTTCCCATGATTTCAGAGTTCTCAAGCTGCTCCAGTTGAAATGTTCCCTCTTTAACAGCAGTTTGGACTTGATCAATTCCCGAAAGCAGCTTTTCATTTTGCTTAACCGCTTCTTCGTGGACTGATGTAGCAGCTTCGGGCGGTGTAAGCTTATTAAATTCCTCAATATTCGATTTCATTTCAGTCAGCCGGCTCTCTAGTTTTTTTCCGGCATCTTCGTTATTGACCGCGTCATTCGCTAACGAAGACAGATCCTCAGCAAACACTTGAGCCTCATTCATATACTCTGTTGATTCGTTAATATAGTTGATTCCTGAGTTTACTTCGTTTAATACTCCGCATCCGCTCAGCAAACCAAGTGTAATGACGGCGCTTAATTTCAATCGTTTCAAATGATTCCCTCTTTCTTTTGATTTTCTTTTTTACCTTAGCCAGGCTCCGCACATATACTAGTAAAAAATTAAAGGGTGCTGAAATATGATATTCCTATCCGGACAAAGAATTGCGCCTGAACACGTACTAAATTCCGATCAGCTGAATCCGGCAGAACAAAAAATTATCGAAGCGATGCTTACAAGTCCTGCCCGCTATGATTATTCAAGCATGCGTGAATTATCTTTTGAAACTTCGTTTCGAAACCATACCATTCAATCCGCAACGGCACTGATCCATAGCGGCGCAAAATTCGCAACGTTTGCAAAAACATACGGAAACGATATGTTTTGGAGGCGGTCACCCGAAGGCGCGCTTGAATTGAGATACAATGTACCGGCAGCACTTGGTATTCGTGATATTTTTGAACGCGGCTCCCTCTATGCCTTTGAATGCGCAACCGCCATCGTTGTTATTTTTTATTTCGCTTTATTACGAATGATTGGTGATCAAGCATTTAATGCCGCTTTCCCAACGATTACTCTTTATGATTGGCATTATGAAAAGCTTCCCGTCTACTCTGAAATTCGAAATGATTTTCTTCCTGGAGATTGCCTTTATTTTGCGAATCCTGATTTCGATCCTGCTCGGCCTGAGTGGCGCGGAGAAAATGCAATCTATTTTGGCTATGACCAATTTGCCGCTTTCGGGTTAGGGATATTGACCGCAGAACAGGTGATTCAACGGTTAAATTCATTCAGAAAAAGAGGTGCAACCCAATCAGCTTATTTGATGTCTCATGTGACGCGAGTGGATATACTAGAACTGCTCTCACGGATTCAACGTTAATGCTTTACGGTTTCGATAAAAATGTGAACATCCAAGCATCCGATTGGCGGCCCATTCCATCTGCTCCAAATCTTCTCTAGTAACAACAGGATCACGTTCATCCCATTTTACAAATCTGATAAAATAATAGTTTTTGATCGGTACCATGATCACTGCAGAATGGGGCCAATTTTCAAAAACAAATACGATTTTCCCTTTTTTCTGATAGGAGTGCTGAACAATCTTCAGGTTTCTCACCCTTCACTGTAGATTTTGTTGTTAAAACTCTGTATCTAGGAACCTATGATTTTCGCATAACACGTTCTTGATCTTGGTCCGTCAAATTCACAAAAATAAATGCCCTGCCATGTACCGAGAACAAGTCTTCCCTGTTCGATAATGATGTGTTGGGAAGCACCGACTGTGCTTGATTTCATATGAGCGGCCGTATTTCCTTCCATATGTCTGTCTTTTTGATGGTTCCACGGATAGGTTTCATCAAACCTTCTAAGCATGTCCCGTTTTACGTCAGGATCAGCATTCTCGTTGATCGTAATTCCTGCGGTTGTATGAGGGCAATAGACAATAACAGCGCCTTCATTTACTTGATTATCCTTCACAAATTTTTCGATTTTTGCAGTAACATCAATCATTTCATCTCTGTGATTTGTCTCGACTGTAAACCTTGTTAGCATGTTGTGAAATCCTCCCTTTACTGCTATTTTGCCTTTATATAAGCCAGTTTGCAAACAAAAAAGCGGATTAACTCTCCGCTTTTTTTACTTCTACCGTCCGAATATGATGGTCCTCTACGTCCACAATGGTGAATTGACAGCCATACATGTCGATTGTTTGCCCATTTTCAAAATCCATTTGCTGTGTCAGAAGCAACCCTCCAATTGTATCAACATCTTCATGCTCAATAGATAAACCTAAGAGCTCACCCACTTCTTCCACGAGAGCTTTGCCATCCATGACATAGTGCCCCTCTCCTTTTTTTACAATGTGAGGCATTTCATCAATGTCAAATTCATCCCTGATATCGCCTACAATCTCTTCAAGAATATCCTCAACAGTTACTAAACCTGCTGTACCGCCGTATTCATCAACAAGAATCGCCATATGTTTTCGTTCTTTTTGCATGCGAATAAGCAGCTCACCGACCGCAGTGCTTTCCAATACCATAATCACCGGGCGCATCATTTCCTTAACGCTCGCTTTGGTGGATAAAAACTCTTTTTTAAATACATCCTTCACGTTTAAAATGCCGGCAATATGGTCTTTGTCCCCTTCAATGACAGGGTACCTCGTATATCTTTCGTTCAACATGAAATGTAGCGCTTCCTCCATCGTCGCTTCTATCGAAACCGTTGCCATCTCAGTACGGGGAATCATGATTTCTCTTGCCAGCCGGTTATCAAAATCGAAAATTTTATCCATGTATTTAAATTCTGTCAAATTTATTTCGCCTTTTTGGTAGCTTTCAGAAAGGATCATCCGCAGCTCCTCTTCACTATGTGCGACCTCGTGCTCATTCACAGAATGAAATCCGAGCCAACGAACAATTAAACCTGCAGATCCATTCAGCACTTTAATAAATGGAAACATAAGCTTGTAAAACAAGATTAAAGGCTTTGCCGTCCACAGGCTTACTTCTTCCGCTTTTTGAATCGCAATGGTTTTCGGAGCCAGCTCACCGAGTACTACATGCAGAAAAGTAATAATGATAAAAGAAATCACAAACGAAACAATTCCCGCTAACGGCTCTTTAATACCAAAACTAACAAACAAAGGATGAAGAATTCTCTCGACTGTTGGTTCTCCCAGCCATCCCAACCCCAGGGCTGTAATGGTGATTCCGAGCTGGCAGGCAGATAAATATTCATCTAAATTGGAAATAAGTTGTTTAGCAGCTATTGCACGGGTATTGCCGCTCTCAACCAATTCATCAATTCTTGAGCCCCGGATTTTGACGATGGCGAATTCGGCGACAACAAAAAACGCGGTAGCAGCAATGAGCAGAGCTACAACTATAATGTTTAGTATGATCAAAAAAATCCCTCGCCAAAATATGGCAAGGGATCACCTCCTCTAACGATTTACTCATTATTTCGACCCGACAGAAAAATCATGACGTAACGAAGAAGCTCAAACAAGGATACCAATGCCGCTGCGACATATGTCAGTGCTGCAGCATTTAATACTTTGTTCACACTCTTCTCTTCATTATTTCGAATGATTCCTTCTGAAACGATAAAATTTTTCGCTCTAGAGCTCGCATTAAATTCAACAGGAAGTGTGACCAGCTGAAAAAAGACAGCGGCAGAAAACAGAATGATGCCAAACCCGATTAAATTTAAGCTCCCAAGCAGTAAGCCGCCGATTAACAATAAGGGCGCAATACCGGATGAAAAGCTCACCACCGGAAAAATCTTATGTCTCAATACAAGCGCGCCATAGGCTTCCTGATGCTGAATTGCATGCCCCACCTCATGAGAAGCTACGGAAATCGACGAAATAGATCGTCCATAATATACCTGCTCTGACAAGCGGACGACACGTTCAGTCGGATCATAATGGTCTGTTAAAGTTCCTCTTACCGGCTCAACGGGTACGTTATGCAGCCCGTTTGTATCCAAAATATGCCTTGCCACCTCGGCACCAGTTTTGTGCCCAGAGGCTTCCACCTTAGAATATCTCTCAAAATTGCTCTTTACTTTAAATTGTGCCCAAATTGAAATAGCAAATGCGACCAATGTTAAAAAGTAAAAGAAAAACATGCTGTCATCTTCCCCTCTTGTGCAAGTAAAAATACATGCTATTAAAAAATAATTCTAATGAGCCGGCGTTCTTTTGTACAGTATTTTGGTCCGATATAATTGTGTTCCTTTTTCCCCTCATGTCCGAAAACAAATAAGAGACATGCCCATTCGGCGAATGAATGTCCAGCCATCTTTGCATCAGAACTTATGTCTATTTTTTTCTCAAGCATTTGTATTATTTGCTGCGTTTTTCACTAAAAACAGGGAACACTATTCGTATTACTAATTAGCCTAAAAGCAGGTGATCCCATTGAATGTATCAAGCAAAGAACAAAATCTTCTTAGCGGTGCTATCGATAAAATGAATGAAGGACTTGATGCCTTTATTCAGCTTTATAATGAAGCTAAGATACAAAAAAACAATATTGAATTTGATGAGGATACTCTGAAAGTTATTGAAGAAGCCATAGAAGTACACGGAAAAGAGACAATTGAAAAAAAGCTGAATCGAATTGTTCAGGAAATTCTATCCTTCAGCGTTACTGGGAATGGTGATTCATGATCAAATCGAATCGGATCTATATTACATGGCTGAAATGGCCGATTCTGATCAGAATGGCCGTTTTCGTTTTATTGGTCATCACCCTTTTCGGCACAGTTATCAGCTGGATAGAACCTAAAGAGTTTACCACCGTCTTTGAAGGCATATGGTGGGCGCTTGTCACAGTATCCTCAGTCGGCTATGGTGATTT
Organism: Bacillus gobiensis; assembly: GCF_001278705.1. Taxonomy (GTDB): domain Bacteria; phylum Bacillota; class Bacilli; order Bacillales; family Bacillaceae; genus Bacillus; species Bacillus gobiensis. The sequence goes on from NZ_CP012600.1 coordinate 2,340,315, forward strand.
CGCTCCTCGAACTACAGCGGGTCAAGTACTTGGCATGCTGCTTATTTTTGTCGGAGTTGGCATTTTTTCTGCCTACTTTGCGTCTATCTCATCGGCCACTTTCCATAAGCAGCATCGCTATTCAGAAGGAAAGGTAAGATATGAAGGCAGTGATCACATGATCGTTGTGGGTTGGAATGAAAAATCGAACAAGCTCATTCATACCATTCTAGCGGAGAAACGAACTACCCCTATCGTATTAATCGATGACACATTGAAGGAAGCCCCGCTTATAAATAACCTGCACTTCATTCGGGGAAACGCAACGGATAAATCCGTTCTGGAAAGAGCAAATACAGCACGCGCTTCGAGTGCTATCATTACGGCAGACCAACATAAAAATGAGTCGGATGCAGACATGCTGACGGTCTTAATCTTGCTTGCGTTAAAGGGATGTAATCGAGGCATCTATGCAATGGTTGAAATCGTGACAGACACGCAAGTAATAAACGCGGAACTGGCCGGAGCGGATTATATTCTGAATACATCAAATATGATATGCGATGCTATTATGGAGCATCGTCAGGAGGAGAAGCGGTAACTGAACTACAAACCACATGTGGATAGAAATATCGGAGGGATCTTCGATATATGCCGATATTTCTAAAAAACAAAAACAAGCATAATGAGTGCAAGCTTCGTTGAATTCGTCCCGGATAATCTCGGCCATTACTAAAAGAAAACGGCAGACCCTGTAAGTCTGCCATTTCTACTATACCCTATTAGTCTTCTAACCGTTTCTCAAGCTCTGCTTTTTTCTCTTCGAATCCAGGTTTGCCTAGAAGCGCAAACATATTCACTTTGTATGCTTCAACTCCCGGCTGGTCAAACGGATTTACACCGAGAAGGTATCCGCTCATCGCACATGCTTTTTCAAAGAAGTATACGAGATAGCCGAAAGTAAATTCGTTTTGCTCAGGAATGTTGACAATCAAGTTTGGCACGTTGCCGTCTGTATGGGCAAGCATTGTTCCCTGGAATGCTTTTTTATTGACGAAATCGACCGTTTTGCCGGCAAGGTAGTTTAAGCCGTCAAGGTCACTTTCTGCTTCTTCAATGGATAACTCATGCTTTGGCTTTTCTACGTTAATAATTGTTTCAAATAAGTCTCTTCTGCCCTCTTGAACGTATTGGCCCAGAGAATGAAGATCCGTTGAAAAATTAGCGGATGAAGGATAAATACCTTTTTCGTCTTTTCCTTCACTTTCTCCGAATAGCTGCTTCCACCATTCTGCATAATATTGCAAGGACGGCTCATAGTTGATAAGCATTTCAATCGTTTTGCCTTTGTTGTATAAAATATTACGAACAGCTGCATATTGATAGGCTGGATTCTCTTCAACTTCAGATGAAGAGAAATCTTTTCTGGCTTGGGCTGCCCCTTTCATCATTTCGTCAATATCGGCTCCGCTTACAGCGATCGGAAGCAAGCCTACGGCAGTCAATACAGAGTACCTGCCGCCAACATCATCAGGAATGATAAAGGACTCAAAGCCCTCTTCTGTGGCAACGGTTTTTAATGCGCCTTTTTCTTTGTCAGTTGTTGCATAAATTCGTTTTGCCGCTTCCTCTTTTCCGTATTTCTTTTCGAGAAGGTCGCGGAAAATACGGAATGCAATAGCAGGCTCTGTCGTTGTTCCTGATTTACTGATGACATTAATAGAGAAATCAACGTCTTGCAATAAATCCATAACATCTTTCATATAAGAAGAGCTGATATTATTCCCGATAAAAAGTACTTGCGGTGTATTTCTTTTTTCTTTTGGAAGCACGTTGTAGAACGAATGGTTAAGAAATTCAATTGCTGCCCGTGCTCCCAAGTACGAACCACCGATCCCAATGACTAACAAAACGTCAGAATCTGATTTAATCTTCTCAGCTGATTGTTTAATTCTTGCAAATTCGTCTTTATCATAGTTTTCCGGAAGGTCAACCCAGCCCAAAAAATCACTACCAGCACCAGTTTTTTCATGGATGGTGTGGTGGGCAACTTTTACTAAATCACTTAAATATGTAATTTCATGTTCACCGAAAAATGGTAGTGCCTTTGAATAATCAAATTGGATATGTCCCATTTTTTTGCCTCCCAATTGCCTTAAGATATTATCATATTCACTTTATATGAAGTTATTTACGAAAGCAAGCCTCTGACCCGTTATGAGAAAAAACGCCTATTTCACAACTTAAAAAATCATGTCCAAAAGCATAGCTTTTGGACATAAAAAACAATTTTATAACGATGAAGATAAAATAGCTACGACATCGTCCTTATTCAATGTTTTAAAGCGGCCAAAATCTCCATTTATTACTGCCTTGTCTGCCATGACGTCGATTTTTTCATCTGTAATTTCATAATCGGCAAGCTTATTCGGCGCACCAAGACTTGTCCAGAACCCGCTTAGTTTATCGATTCCTTCGAGAGCCGCTTCACGATCAGATTTTCCGTTAGTATCAACGTCAAATACACGAACAGCAAGCTGAACAAATCGGCTGATATTCTCATCGAGAGTATGCCTCATCCAATTCGGGAAAAGAATCGCCAGTCCGCCAGCGTGCGGAATATCATAAACGGCAGAGACAGAGTGCTCAATATTATGAGTAGCCCAATCGCCTCTATAGCCCATTTGCAGCATGCCGTTTAAAGCAATCGTTCCTGAATACAAAATAGTTTCGCGGAGCTCATAATTCTCGAGGTCATCAACTAATTTCGGTGCAGCCTCGATGACTGTTTTTAATAAGGACTCACACATTCTGTCCTGCAGTGGTGTGTTTTTCGTATGGTGAAAATACTGCTCCAGCACATGGGACATCATATCAACGATTCCGTAAATAGTGTGGTTTTTAGGCACAGATATCGTGTTGGCCGGGTCAAGAATTGAAAATTTCGGGAAAACAAGCGGAGAACCCCATCCGTATTTTTCATTTGTTTCCCAATTAGTAATGACAGAACCCGAGTTCATTTCAGAACCGGTTGCGGCTAATGTGAGTACTGTTCCAAAAGGCAAGGCTTCTTGCGGAATATGTTTCTTCGTTACGATATCCCACGCGTCACCATCGAAAACCGCGCCGGCAGCTACAGCCTTCGTACAATCAATGACACTGCCTCCTCCAACAGCTAAAAGAAAGTCAATGTTTTCAGCCTTGCAAATCTCAACCCCTTTTTTTACTGTCGTTAGTCTTGGATTGGGTTCGACACCTGAAAGCTCATATATGTTTGCGCCTATTTTATTCAGAATCTCTGTCACCTGGTCGTATAGGCCGTTACGTTTAATGCTTCCTCCCCCATAAACCAAGAGAATATTTTTTCCGTACTTCGGCACTTCGTCCGTAAGCTTTTCTACTTCTCCTTTACCAAAAATTAATTTGGTAGGATTCCAATATGTAAATTTTTCCATTATTTTCGCCTCCTTTTAAAATTATTATGGCCCAGTCAACATTCCTGTGTAAAGTGATGCGCATTCTAAACTAATATGTATAAATTATTTGCGATTGATGCACTCTATTGTTGCAGGATGAATAAAAAAGGAGGATTTTCAAATGAGTATGCTGCAACGTATTGCTCTTATCTTCACGGTCATCGGCGCAATAAACTGGGGACTAATAGGTTTCTTTCAATTTGATTTAGTAGCAGCGATTTTCGGAGGGCAAGGATCACTGTTATCACGAATTATTTATAGTATTGTCGGAATTGCAGGACTGATCAACATCGCACTGATATTTAAACCGCAAGAAGAAGCGGTGCGCGACGAGCCCGAACCGGAAATGCGCTAATTCAAAAAAACCGAACCACATAAGGGTTCGGTTTTTAAATTACTTTTTAATCAAATCTTTGCGATTTGATTGTTCAATCCATTCTTCAAGCTTGTCTTTTAGCGTATTGAAGCCTTGTGAAGAAGCAGCATCTTTTTGAGTTGATTGAATTTGTTTTTTTGGCTTCGCTTCTTTTTTCTCTGGAGCCTCTTGCGTTGCGCGGATCGAAAGGCTGATTTTCCCGGATTTTTCATCCACAGAAAGTACTTTCACTTGCACTTCGTCACCAATCGCTAGATGTTCATTTATATCTTTAACAAATCCGTGAGTAACTTCGGAAATGTGCACAAGCCCTTGAGTTTCTTCATCTAACGCAACAAAAGCGCCGTAAGCTTGCAATCCGGTTACTTTACCACTATACACGCTGCCCGTTTCAAAATTTGCCAATCATAACACTCCTAAATCTTTGTATTTATTCTCGAATTATACGCAATTAAAAATTATAGCATACATGCATAGTATTAGCAAAAAAAGATTAACGAAAAAAGAATTAACGGAAAAATGTTTTAAAATTGAGATAAGGGGAATACATACAACTGCCAAAGGCTTTCAAGTATCCCCCCCTTTATAGATGGAGTGATCATTTTCACTCCGTCTTTTTTATCATATTTACACGATATTTTTCACCATCAAGCTCACTATATGTTCTTTAAGAACCTGTTGATTCTGCTTAACGCCTCCTGCAATTGTTCTAAAGATGAAGCATATGAGCAGCGAATAAATCCTTCTCCGCTTTCTCCGAAGGCATTTCCTGGAACAACGGCTACTTTTTCTTGAACCAAAAGTTTTTCAGCAAATTCTTCAGAGCTCATGCCTGTATTCTTTATCGAGGGAAACGCATAAAAGGCGCCGCCTGGATTGTGGCAATTAAGTCCCGCTTCATTGAGAGACTCCACAAAAATATTCCGTCTCCGGCGATAGCTTTTTTTCATCTTTTCTACGTCCTTCATTCCGTTTTTCAGTGCTTCTTCCGCTGCAAATTGAGCCATTGTCGGCGCACACATCATTGAATATTGATGGATTTTTAGCATGGCATCTTTTAAAAAAGTCGGTGCTGCCACATAGCCAAGCCTCCAGCCTGTCATCGCAAATCCTTTTGAAAATCCGGATACAAGGATGGTTCGCTCTCTCATGTTTCCAATCGCTGAAAAGCTTGTAAAATCTTCATCATACGTTAATTCTGCGTAGATTTCGTCGGAGATAACAATCAAATCATTTTCTTCAGCAAATTCAGCAATTTGCTCCAGTTCTTCCTTTGAGTAAACAGATCCGGTCGGATTAGAAGGACTGCAGAGTATGATCGCCTTCGTTTTATCCGTATATGCCGATTCCATCTCCTTCTTGGAAGCTTTAAATCCGTTTTCCTGCAACGTATATACAGGCACCGGAACACCCCCGCTTAATGTGACGAGTGCCCCATAAGAGACAAAGCAAGGCTCAGGGATAATGACCTCATCTCCGGGATTCAAAATCGAGCGCAGCGAAATATCAAGCGCCTGGCTCGCTCCAACTGTGACAATGATTTCACTGTCAGGAGAGTAGGAGATGCCAAAGCGCTTCGACAGATACTTCGATATTTCACATCTCAATGAATACAGCCCCGCATTTGCCGTATACGATGTAAATCCTTGTTCCAAAGACAAGATGCTTGCTTCTCTTACATTCCAAGATGTTACAAAATCCGGTTCCCCTACACCAAGTGATATGACACCTTCCATCGTTTGGGCTAGATCAAAAAATTTTCGGATACCTGATGGTTTAATCTGTTGAACGGTTTGTGATAAATATCGGGAAGAAGCCATTACGGAGACACCACGATCCTTTTATCATCATCACCTGAGTCAAAAACCTTTCCATCGTGCTTATATTTTTTTAAAATAAAGTGAGTAGTCGTCGAAACAACAGATTCAAGTGTCGACAATTTTTCAGATACAAAGCTTGCAATGTCCGACATCGTTTTCCCTCGGATGACAACAGATAAATCATACACTCCGGACATAAGGTAAACGGATTCGACCTCTTGAAACCTGTAAATCCGTTCAGCGATATCATCAAATCCTACACCTCTTTTTGGTGTCACCTTTACGTCAATCATTGCTGTAACTCCTTCATGGCCATCCACTTTTCGCCAGTCGATCATTGCCGAATAGTCAATTATCACTTTTTCTTTTTCAAGCTTTTCGATAATCTTTCTTGCTTCTTCTACCTTCACTTTTGCCATTTTGGCTATTGTATCAATATCAATGCGGCTGTTTTCTTCAACTATTTCCAGTATTTCTTTTTCTGTTTCTGTCAGCTTCACTAATTAACACACCTTTGTTGTCAGAAATTTTCACAATATTATAACATGAATTATGAACTAATGCTTTTTTCGCTTGAAAAATAAATAAACGGGTACCATAATACATACATGCTTAACAACCAATAAGAGATAAAAAATTGGAGTGAGTAACCATGCAAACACTTAATTGTACACATATAAAAACAATAAAAGGCGTCAATATCTATTACGAGCATTATGAAAACGCAGGCAAACAATCACTAGTGCTCATTCACGGGTTTCTTTCTTCGACATTCAGCTTTCGAAGATTAATTCCGCTGCTGAAAAAGGACTTTAACCTGATCGCAGTCGATCTTCCTCCTTTTGGCAGATCTGAAAAATCGAAGAAATTTATCTACTCATATAAAAATATGGCTGAGCTTGTCCTTGAGCTCATTCAATTAATGAACATAAAAAATCCAATTCTTGTCGGGCATTCCATGGGAGGCCAGATCTCGTTATACGCTGCCAAACAGAGACCTGATTTAATTAAGAAGGTTGTCTTGCTGTGCAGCTCCGGGTATTTAAAAAAATCTCACCCTTCTCTCATTTTCGGAACGCACGTGCCCTATTTTTATTTATATATTAAGCGTTGGATAAGCAAGCAGGGAGTTCTGAAAAACCTTTCGAATGTCGTTCATGATCGTTCACTTATTGACCAAGAGATGATCGAAGGCTATATGAAACCTTTTTTGGATGATCAAATTTTTATAGCAATGACCAGGCTCATCCGCCACCGGGAAGGCGACTTATCAACTACCGATTTAAAAAGCATCGAAACCCCTTCATTATTGATCTGGGGGGAAGAGGACAAAGTAGTTCCAATTCAAATCGGGCAGCGCCTTCATGGGGATTTGCAGGATTCCCGATTCTATTCCCTTAAAAAAACAGGGCATCTGGTGCCGGAAGAAAATCCAAATTACGTTTCAGAAAAAATCGCCAATTTTTGCATGATTTAGATGCATGTCATGTGTATTGAAATTGAAGGCTTGTTAATTGGACAAGCGGCTACCCGAGCCGACTGTCCAATTTAGCAAGTGCTTTGTTCTTTTATGGCCAGCAGTTCTTCCGCAAGTTTCACACATTCGGATAAATCCAAATTTTGATCAAATGAAATTTCATAAATAGCCTGAATCTCTTTACCTAAAATTAAAGAATCATCAAACAGATAAACGGCACGGACGACGTCAACTGGTTCCGTCTCATAAAAGCCTTCTCCTTGTGCAAAAGGATCCCACTTTTTGACGATATCGATCATGTGCTGTACTGCACGGCTTTCTTCCATTTTCATCACCACTACTCGAAAAATTTGCTCTCTTATTTTATCATAGTTAAAGGAAATCAAATAATAGTTCGAGGTGAAAAAATGATTTTTGATCAATTAGAAAAGAGATACGGTTCACAATCAGTAAAATGGGATTTAACAAAAGAGCTTTTCGGAGCGGATGATGCCCTGCCAATGTGGGTAGCCGATATGGATTTCAAAGCGCCTGATGCCGTTATTGGCGAGTTGCAAAAACGTCTTGAGCATGGAATTTTCGGATATTCTTCTCCTACTCTTGATACCAAAAAATCAGTGGTCAACTGGCTTTTAAGTCGCCATAATTGGGAGATACAGCAAGACAGCCTGGTATTTTCCCCAGGAATCGTTACCGCTTTGAGCATGGCGGTACAAGCCTACACAGAGCCAGGTGATCAAGTGGGAATACTGGTTCCCGTTTATACTCCTTTTCATAATGTCGTGAAAGATAATCATCGCAAGCTGATAACAAGCTCTTTAATGGAAAAGAACGGAAGGTATGAAATAAACTTTGACGAACTTGAGGAAATGCTGAAGCAGCCTGAAACAAAATTGTTTATTTTCTGCCATCCTCATAATCCTTCAGGGAGAGCTTGGACAAAAGAGGAGCTTGCCAAAATAGGAGATCTTTGCTTGAAACATCAAGTGATGGTCATTTCTGATGAAATCCATTCCGATTTAATGCTTTACAATAAGCGCCATGTGCCATTAGCATCTCTTTCTCCCGAGTTAGCGGATCAAACGATCACATGCGTCGCGCCAAGTAAGACATTTAATTTGGCTGGCTTGCAAGCCTCCGCTATCATCATTCCTAATGGAAAAAAAAGAAAGCTCTTCACAGAAACGATGAATAGAAATGGGTTAAACGCATTAAATTCTTTTGCTATCACCGCCATAGAAGCAGCTTATTCATATGGGGAGAATTGGCTAGAGGAGCTCATTCCTTACCTCGAAAAAAACGTAGATTTAGTAAAAACCAGCCTTCAGGAGTCTCTTCCGGAAGTTAAAGTAATGATTCCAGATGCTTCTTATCTTCTCTGGATCGACTGCAGGAATTTAGGTCTTACAGACAAAGAGTTGGCACATCAGCTTATTCATAAAGGCAAGCTGATTCTCGAACCCGGCGATAAGTACGGAGCCGGCGGTGAGGGCTTCGTTCGAATGAATATAGGCTGCCCTCTTCAAACGGTTAAAGACGGTATCAGCCGTTTCATTTCAACTTTTCAATAATCCTCCCAGAACACCCTATTCTATTTTTAGATACGGGTGTTCTTTTAACGTGATAAACGATTTATTACGATTAGATTTTCTATTTGATTATTTTTTTGTACAATATGAAAAAGAGGTGGTTTTAATGAATGAATTTCAAATCGGCGACGATGTAAAAGTTTTTTATAAAACGGGGGCATACACAGGAGTCATAACGGATATAAAACCCGCCCATTATCTTGTCAGAGTCCAATCCGTGGATAAACATCCCGACCAAGGAGACTTGCACAATCCTAAACGAGTAGATGTACCGCTTTTTCATGAAAGAAGAGCTCTTGCCTTTCGTGAACAAGTAAATATACCTTTCCAAATGGTGAAAAAATTTGACGGCAGCCATTCGGACTATGAAGAATCTCTGCGGACAGCGATAGAAAAACTAAAAACTCGGCTTAAAGAGGACGATTCTCTTTGGGCAAAAAAATCACTGGAGAATCTAAGTACTCTTGCCGAAGAATATTTCCAAACAAAATAACCCAATGGATGATTGGGTTATTTACGTTGCGTTTTTACGAAGCACCCCCGTTAAATCAATAACATCACCAATTTTCGTAGGCTTTGGATTCATTAAATATTTTTTGTCATTTTCGACTTTTTGAAACAAGTGAAAGGTAGTGAGTGCATCATCCAAGGCCTTATGATGTTTTCCGGTGCCTTTATCCCCATATTCCTCTGCAGCTTTCCATAATCCAGTCAGTGTTTTGTCACCAAAGAAATTTTTGTATTCCAAAGATAAGTCCCGAAGCTCTCCCTTGAATGGAAAAGGAATATGATTGATCATGCAATTATGCTTTAACACCTTCATATCCATACTCCCCCAAGTGATAATGACACTGTTCTTTTCAGAATCAAATTCTTTTAATTTATTGATAAAGTCTTCAAACTTCATACCGCTGTCAATGTCCTCTTGTTTAATCTTTAAAAATTTTTTGCAGCGCTCTGTTAATTTCCCGAATTTTTTTGGCTTGATATAATTTGAAAATGTCTCTGCAATCTTACCATCTTCAACTTTAACAACCCCAGCTTCAATAATTTCAGGGAAAAAATTTTGCGGTTGGTACTTGCCCTCTGGCATTGTAAATTCAAAATCAATGATCAATATAGCGCTTTGTTCCAATAGTCACACCTGCCTCTCATGCGCTTTGCTGCCATTATTATTCAATATATTATATCAGTATTTCCTTATTTTAACTGTATTTTTTCTGAAAATAATGAATACTCCCATAAATATTGTACTTGGACGAATTTTTTCTCTTATAATTATTAAGGAACCCGAAGTAAAGTGAACCTTCATTCTGTAGGGATTTTCCGGCGTACAGGATTGTGATAGTGAAAGCTTCCTCTTGTGCTTTTGCCTTCGTTCATTATCCTGTTCAACTAGCCCTATTTGGAGTGAAACCTGTTACTAAAAAAACGTATTTTTCTTTTTAAGGAGGATGCTTGCTATGAAAGCAAAAAGTGAGCAAAAACTAGTTACTCTCGAAAACAAGCTGACTACAAATCTTTGATTCAATAACTTTTTTCTTCTCGCTACCTGGAAATAATGGTACGATATGGCTAGATTAAGTAGAAAGAGAGTGACGATATTGCGAGCAGCCTTAGGATGGATCATGCTAGCATGCCTGATTCCATTATTTGTGTTAGCTTTAATCCGTTCCGGAGAAGAAGTTGGTCAAATGAAATCTTTGGGACAGGTTTTAGATGAGAAAGTAGAGCTATCAAAAATAGATCTCGTTCAAAACAGCTACATCTACGACCGAGATGAAGACTTGATTTCTGAAGTGGTGAACGATGAGAATCGAATGATTGTCCCCTTTGAAGATATCCCCGATGCTGTAAAGAATATCTTTCTAACCTCTGAAGACCAGAATTTTTATGAACACAGAGGCATTGACTTTAATGGCATTGCCAGGGCGGCACTGGCTAACCTGAAAAAGGGTGAAATTGACCAAGGCGGAAGCACGATTACCCAACAGCTTTCAAGAAATCTATACTTAAATCACGAACGAACGTATAACAGAAAGCTAACTGAGCTATTGTATTCCTACCAATTGGAAAAAGAGCTTTCAAAGGATGAAATTCTCTATTATTATCTAAACACCATTTTCTTTAATCATGGTGTTTATGGAATCGGCTCAGCAGCAGAGTATTACTTTAACAAACCGCTGAAATCTCTAACTCTGGCAGAGATGGCATTTATTTGTGCAATTCCTAATAATCCTTCATTATATGATCCGTTAAAGCATTTTGATCACACGAAAGACCGGCAAATCCGATTATTGGACGGCTTAAAAAAAGCGGGAAAAATTTCAGATAAAGAATTAAAAAGCGCTGCAGCAGAAGACATAAAGCTAAGCATAAAAGAGAAGAAAAATGTTTTTCCCGACTATGTAACCTACGTCAATGACGAATTTAAAGAATTGGTAGCCGAGAACGAAGGCTACAATAAGAGAATTAATAAGGCAAAGCCAGAAGAAAAAAAAGCCATTGAAGAAGAGCTGAACAAACGGATAAGTACCGTTCTAAAAAGCGGCGTGAAGATATATACCGCAATGGATCCTTATATGCAAAAACGCGTGACTGAACGGGTAAATTCTATGCTGCCCTATCAGGACATCCAAGGTGCTGCCGTCGTTATCAATCATCAAACCCATCAAATCACAGCACTTTCCGGCGGTAAAGACTATCAAAAATTTGATTTCAACCGCGCGTATCAAGCCTTTCGACAACCCGGCTCTTCTATTAAGCCTTTGCTTGACTATGGACCATACATTGAAGAAACGGGTGCAACCACAAATAGCTTAATCGATGCAAGAAAATTTTGCAGTAACGAGTATTGCCCAAACAATTATAATGAAAAAACGTACGGAACCGTTTCGTTAAGAACTGCCTTTAAATATTCGTACAACACACCCGCTGTCAGAATACTCGACAGAATTGGTGTGAAAACAGGCTTTAGCTATCTTGAACCCTATCATTTCCAGGAATTGCATAAGGAAGACTACCGGCTGCCGTCCGCTCTTGGCGGATTGACCGTTGGTGTCTCTCCTTTAGAAATGACAGATGCGTATACGACCTTTGCCAATGACGGAAGCTATACGAAAAGCCATGCGATAAAAAAAGTGACTGATTTAAAAGGTAAAGTATTATACGAATGGAAGGATAAGCCGCAGCAGATTTTCAGCAAAAGAACCAACGATCAAATGAGAAAGCTTCTGACTGCCGTTGTTAAGGAAGGGACCGGGAGAAAAGCAAACTTCTCCTCCCCTTACATCGGCGGCAAAACAGGCACGTCAAACGACTACCATGACATTTGGTTTATAGGCCTAACCGATCAATACTCCATGGGGGTCTGGGTCGGAAAAGATCAGCTCGGAAACGTGGAATCTATCTACAAATCAGGACCGCATTTATCTATTTGGAGACAGACTATGAATATTTCCTATTAAAGGGGGGATGTTTCTGATGGATGAACAACAACCGATTATATTGTTCGACGGGGTTTGCAACCTATGCAACGGAGCTGTCCAATTTATTATTAAAAGAGATCCGCAAGCCCGGATCTCCTTTGCTTCGTTACAGTCTTCAATCGGTCAGAAGCTTCTGGAACGGCATGAGCTGCCCAAAAGTGATTTTGATACCTTTATCATGATTGAAAATGGTAAAATCCGGACAAAATCGACCGCGGCTCTAAAAACCCTCCGATATTTAAACAGAGCGTGGAAATGGGCTTACCTGCTTATTGTTATTCCAAAACCGTTCAGAGATGCCATCTACAGCTATATTGCAAAAAATCGTTATAAATGGTTTGGAAAACAAGAACATTGCATGATACCAACCAAGGACACGAAGAAACGATTTTTACACGAATAAAATGGCCGGCTTACACAGGTAAGCTGGCCATAATACTGTTATAGAGCTTAATAACGACATAAAAAATTGCCATAACAAAAGCAAACCAAAAAATTAATTCAAATAAGATAAACCCGATCAAAGAAACAAGCGAAAGCGTCGCTTGAATCTTGTAAACAATGAAAATAAAATAAGACAGCGTCGCTATCAATATTACAGCCAAGATGAAAAGCGGCTGCTGGATGAATGCGAGAGACACTAGGCTTGATCCTAAATAAAACACGGATCCAATCCGGATTTTTTTCAAATTCTCCCCTTCAGGATCTTTGGAAAAAAAGAGCAGCGCCAGCTCCGTTATCGTATCAGCGATCAATTTAAGAGCTGAAAACAACATAAAAAATATAAGAGCGAACACGATAAATAAACCGATCCGGATTTCATTAGCTGAAAGAAACTCAAGCATGCCATTGTAAATACTATATGTTTGTAACAGCTCGGTAACATACGCAGTCGCTGCCAGTGAACACGAGGCGCTGAATAACAAAATCGAAATAAGTGGAAAATAGCTAGTAAAATAAGTGTTTTTCATAGTATTACCCTTTCTGTAGCATTCCTCACTTATTATGGACGACATGACAAGGATTGACAAGAAGAAGTTCCCCCTGATCAGAGTCCGCTTTTCAATACCTCTTCTTTCTTCACAAATCAACCTTTTCTCTGTAAAGTATACTTTATAGATTTTCTATCTATACTCTTTCATAAGGAGAGTTCTTTTTGAGAAAAACATTGCGACTCCAAACCCGTTTAACACTATTTGTTTGTATTGTAGTTCTGATATCCCTATTAATCACCTTGGTTTTCATCAGCATAGACACCGAACGGAATATCCATGACCAAGAAAAAATGGTTGCAGTACATACAGCAAAAATGGTTGCTGAATCCAATATGGTTAAGGAAGCCTTTGAAACCAAGGATTTCGATGAATTGGAGGATTATACGAACCACATACAGAAAATCACCGAGACAAAATTTATTGTCGTCATGAATATGAACGGGATAAGACTAACCCATCCGGATCCATCGAAAATCGGCAAACGATTTTCCGGAGGAGACGAAAAACCGGTACTCTCAGGAAAAGAACATATCTCAACTGCTTCGGGCACACTTGGAGACTCGCTTAGGGCTTTTATTCCTATCTATAATAATGAAGGAGATCAAGTTGGAGCTGTAGCAGTGGGAATTACCATGGATGAAATTAACGATATTATTACTGCTCATTTATTGCCCTTATATTTTGCTATCTTTATTAGCTTAGGTGTAGGTGTAATTGGGGCTGTTTTTGTCGCACGAAAGGTTAAGAACTTGATGTTCGGCATGGAGCCGGATGAAATAGCTACCATATTAAAACAACGAAGCGCCATGCTTGAATCTACAAAAGAAGGCATCCTGGCCATTGATAAAACAGGAAAAATTACGCTCGTAAACGCAGAGGCAAAGCGTCTGTTTTCAAAAATGGGGATCAGCAAAAATCCGTTAAATCAAGAACTGAAAAAACTTCTGCCAAACAGCAAGCTCTTGCAGGTAATTGAATCAAAAAAACCGCAAAACGACAGGATCATTCGAATGAACGGCTTGGAGCTTGTTTTTAATGAAGTCCCCATCCAATTAAAAGGAGAAATTGTCGGAGCCATTGCTACCTTCCGGGATAAAACTGAGGTCAAGCATCTGATGGAACAATTAACGGGGATTAAAATGTATGCCAATGCTTTAAGAGCCCAATCCCATGAATTTATGAACAAGCTTCATGTCATTCTTGGTCTCGTCCGCTTAAAAGATTACGACGAGCTCGGCGAGTATATAAAGGATATTGCGATAAATCAGCAAACAGTAACAACCGAGGTGATCAACCGAATCAAAAACCCTGTTCTTGCGGGGTTCTTGCTTGGTAAACAAAGCTATATAAGAGAACAAGGGGCTTCTTTACAAATCGTGTGTGAATCTGTCATTCCGAATACCTCTGTCTCTTCTGTCATCCATGATTTAATCACTGCGATCGGTAATTTATTAAATAATGCGCTGGACGCTGTCTCAGCATCAGAAATAAAAGAAATATCATTATCTCTTAAGTATAAAAACGATCAGCTTTTTATCGAGGTGATTGATTCAGGAACAGGAATATCAAAAGAAGAACAATCAAAAATGTTTGAGCAGGGATACTCTACAAAGGGAAAAAACAGAGGCTACGGCCTGTATTTGGTGGAGCAAAGCGTTGAGAGATTGAACGGACATATCGTCCTCATTAGTGAAAAAGGCGAGGGATCAGCCTTCAGCATCAGAATTCCATACATCCAGAAGGAGGAAAAAAATGATTGACGTTCTAATCGTAGAAGATGATCCAATGGTAGGTGAGTTAAACAAACGGTATATACAACAGCTCGAAGGCTTTAATATTATAGGAATTGCTTCGTCCTATCAGCATGCCCTTCAATTTATTAAATCGCATCAAGTGGATTTGGTGCTACTCGACATTTATATGCCGGGTAAAAATGGCATTGAGCTTTTGCAGGAAATTCGAACACAGGATGAATCAGTGGATGTCCTCATCATATCAGCCGCAAGTGAAGGCGATATCATCCGTAAAGCGATGAGGCTTGGTGCGGTTGATTATTTGATCAAGCCTTTTGAAAATGAACGATTTCACTCAGCTTTGAACGAGTACAAAAGAAAACAGGAGATTTTCTTGAACAAAAGCGGCTTCAACCAAAAAGATTTGGATCAAGAATTGCTGCTGAAAAAAGGGTCCCCAGACAAAACACAGCTTCCAAAAGGTCTGACAAAAAGTACGTTAAAGCTGATTTGGAACAGCATTCTTTCGTTTCACAGTGAAAACTTTACGACAGAAGACGTGGCGAAGCAAACAGAAATTTCTCAGGTTTCCACCAGAAAGTATTTGAAATTTTTAGAAGATATTCAAGTTGTTCACGTCGAAATGGCATACGGTACCGTAGGAAGACCTGTTTTTCAATACAAAATCAATTATAAGGAAATAAATAACATGATTCATTATCTTTAGTTTTTTATACTATCACAGTAATTGTAAAAATTAATGTTATATTTTATTACAAATTAATAGCAATTTCATTTTATTTGTTATAGAAGAATATAGTATAGAAGCTTTTTTATCAATGAAAAATGAAATCCTTCCTATAAAATTCATTTTCCGAAAAAATTTTTTCAATTTGCACAATTACCTATTTATTTATTTATCTTAAAGTGATAAATTATGAATGATTAGGTGATTATGATCCTGCGTCAGAGGTCTGAGCCGAAGAAAAAACAAAGATGGGCAGCATACATAATAGTAATATTGTCACATAAAAAAAGAGAAAGTGACATATTCCCCTTGAAGAAACAGGTCTTTTCTCCCTTCTCTTCTTGAAATCCACCTTAGATCGCCTTCTTTATAACATCTGCTGAGTCACTGAACCGTCTTAATCGCTGATAATTTAATTACAGGGGGTTTTTTAATTTGAAAAAGCGAAAAGTAGGACTTGCCCTTTCTTTAGTCTTAGCTGCTGGAACTTTCCTTACTGCATGCGGCAGCAATAATGAAAGTTCTTCCGGTGATAGTACAGGAGGAAAATCGGATTTCACAGTTGGTATGGTAACTGATACTGGCGGAGTTGACGATAAATCGTTTAACCAATCTGCTTGGGAAGGCATTCAAAAGTTTGGTAAGGATACCGGCCTTGAAAAAGGTAAGAAAGGCTACGATTATGTCCAGTCTGAAAGTGATGCGGACTATACAACGAACTTAAACCAAATGGTCCGACAAAAATTCCAATTGATCTATGGTGTTGGCTATCTTCTTGCTGAACCGCTATCAGATGTTGCTGACCAGCAAAAAGATACAAACTTTGCCATTATCGATTCAGTAGTGAAGAAGGATAACGTGGCTAGCATCACCTTTAAAGAGAATGAAGGATCGTTCCTTGTCGGAGTAGCAGCGGGCTTGTCTACCGAATCCAATAAAATCGGTTTTGTCGGCGGTATGGATTCCGAATTGATTAAAAAGTTTGAAGCAGGATTCAAAGCTGGTGTTCATTCAGTAAATCCAGATGCAGTAGTACAAGCGAAATATGCCGGTGACTTCGGTAAGCCAGAGCTTGGAAAGTCAATCGCGGAAAGCATGTACAAATCAGGAGTTGACGTTATTTACCAAGCAGCAGGCGGAACTGGCAACGGTGTATTTACAGAAGCCATCAACCTGAAAAAGCAAGATAAAAACCGAAAAGTATGGGTTATCGGTGTTGATAGAGACCAGTATGAAGAAGGCAACGTACCGGGAACCGATTCAAACGTAACATTAACTTCCATGGTTAAGCGTGTCGATTTAGCTGTTGAAGACGTTGCGAAAAAATCGAACGAAGGAAACTTCCCTGGCGGTGAAATCCTGCAATACGGCCTGAAAGAAGACGGCATCGGAATTTCCGAGCATACTGAAAATCTTTCTGAGGATACAGTAAAATCAGTGGATGAGTGGAAGCAAAAACTACTTAGCGGTGACGTAACCGCTCCTTCTACAGATGAAGAATTAAAAGAATTTATGAAAAAATAGGATACAAACCGGGATAAGGCTTTACCTTATCCCCCTTTTTTCGAGTGAAAGACATACGAAAATCTAAATTGGAGAAGGTAAAGGAAAAGTTGCAATTCATACCTGCAGCTTTTCTTTTGTTGATATCTCAATTTCATAGAGGGAGCGATTTAGCGGTGGATTACGTTATTGAAATGTTGAATATACGTAAAGAATTTCCCGGGATTGTCGCCAATGATGATATCACCCTGCAGGTGAAAAAAGGTGAAATCCATGCACTATTAGGAGAAAACGGAGCTGGAAAATCGACACTGATGAATGTTCTTTTCGGATTATACCAGCCGGAAAAAGGCGAAATACGGGTCGATGGGAAGCCTGTCAAAATCACGAATCCTAATATAGCAAATGACCTTGGAATCGGTATGGTCCATCAGCATTTTATGCTCGTCGATACCTTTACAGTCACAGAAAATATCATTCTTGGAAAAGAACCCAGCAAGATGGGGAAAATGGACGTGAAAAGCGCGTCCAGAGAGATTAAAAAATTATCAGATCAATACGGGCTGCAAATCGATCCCGATGCAAAGATTTCGGATATTTCCGTAGGCATGCAGCAGAGGGTTGAAATCTTAAAGACACTGTACCGTGGAGCAGATATTCTTATCTTTGATGAGCCTACTGCGGTACTGACTCCGCAAGAAATAACTGAGCTTATGCAGATTATGAAAAATCTGATTAATGAAGGAAAATCGATTATCCTTATCACTCATAAATTAAAAGAAATTCTGGCTGTTTGTGAAAGAGTCACAGTTATTCGAAAAGGAAAAGGCATCAAAACACTGAATGTAAGCAATACGAATCAGGATGAACTTGCTAGTTTAATGGTTGGCCGCGATGTTTCATTTAAAACGGTAAAGGATGAAGCAATCCCTGCTGAAGAAGTGTTATCCATCAAAAACCTTTCAGTTAAGGATATTCGTGGCGTTGATGCTGTCAAAAACTTAAATCTATCAATCAGAGCCGGAGAAATTGTCGGACTGGCCGGGGTAGACGGAAACGGACAATCAGAATTAATTGAAGCGATCACAGGCTTGCGGAAATCCGATTCAGGAACGATTTCGTTAAACGGGAAAGAGATTCAAAATACGCCGCCTAGAAAGATTACCCAGCAGGGAGTCGGCCATATCCCGCAAGACAGGCACAAGCACGGACTTGTTCTCGACTTTCCAATCGGAATAAATATGATACTACAAAACTATTATCTCCCGCCTTATTCAAAAAACGGCATTTTGAATTACAAAAAAATCTATGAAAAGGCAAAACAGTTAATCAGTGAATTCGATGTGAGAACTCCGAATGAATATACTGAAGCCAGAGCTCTATCCGGCGGAAACCAGCAAAAAGCGATTATCGGCAGAGAAGTTGACCGTGACCCCGATTTGTTAATCGCAGCCCAGCCGACACGCGGACTGGATGTCGGTGCGATTGAATTTATTCACAAACGGTTGATCGATCAAAGAAACAATGGCAAAGCTGTCCTTCTCTTGTCTTTTGAATTAGATGAAATTTTAAATGTCAGCGACCGAATCGCCGTTTTGTTTGAAGGGAGCATTATCGCAATTGTAGATCCGAAAGATACATCAGAACAGGAATTAGGTCTGCTTATGGCCGGCAGTACGAAAAAGGAAGCGGGGAACGAAGCTAATGTTTAAACGATTAAACAACATCCTCGTCCCTATTACAGCAATTGCACTTGGATTAATTGTTGGGGCGGTAATTATGATGATGAGCGGATACAACTTGGCTAACGGGTACTCGGCTCTTTGGAACGGAATTTTTGCAGATACTTGGACAATGGGTGAAACAGTAAGGCAAATTACACCTTATATCCTGTCAGGACTGGCGGTTGCCTTTGCCTTTCGCGCAGGGCTGTTCAATATTGGCGTTGAAGGCCAGGTCCTCGTTGGCTGGACGGCTGCAGTATGGGCAGGTACGACTATTCATGCACCAGCATACATTCACCTCCCTCTTTCCCTGCTTATTGCAGCACTCGCAGGTGGTTTATGGGGATTCATACCGGGATTTTTAAAAGCTCGTTTTTATGTCCATGAGGTTATCGTAACGATCATGATGAACTATGTAGCCCTTCATGTGACAAACTACATAATCTCAAATGTACTAACTGATCATAAGGACAAGACAGGCAGAATTGCAGAAACAGCGTCGCTCCGCTCTTCTATTTTTGAAGAGGCAACTTTTAATTCAAGAATGCATTGGGGAATTGTAGTAGCCATTATTGGCGCCATCATTATGTGGTTTATTTTAGAGAAAACAACAAAAGGTTTTGAGTTAAAAGCTGTTGGATTAAATAAACACGCTTCTGCATATGCCGGCATGAGTGTTAAGAAAAATATCATCACTGCAATGGTAATTTCCGGAGCATTCGCAGGTCTTGCCGGTGCAATGGAAGGACTGGGCACGTTTGAATACGCCTCTGTTAAAGGAGCGTTTACCGGAGTCGGCTTTGATGGAATTGCTGTTGCCTTACTCGGCGGAAATACTGCTGTAGGTGTCGTTCTTGCTGCAGCTCTTCTCGGCGCCTTAAAGGTAGGGGCATTAAATATGCCGCTTGAAGCCGGAGTACCTACTGAAGTTGTTGACATTATTATCTCTATTATTATTCTTTTCGTGGCGGCAAACTACTTAATCCGCCTCGTTAGTGCGAGAATAACGAAAAAGGGGGATAAATAAGTGGATTTGATGCAAATATTATCAATTATTGTTCCTGCTACCCTTGTTTATTCTGCACCGCTTATTTTGACAGCCTTAGGCGGAGTTTTTTCCGAAAGATCAGGTGTCATCAATATCGGTCTTGAGGGGCTAATGATTATCGGAGCTTTTTCAGGCATCGTATTCAACATCTTTTTTGCAGAAATATTCGGTTCGGCAACACCATGGGTAGGCTTGCTCGTTGCAATGGCAGCCGGCGGAATATTCTCCCTCATCCTTGCAGTTGCCGCTGTTACCCTTCGTTCAGACCAGACAGTAACCGGAGTTGCGTTGAATATGCTTGCACTTGGGACCACTCTTTACTTTGTGAGATTACTTTTTGATAAAGGACAAACAGATAAAATTCCTGTACCTTTTTATAAAGTGAACATCCCCTATTTAAGCGAAATACCATTTATCGGGAAGATTCTTTTTTCTGATGTGTACTATACGTCTGTATTAGCCATTGTCCTAGCCATTATTGCTTGGTATATCATTTATAAGACTCCCTTTGGGCTTAGAATACGCTCGGTAGGCGAGCATCCAATGGCCGCTGATACAATGGGAATCAATGTTTTTAAAACAAGATATTTTGCTGTTTTCATCAGCGGGATGTTTGGCGGGCTTGGTGGAGCGGTATACGCGACTACCATTTCTCTTGATTTTAGCCATTCAACAATAACGGGCCAGGGTTTTATCGCATTGGCAGCTCTCGTATTCGGGAAATGGAATCCGCTCGGCGCTCTTGGTGCTGCATTGTTTTTTGGATTTGCCCAAAGCTTAAGCATTATTGGATCATTATTGCCATTCTTCAGCGGAATACCAAATGTCTACATGTTAATTGCTCCATATGTATTGACAATATTGGCGTTGACAGGATTTATCGGACGTGCTGATGCTCCAAAAGCGAATGGCATCCCTTATATTAAAGGCAGAAGATAAATAAATAACTCCTAAGGTAACCGGCTGTTATCGGCCGGTTATTTTTAACAATAAAAAAATAAATGACTTTTCCGATTATTTTAATTAATTAAAACTTTTTTTATTTAATTAAATACAAAAGATGTCCCCTCTCTTTTACAATAACGAAACAAGGGGGTTACAGACATGTTGACATCAAAAGAAATGAAATCGGTTACAAAAAATACAATGATCGATGAAAACCTAAATGTGTTTCAAAAATTATTAAAATGGGAAATTGGCGGAGTTATCTCCTTCCCGGTATATGTCATTTTAGCAATCATCATTTTTTTGGCGGCATATTTTCACCAGCTTCCAAATAATATGCTGGGCGGGTTTGCGGTGATCATAATTATCGGGATGCTTCTTGGCGATATCGGCCAAAAAATCCCCATACTAAAAAATATCGGCGGACCTGCGATCTTGTCCTTATTTGTTCCGTCACTGCTGGTGTTTTATGAGGTAATTAATCCCGCGGCGTTAGCTGCCTCAGAAACATTAATGAAAACAGCTAACTTTTTGTATTTTTATATTGCCGCTTTAGTCGTTGGAAGTATACTAGGAATGAACCGAATTGTCTTAGTGCAAGGTTTCATTCGTATGTTTATCCCTCTAATCGCCGGTACGTTTGCCGCAATTAGTGCGGGACTGTTGGTTGGTGTACTTTTTGGCAGAAGTGTTTATGAGACATTTTTCTTTATTATCGTCCCGATTATCGCAGGAGGCATCGGAGAAGGGATACTTCCGCTGTCGATCGGCTACGCCGGAACCTTAAACGTGGCAAACGAACAGCTCGTTTCTCAGCTTATTCCGGCAGCTGTCATTGGCAACATTTGTGCAGTTATCGCCGCAGGCCTGCTTAAATCGCTTGGCGAAAAAAAGCCTGAACTAACAGGTAATGGCCGTCTCGTAAAATCAAATAAAGATGACGCAATTTTCAATCAAAAAGAAGCTCCATTAAAAATTGATTTAAAGCTAATAGGTGCGGGAGTACTTCTGGCGTGTTCATTCTTTGTCGTTGGCGGACTGCTTGAAAAATTCGTCCACATTCCTGGACCGATCTTAATGATTATTCTTGCAACACTTGTGAAATATATGATGCTCCTTCCTGGGAAACTCGAAAGTGGAGCGCAGCAATTTTACAAGCTAATGTCTTCCAGCTTTACCTATCCGTTAATGGTGGGACTTGGAATGCTTTATATTCCATTAGATGATGTAGTAAAAGTAATTGACTTGTCCTACGTGCTGATCTGCGCTACTGTCGTAATATCGATGTTTAGTGCAGGCTGGTTCGTTGGAAAGCTGATGAAAATGTTCCCTGTCGATGCAGCGATTGTGACTGGCTGCCATAGCGGACTTGGCGGCACAGGAGACGTAGCGATCCTTTCTGCATCAAACCGCATGGAACTTATGCCCTTCGCACAGATTTCTACCCGTCTGGGAGGTGCAGCCACTGTCATTATCGCAACGATTTTATTGAGATTTTTCAACTGAAAAAGAAAAGAGCGGCAATCGCCGTTCTTTTTTAATCCCGCATTTCAATGTTCCAGAGTTCGGGTAGTAACAATCGGGTAATTACCTGTTTCAACGCCTCCACTAGCATTTCCTAATGCATTCCCCCACTGGTCTAAGGTTCGCCTTATCTTTTCACAACTCTGATATATTCTCTTGCTTCAAAAGGAACCTCTTGATTCTCAAAATCTGCCACGTATAACGGGAAAAGGATATCAGTTTCTTCGATTTCTTTTAGTTTATTCCTGTACTCTGATAATGCTGCCGCTCCTAAGATCACAGTGAAAATTCCGATACTGATCATTGCTTTTATCTTCATATGCCACCTCTTATTCCAGCTTGAGCGAAAAATTCTAAAAGTATGCAAATTCCATTTCATTTGTTAAAATAATTTCAAGGTCAAAAGATCTTTAATATTCTTTTTCTATACAAAGTAATTTTTTTACAGCATTTGAACAAATACTAGCTAAAGAAGGAGGTTTACCATGTCAATGCTGCATCTCGCCATTTTGTCACCGCTTCTGTTTGCTTTTTTTATCCCCTTCTTATCGAAATATTTACGTAAAATACATACTGGTTGGTTTGTCCTTGTCCTTCCTGTGCTGTTATTTGTTTATTTTATTCAAATGATCAAGTTAACAATGAGCGGAATTGAAATTTCGAGAACCTTCGATTGGATTCCGTCACTCGGGATTTATTTTACAGCGAGAGTAGACGGACTGAGTCTGCTGTTTGCTCTTTTGATTACGGGGATAGGAGCATTAGTGACACTTTATAGTATCTATTACATGTCTAAGAAAAAAGAAGATTTAGGGTCATTTTATGTTTATTTCCTAATGTTCATGGGAGCAATGCTCGGGGTAGTACTAATCGATGACCTTCTCGTATTGTATTTATTTTGGGAGCTCACTAGCTTGTCGTCCTTCCTGTTAATCGGTTTTTGGAATCAACGCAGTCGTTCCCGATATGGCGCAGCAAAATCATTATTAATTACTGTATTTGGCGGATTGTCAATGCTTGGCGGATTCATTTTGTTGTACATAATGACAGAAACCTTCAGCATTCACGAAATGATGATGCAGGCAGACATCATAGCCGCACATCCTTACGCACTGCCGGCATTGATTCTGATCCTATTAGGTGCTTTTACAAAATCTGCACAATTTCCTTTTTACATCTGGCTGCCGGACGCAATGGAAGCCCCGACACCAGTCAGTGCTTACCTGCACTCTGCGACGATGGTTAAGGCAGGTCTTTATATTGTTGCCAGATTCACTCCTATCTTTGCTTTAACCTCAGAATGGATGTGGATTGTTACGCTGACAGGTATATTTACGCTATTCTGGGGGTCGTTTCATGCTGTGAAACAAACGGATCTGAAAGGGATTCTCGCCTTTTCAACTGTCAGCCAGCTCGGAATGATAATGAGTATGCTCGGCGCCGGTTCTGCAGCTTACCATTATGACCATTTTGAATATTACTCAGTTGCAATTGTGGCTGCTATTTTTCATTTAATTAATCACTCAACCTTTAAAGGAAGTCTCTTTATGGCGGCGGGAATCATTGATCATGAAACCGGAACAAGAGATATTCGCAAGCTTGGCGGTCTTATGACCCTCATGCCCATTACCTTTACAATTGCATTAATTGGAACATTTTCAATGGCCGGGCTCCCCCCTTTTAATGGATTTTTAAGTAAAGAAATGTTTTTTACAAGTATGCTTCACCTGTCCGAAGTTGATATTTTCAATTTTGATACGTACGGAATGCTTTTCCCAGTGCTTGCTTGGATTGGCAGTGTATTCACTTTCATATACAGTATTCGACTATTGTTTAAAACATTTTTAGGGAAGCATCAGCCAGAAAAATTAGAAAAAGCGGCCCATGAAGCTCCTCTTGGGATGCTGATCTCACCGGTTATTTTGGCATCACTTGCGATTGTTATTTTTTTCTTTCCAAGTTTGATTGCCTATACTCTGATTCAACCTGCTGTATCAGCAATTTTGCCGGGGCTTCTGAAGGAAGGAGAATATTTCGATGTTCATATTACCTGGTGGCACGGATTATTCTCGCCTGAACTTCTTATGACAATCGCAATTGTTGTAATTGGAATAATCGCTTACGCAACATTGCCTAAGTGGAAAAGGATCTACCGTGCATTTCCTGACAGGCTCTCATTAAACAATGCGTACGACCATCTGTTGGCGGGACTGCAGAAAACATCAAGTAAGATTACAAAAACGTATATGACGGGATTTTTAAGAGATTATTTAAATTATATTTTTGTTTTCTTTATTCTTATGCTTGGCGGAACGCTCATTTTTACCGGAAGCTTTGCTTTTCAAACGAAAGGTTTGGCAAATATCGGGGTTTACGAAATGATCTTGTCTCTAGTCATGGTTATATCAGCTTTGACGACTATCTTAGCCAGGTCCCGCTTAGCGGCCATTATCGCCTTGGGAGTCGTGGGGTATTCACTCGCGTTATTCTTTGTTATCTTTCGAGCACCTGACTTGGCGCTTACTCAGCTGATTATCGAGACCATTTCAGTCGCCTTGTTCTTGCTGTGCTTTTACCATTTGCCAAAGCTAAGGTTCAAACCGAAAACAGTAAGGTTTAAACTGACGAATTTGATCATATCAGCGGGTGTTGGTCTCGTTGTCACTTTAATTGCTATTGCAGCGCAAAGCCAAAGATCTTCAGAAAGCATTGCAGATTTTTTTATAGAAAACAGCTACAAGCTGGCTGGCGGCAAGAATATCGTAAACGTCATTCTCGTCGATTTTAGAGGATTTGATACGTTATTTGAGATAACTGTGCTCGTTATCGCCGCTCTTGGAATTTACGGACTGCTTAACCTGCAAGTAAACAAGGAGGGAGAAGAGAGATGAACGGACACGATACAAACGATTTGATACTGCAAACCATCACAAAGGTAACTAGTTTCATCATCCTTCTTTTTTCTTTTCATTTGTTTTTAGCAGGCCATAATAACCCCGGCGGCGGATTCATTGGAGGGTTAATGACATCATCAGCTATCGTTCTGCTATTGCTCGCTTATGATCTGAAAACCGTTAGACAAGCTCTGCCAATTAATTTTATTTACGTGGCTGCTGCCGGTTTATTAATTGCGATTTTAACAGGGGTCGGATCATTTCTGTTTAATGTTCCGTTTTTGTCCCATTCATTTGGGTATTTTCAGCTGCCTATTCTCGGTAAAACGGAGCTTGCAACAGCGGTGCTTTTTGATATCGGGGTTTATCTTGTCGTTGTAGGCATCACAATGACCATTATTCAAACGATTGGAGAGAAAGAATAGTGGAAATTTTAATGTCAATTGTTATTGGAATTATTTTTATGACAGCAACCTACCTTATGCTGAGTAAGAGCTTGCTGCGAGTCATTGTGGGTACAGCTCTTCTCAGCCACGGAGTACATTTGCTGCTCTTAACCATGGGCGGCTTAAAAAGAGGAGCGGCACCTATCCTTGATAAAGGAACATCTTCTTACGTCGATCCGCTCCCTCAAGCTTTAATATTAACAGCCATTGTCATTTCGTTTGGAGTCACTTCTTTGCTGCTGGTCATGGCTTTTCGCGGCTATCAAGAGTTAAAGACAGACGACATGGATGTAATGAGGGGAAATGATCAGAATGAATAATTTCGTGATACTGCCAATATTACTACCGCTTTTAGCAGCTGTGCTATTAATATTTATGAACAAAAATATTTTGCTACAGAGATGGTTCAGTGCGCTTGCATCCTTTGCAGCTGTTATTGTTGCAGGACTACTTGTACAATCTGTCTTTACAGACGGGATACAGACTTTATATGTGGGAGGCTGGGAAGCCCCTTTTGGAATCACACTGGTCGCTGATCAGTTTGCAAGCCTACTGGTTCTGACTACTGCCATTATTGGGTTTCTCACTATCCTATATTCCTTTCGTACAATCGGAAAAGGGAGAGAAAAATATTTTTACTATCCTGCCGTTCAGTTTTTATTGGTCGGTGTAAGCGGAGCATTTTTAACCGGAGATATTTTTAACCTATTTGTATTTTTTGAAGTTTTGCTTATGGCTTCCTATGTTTTAATCGTGCTGGGCGGTACGAAGATTCAGCTTCGGGAATCTCTGAAATATATCGTTGTGAATATCATTTCTTCCGCTCTCTTTGTCATAGCAGTCGCTTATTTGTATGCCGTAACGGGTACGTTGAATATGGCCGATTTAAGTGTAAGAATTTCGGAAATGCAAGACACAGGTATCATAACTGTCATTTCTATTTTGTTCTTAATTGTTTTCGGATTAAAAGGAGCCATCTTCCCTCTGTACTTCTGGTTACCCGGCTCATATTACGCTCCGCCGGCACCAGTTGCTGTCCTTTTTGGCGCACTGCTCACAAAGGTAGGAGTCTATGCAATTACGAGAGTATTTACGCTAATTTTCACACAGGATACCGGATTTACCCATGAAGTTCTAATGTGGATGTCTGCACTCACCATTCTATTTGGCGTCATTGGCTCTCTCGCATACTGGGATGTACAAAAAATTATTATTTATAATATTATTACGGCAGTAGGTGTCATTCTTATCGGTGTAGCGGCAAACACACCTGCTGCCCTGCAAGGATCCATCTATTATTTGCTGCATGACATGATTATTAAAGCGGCTCTGTTTATGCTCGGAGGTATTTTGTTTGTTATTGCCGGAACGAACAATCTGAAGAAAATGGGAGGTTTGATCAAAAGATATCCATTGGCTGGCTGGCTTTTTCTTATCTCAGCAGTTTCACTCGCCGGAATCCCCCCTTTCAGCGGATTTGTCGGTAAGCTGAAAATTGCCGAGGGTACGTTTACAGCCGGTCGATTTGGAATGGCGTTGCTTGTCTTGCTATCGAGTCTTCTCGTCCTTTATTCGATCGTAAAAATATTTATATTCGCCTTTTGGGGAGAGGAAAAAGACATGGACAAGGAGGAGAAACCTGATATTAAAAAAATGGTTTATCCTGTTGTTCTTGTTTTGCTCCTTTCACTCGCAATTGGTGTCGGAACAGAGTTTGCAGCGCCTTATATTCATCAGGCAGCGGATACACTTCAATACCCGCAAAAATACATTGAAGCTGTTTTGAAGGAGTAGATAAAATGGCATATCAAATTTTATTAAATGTTCTTCTCGCCTGTTGCTGGATGTTTTTAATTGATACTTACTCAGGGACCAGCTTCTTTATTGGTTACGTTTTAGGTATACTTTGCTTGCTGATTATGCGCAGATTTTTTTCTGAACGATTATACTTGATGAAAGCCTGGGCAATCGTGAAGCTGCTTATTATCTTTATTAAAGAAGTGATTATAGCAAATATTAGTGTATTAAAAACGATTCTGTCACCAAAATCAAACTACAAGCCCGGAATTTTTGCCTTTCGTACAGAATTGAGAAACGAATGGGAAATCACGGTTCTTTCATCAATGATTACTCTTACTCCAGGTACGCTTGTCATTGACATCTCTGATGATCGCTCAATTCTTTATATTCATGCCATGGATATCGATGATGCGGAAAAAGCGATCCACGACATTCGTGTATCTTTTGAACTAGGCATCATGGAGGTGAGCCGCTAATGTTTGAGCTAATCATTTACACAGCATTGGGAATATTAGCATTGTCTACGTTTTTATATGTGATACGTGTAATTAAAGGGCCAACTGTTCCAGATCGCGTCGTCGCCTTGGATTCGATCGGAATCAATTTAATCGCCATTACCGGCCTGTTATGTATATTACTCAATACGAGTGTCTTTTTAGATATCATTCTATTGTTTGGAATACTGGCGTTTATTGGGACCGTAGCTTTTTCAAAATTTCTTGAGAAAGGAGAAATCATCGAGAATGATCGTCGCCGCTAAAATATTAATTGCTTATCTCATCATTCAAGGTGCTTTGCTTTGTTTAATCGCTGCTGTAGGAACATTAAGGCTGCCTGATGTTTATACGAGAATGCATGCTTCCTCGAAGGGGGCTACGCTTGGAGTAGCCAGCGTACTGCTCGGCGTATTCTTTTATTATTGGTTCATAAATGGCGTCTTCTCCGGAAAAGTCCTGCTGGGCATTGTTTTTATATTTTTAACAGTGCCGGTTGGCTCCCATCTGCTGGGAAGAGCTGCCTACAGTGTCGGCGTTAAGCTCGATAAACGAAGTGTTCAAGATGATTACAAAGGCCATCGAAATTTTGTCATCAAACATAAGGATGATTCTTATCTTTAAATTTTGAAAAATATTTAGCCGCCCTGCTTCATAAGCAGGGCGGCTTTACTTATCGTATGTATTAATTCGGTCTTAGCGTTTGGTGATAATCGCCATCGTACATCTCGAAATACAAATCAGCCGATGATTCTCGTCCTTGATTTCAATTTGATAAACGATAGTGCTTCTTCCTATATGTAATGGGGTTGCTTCAGCCCGCACAATGCCAGACTGAACGGATTTTATATGGTTGGCATTGATTTCGAGCCCAACGCAAGCTTGTTTTTCCTGATCAATGAGCTGGGATGCTCCGAAGCTTGCCACAGTTTCCGCCAGCGCGACAGAAGCCCCGCCATGCAGCTGTCCAAAAGGCTGCCGCGTCCTGTGATCAACAGGCATAGTAGCTACACAGCGCTCTGGAGAGCATTCCTCCATCTCAATCCCGAGCGCTTCCATCATTGTATTTTGAAAATCCATCTCCATTTCTCCTTGTTACGAATCGAGTACGCCTTCAGATTTAGCAATTAAGACGGCTTCTGTTCGTGATCCCACATTTAGCTTGTTAAAAATTGACGTAAGGCTATATTCAATCGATCTCTTGCTTAAATGAAGAACATCCGCAATTTCTTGATTCGTCAATCCCTGTTCAACCTCCTGAAGAATCAGGCATTCTCTTTCCGTTAATAGCTCGTGCTCATTATTATTCTGTGATTTCGATTTTTTATGAGTAATTAGCTGTTTTAAATAGGGAAACGGAACTAAAATCTCATTATCTATGACATGAGATATGTATTTAATAATTTTCTCCTTCGATTCCGCTTTGCTGATGGCTCCATACATTCCGGCTTTAATCGCCTCATCAAAATAATCATCAACCTCATATCCAGTATAAACGACGATCTTACATGAAGGATACGCTTCCAATATCTTTTTTGTCAGATCGATTCCATTCACATTTCCGAGATTCAGATCCATTAAAATGACATCATATAATGAAAAATCATTATTTTTCACGAATTCATCTTCACTGGAATGGGGATTAAGACAGTCAACTACATATTCCTGATTCGTCTCAAGTATTGCTTTTGTCCCTTCCATAACAGCCGGATGATCATCAATAACCAGTAATTTTTTCATAGTTTCCTCCCTCATCATCACTCATACTTATTTTATATAGAAAGAGAGCGTATTGGCAAGCATGATCAAGAAAAATGGAAGAATAACAAATAAACTTGGGGAACAACCAAGTTTATTTGTACTATAAATATAAATTCATAACAGCTTTAAATCCTCTGCCAACATCCGTTTCAATTTGAAGATCTCCATTCAATGCCCGAACTCTTTCTTGAATACCCGAAAGTCCCATGCTGCCCGATTCCTGTGCATTCAAATTCTTCTTATCATAGCCGACGCCATTATCTTCATAATGCAAAACAATTTTATCCTTTATGCAAACGAGCATAATTAAGACATACGTAGCTTGAGAATGCTTTGCCGTATTTGTAAGAAGCTCTTGAATAATTCGATAAATATTCAGTTGAGAGTCCAGGTCCAATGAAGCATTAAACCTTTCCGAATTCAAGCGTACATCAATGGAAGTCGACTCCTTATATTGGGATATCAGCTTTTTTAATCCCTTCACCAAACCAAGATCATATAGTAGCTGCGGCCGAAGCTCCTGCAGCGTCTCTCTCGTCGTCTGAATAACATCCGTCATTTTTTTGTCAATATTTTGAATCTGGCTATTTACACGATCACGATCTTCTTTATTCCCGTCAAGGAGAACCTCACATTGCCGTTTCAACGAAATTAAATCCTGCAATACAGAATCATGAAGGTCTCTGGCTAAATGTGATCTTTGCTTTTCTTCTATTGCAAACATAAGATTTTTAAGCCATGCAGGATTGGAGCCTTCTTTTTTCACTTCCTCCAAATGATCCATCAATTCTTCTATTTTAATGAAATTCTCTAACGAAACACTAGTATAAAAAGAGAGCGTCTCCAGCCATGAAATTTCATCTCTGGTAAGCTTAGGGGTATTTAAGACGGAAAGGCACAAAATGACAAAAGACCGCTCTCCTCGTTCGCCGATTTTTAATACGAAACCCTTGTCAATTTCGACAATCTTCCCAATTCCCTCAGTCACATTAATTATTTCCGCAGTATATGGTTCCCATTCACGTTTCTGATCCTTCTCTTCGCTTAATCTTTTAATGGAACCATCGGTCTTCACTTCTAAAACAAGCGCTTTACTGACAATCAACACGTCTAAAATCGTATTTTTCAGCTCAGTCAATACCTGATTCAAAGATGTTGCACTCCGAATCAGCTGCGTAAACTTATAAATGCTGTCCTGATAATTAAACTTCTCTGAAAAACGCTTTAATCGGAAACGGAAATCGAGAATTTCTTTTAAATAAAAAACCGCAAGAATTATTAAATACGTAAATACGATATATTTAATCGTAGTAAATCCAGTCGAAGCCTCTCCGCTTAAAAATGTAAAAACTATTGCTAAAAGAATCGTAGGCAAAATACTTAAAAACCCATAATACTTAAATCTCCCCAACAAAAACTCGATATTGTATATTTTTGTCGCCACAAATTGATAGACAAGCGAAAAAGGAATAAGCAACAAAAAAGGAACAAGATACACAGCAGAAAAAATAAAATCACCATAGAAAACAAAAGGCAGAACATAAAGCAAAATAAATGGAGTAAAAGCAATACAATTATTAAGAAATAAAATTCTCAATAGATACGCTTGCTCTGAAAATTTATACTTTATTAACCCATATAAGATAAAAGAAAACGAGATAATCAAGATAACTAAAAATGAAATCAGTATTATATTTTTGGAAAGATCATAAGATATATGAAAAAATTCTCTGAAATAGTCAATTAAAGAAACTATTAAACCAATAGGGTACAACAAAAACAATATTTTACTATTAAAAAATTTCTTTCCAGTTTCTTTGAAATATTGATATATAAAATGAAAATATAACACAGGTACTTCTAAAAAAGTTAAAAATGTAAGGCTCTTACTAAAAATATCTCCTCTGGCGGTTGCAACTCCACCCATATATGAGACAGAGGTAACCAATAAAAAAAGAATTAATATAAATGCAGATGGCAAATTTAAATTTTTATTTGATTTCAAAATAAAATAAATACAGTAAAGACATAAAAAATAGAATAAAAATGGGATAACTAGCATAAATAGATTCTCAGAACTAATTAAGCTATAACCTAGTTGAAAATGAATAGTTTCATTTCCTCTTTTTATCATAAATGATTGTAAATTTTCATCAACTATAGATAATTTTCCATTTGGATGTTCTTCATTAACCTCAGTAATTATATCTCCTATTTTTACATGTAGACCCGCAGCAAGAGATCTAGGTTCGATATCAATTACTTTTAGATAACCTTCATTTGTTTCTGTTACTTTCATTCCTGATTGAATTGGATTTATATGAACAGTAATCATATAAATCATAAAAGCGATGCTCAAAAATATAGCAATATAAGCAACTTTATTTAAATTTACTCTCATAAAAACCATCCTAACAAAGCAGGCTCCTCTAAGAAAGAACGTATTAAATTAAACAGATATCAATTAACTATTATATAATAATTTTTACAAGTTTTACTTTCTACTATGAATTTAATTTTAAAAAGAATAAAGAATCTGGGGAAACTCACCCTCCCCAGAAGCCTCCATCACTTTTCACACTAAGCTGCTTCAAACCTTCAGTAATTACATTCAATTCGTCTAAATTCACACCTAATAAACTCGCTTTACCCTCTAATACCTTTTCGACAACATCAGGATTTTGAATTAAAAAATTTACGATATCTTGCACTTACCTTTCTCCCCTTTTTGTTAAAATTTATCAAACATGACTGATTGAATAGTCATGAGCTGATCTTTTGGCAGTGTAAGCTTTTCCATTTCTTTTTTCGCGTGATGAATGGCAAGGTTTTTCATGACGTTCATGTATTGTGTGACTCCTGCGACATGGAGTTTTTCTTTGTATTCTATTATATCCTTGAATTCTTGCTGAAAGAATCTGCCGTGATCGATCATGCTGAGGATTTCTGAGGAGTGCGTGGTAAATTCCCGGGAAAGATATAGGTAAGCTAGCGAACGCTTTTGTTGTTTTATATCATTATTATGTTCCTGAAAGAGCCCTTTATAGTCATTTTCAATTTGAGCAGCAATTCCCAGCTGATAAGCGTAGGCTTCTATACAAGGATAAGCTTTTCCGTTCGCGAGCAAGGTTCCGAGGATACACGATAAAGCAAATAAAGATCCAGCTTTTAGCTTCATCATTTCCAAGCACTCATCTTCGGTTGCCATTTCATTTTTCAAATCCAAATGCTGGCCCTGCATTGATTGCAATGCATAGCGTGAGGCTGCTGACAGTAAATGAACGTTTGAGCCGGCTGCGCATATTGTATGAATACCAATTGTATAAATAGAAGTCGCAGCGTTTAAAGCAATTGGGGGACTGAGCTTCATCCAAGGAGCATCGAAATTGTCTTCATCTTCCAAATCATCAAAAATGTCAAAAGAAAGTATCAAAAGTTCTATTCCTGCAGAAAGAGTTTGAATAGATGACTCATCTTGCCCACCAAACGCTTGATAATGACAGGAGGCCATATTTGCAAAAGGAAACTGGTCTTTTTCTTCAAGAAACATTGTTAAATGCTCTTGCAGTTCACCTTTATGTAAATGTTCCTCTATCGTACGCCTCATTTTGTTTTTAATGCTGCCAGGCTCTAGATAAATTTGCTTAGAAATGATACTCACTCCCTCAAAACTATTTTACTAAATCGAGAGAGAGAAAGATAGAGTATTTTTATATGAATTGCAGTTTTATGAAGAAATATGTATTTTCTTGCAAATAAAAAAAGACCTGCAGAAGATGCAAGTCCTTACGAGATTTTTACGTAAGCGTATTTGTCATATTTGTCAATGCTCTTATTGATCATTCGGAGAGAGTTATTCGTTTCTTTAATATCCGTTTCCAGTTTGCTCAGCAATTGCTTCAATTC
The DNA here is from genome assembly GCF_001278705.1 of Bacillus gobiensis. Taxonomy (GTDB): domain Bacteria; phylum Bacillota; class Bacilli; order Bacillales; family Bacillaceae; genus Bacillus; species Bacillus gobiensis. The sequence goes on from NZ_CP012600.1 coordinate 2,374,041, forward strand.
TTCAATATTATACTGATTCATAATCGGATTCCACACTCCTTTTTGGAAGATCAATGCATTTGTATTTGTCCGAAAGAACTAGTTTTGATCTGCTAACTATAGTTTAAATGGTATCGGGTATATTTTCACCGAAAATTAGGCGAAAACATTCATGCGTGACACCGCAAAATTCAATAGGTCATATTTCATAAATTTACTTCACGATTCGGCAAGACTTTGTTCTCAGGCATAAAAAAAGACTCTATTTAGCAGAGTCTAAAGGAGTGTTCCAATATTCATCAATTAAGCGTGTTGCCTCTATTTTACCCAGTTCTATCAACGTCTTTCGATCTGAATTCGTTCCGATGTACTGGACCGTGAAATCTTCTATCCCGTTTTTCGACAGCAAACATTCAAACTCTCCGACGCAATGATTCATGGTGACCGAAAAAACCGCAACAAGTTTGTCGTCCAACACAAAAATCTGCGAATGCCCAGACATATTGATAAATATCCTCCTTATTTTTGACTTGTTTCCCTTCTTCAACAAACAATACTTAAATCCCTTTATTATCGAAAGAGGTGGATTAATGTTTCATTATTTTCCTTATTATCACCCTTATTACCGAGTTATATACAATAAGCCGCAATATTATCGCCATCCTGCACTGCCGCCGGTAAACCCGCAGATTTTTATGAAATCTGCCAAGCAAAGCACGCTTCTCCTTAAACAAGCAGAAATTTTAGTATTAAAGCTTTCCAGTTCTCCTGATTTGTCAAAAAATATAATGGCTGCAGCTCAAGAATCCAAGGAAAAAATAGTTCTTCAGCTCTTAAAACAAACTGGGGTTACAAGTGACCTGCGTGTCATGTTTAATCCTGATGGGATCCATATTGAGCTTTCTCAATCGAACGAAAAAGTCACTCTTTTTTTGCGGTGGTCACTTGAAGGAAATATCTGAGTGGGGATAACTTGCGGACTATACATGCATAGTCCGCAGGGAATATAAATCAACATGTCATTCTAAATAATCAGCAGGTTTCCGCTCCATTCAACAGCTTTTAAATAACATTGGTATGCCTCTTTTTTCGAAATATCGGCAATATTGATTTCATCCCACTTATTACGCTCAATGCATTTTGCCATATGTAATACATATCTATAGTCGTTGTCATTTCCATGAAGTGCACCTTTGACCTCATCAAGCAAAGGCAATTCGTTAACTATATCACCCACTTTACCGTGTAAAAGTGTATCTATAAATGAAAACATGCCGATAAGCATGTATGAGGCAGGATGGTCCCTGTATGTTTTTTTGGCAAGAAGTTCACATAACTTTCCTCTGATTAGCGACAACTTGATGACTTCCCTTTTGCTTGAGTGTTCCTTTAAAATGAAGATTTTTAAAAGAAAGAATATAAATCCAGCGCCTGATTTCGGTAAATCCGAGCATTACAATGGCGTGCCTGATGCTGGTGATTTTTTTCTTTCGATAAAAGGCAGGAGAATTCAATAACTTTAATAATTGATAGGAAAGACTTAAATCCCTTTCAATAAAATGGGTCACCCTGTGAATGCTCGGTTGTTCTTTGATTAATTCATCCAACAGCTGATAATACGAGTGAAAGTGCAAAGACGGATCTTGTCCCGATACAACTTGCGGTTCGCTGAAAAAATATCCTTGAAACAGCTGAAATCCATGCGCCATCGCTTGATGATAATCCTTGCGTGATTCTACTTTTTCCGCCAGAAATTTTATGTTGTACTTTTGATAAAGATCGACGAGTCGTTTTCGGTCCGCTTGCGTGGTCTGTAAAAAGTCCACTTTTAAAATATCAATGGATTGAAATAAGACGGGCAATAGTTTTTCTTCAGCTGATCTGGAAATTGAAAAATCATCTAAAGCAATCGTATACCCTAACCCTTTCAATTGCTTGCACCTGGCAATAAGTTCTTTCGTAATCGGTATATCTTCAAGGATTTCAATAACTAGTTTATTAGGGTCAAAATATGTCAGAAAATCAGACTTTAGTAAGCCATATGTAAAATTAATGAAGCACTTTCTTCCTTCAGTCAGACGGTCCATCCCGATGTTGAAAAAGCTGTTGATCATAACGTCTGTAGTAGCTTCATCCCCATTTTTGACAGAATAATTATTAACTTCATTCGTTCGATAAAGAAGCTCGTATGCGACTACTTGCTCCTTTCTGTTGAAAATAGGTTGTCTGGCCACAAAAACTTTCATTTCCACACCCTCCTCGACGCCATTTTTTTAAACATTCACCAACTAAACCACATCCATCTTTTTATCGGCTGGACGACAATTTATTTTGAACTTCGCAAAGGAAGTTAGTTTTTCATGTCTCGGTATTTTCTAGTAACTTTCAATCTATGGGATCTTTAGATCAGTGGAGCAGCCCTTTTCTACTAGTCTTCCTTAAGGTGACCTAAAGCCCCTGAGATGAGCATACGTTCCAGTTAACTTTGAAGCATCCATATTATTCAACACTCGAAGTGGCAGCGTCATTTAAATTTCAATATTAAAAACCCAATTCCTCTGTATTAAAATAGAGAAATTGGGTTCTTTTTCGTTACACCATTAAAGCGCCAAGATTGCTGAAGATAGTGATTTTTCGGTTGAAATAGTTTTGCAAATGATTGAATATGTTTTTATTAGTTAATACATGAGCAGTATTAAGATTAATATTGGTGCTGTTATTCACTATCGTTCTATTTAAAAAATTGAAATGAGCTCTTTTGTATAAGGATGGCGTTCCTCACCAAATAAATGATCGCGGATAAATTGATCGACAATTTTTCCCTCTTTCATAACCATAATCCGCTGGCTCATTTGGCTGACAGCAGCAAGATCATGTGAAATAAATAAGTAAGAGAGATTTAAAGTTTCGCGAAGCTCTGTCAATAAAGTAAGTACTGCCCCTTGCGAGATGACATCAAGGCTTGCGGTTGGCTCATCTAGAACAATGAGCTCAGGTTCAATGCTGATCGCACGAGCAATCGTTACACGTTGCCTTTGTCCGCCGCTTAATTCATGAGGATATTGATTTGCTATACCTGACGGCAGCTCAACGGCTTCAAGGAGTTGCTTTACAAATGCGTCCCTGGAGGAATAGGAGAAATGACTAAGGTTAAGTTTCCTACTGTATTGGGCATAAGGGTCAATCAATGAATCCTTTATTTTAAGCTTTGGATTTAAGGCAGCTGCTGGATTTTGAAGCACGATTTGAATGTTTTTTCTATAAGGATGTAACTGATGCTCATTAAGCTGTTCAATTGCTTCATTCTTAAAATAGATCGAGCCGCTGTCAATTGGTTCAATCCGCAGCAAGCAACGAGCCAGTGTGCTTTTACCACAGCCACTTTCACCGACAATGCCAAGACATTCACCCTTTTTCAGTTCAAATGAGAGGTTGTTCACAGCTGTTTTTCCAGCTTGATATGATTTCGTCAGTTGTTTAACAGCAAGAAGACTCATACGTTAATATACCTCCTGTAACCCTGATGGGAGGCCACGTCCTAGTGTAGGTGCGGCCTGGATCAACCGCTTTGTATATTCATGCTGCGGATGGTCAAGTATACGATGCTTCCCGCCTGATTCAACGATTTCCCCTTCCTTCATGACAGCTAGACGTGTCGCATATCGTCTGACATGGCGCCAATCATGGGTAATGAATAAAATTGCACAGCCTGTTTCTTTTTGCCGCTTTGCAAGTAATTCTAAAATCCTGTGCCCTGAGACACTGTCAAGTGCCGTGGTTATTTCATCTGCAATTAATAAATCAGGTGACAGCAAAAGCGCCATAGCTATCGAAATTCGCTGAAGTTGTCCGCCGCTTAACTGAAACGGGTATCGACTGTACAAAGATTCATCTAATCCAACTGAGTGAATTGCATCCAATGAATTTACCTTCCTATTTTTAGCATCTAGAATACCGTGTGCTTTCTGGTATTCTTCAAGATGCTGGCCAATTGTTCTAAACGGTGTAAAAGAACCCTGATAATCTTGAAAAATATAGGAAAGCTTTTTTCCAAGAATTGTCCTCATCTGTTTAGGTGATAACGATAGCAAATCTTCTTCCTTAAAAATAATCTTTCCCTCAGCCTGCAAATTAGGTGAAAGCATTCGTCCAATTGCTTGTGAGAGTATGCTTTTTCCGCTCCCGCTTTGACCAACCAGTGCATACCACTCTCCTTCACGAATAGAGAGTGACACGTTATCAACAATTTTCTTTTCTCTGCTGCTAATCGATACTTGCTCAATTGATAAAATCATTGCCGCACCTCTTTTTTTACATCAAAATGGTCACGTAAATAATCACCCAGCATATTCGTTAGCAGCACAACAACCACAATAGCTAAACCAGGGTATATCATTAATTCAGGTTTTGACTGAAAATACGGACGTGAGTCGTTTAGCATCGCTCCCCATTCAGGGATTGGGGGTTGTGTACCAAGACCAATATATGACAAGGAAGAAATAAGCAAGATAATTTTGCCTAAATCAAGACTTGCCAGAACCAGAACATGTCCAACAATATGTGGTAATAGATGCTTACGCATGATTTTACTTGAAGATAGTCCGTTAATCCTAGCAATCAGTATATAATCCTTTTGAGATTCTGATAAAACCGTGCTGCGAACTAGACGAGCATAACTAACCCACTTGACAATCACAATCGCAAGCACAAGGTTGCCGATGCCCGGTCCAAGTAATCCACTTAGAACAATTGCGACAATCGTATCTGGAAAGGCTAAAAATCCATCGGCAATTCGCATAAATACCCGATCAACTAAACCGCGTTTATATCCCGAGATAAGACCAAAGGGGATTCCAATGATGAGAGCAACTATCAGCGCCAGCAAGCTATAACCGATAGTCTGCTGACCGCCTAGTAAAAGCCTGGTCAGTACGTCCCGGCCAAGTTGATCTGTTCCAAGCGGATGCTGAAAACTCATCCCCTGGAGGCGTCCATCGAGAATTGTTAATGTTGGATCATGCTGCAAATAAAAAAAAGCATATAGGATGGCTGCTAAAATAAGAAGTACACATATCAGTGCCATCATCCCTTGCCAACTGTGCTTTTTTACCTTTTGCAAACGTATAGACAATCCTTTCATCAGTTGGTCCCCTTCTCTTTTAGTTTCATTTCGGGATTTAAATACCGGTAAGATAAATCCACACATGTATTTACAATGAAAATAATGATCGCCATGATTAAAATATATCCTTGTATAAGGGGATAATCTCGTTGACGTATCGCATCAACGACAAGCTTTCCTATCCCCGGATACGCAAATAATACTTCAATCACCACTACACCACCAATCAAGCTTCCTAAACTGACTCCGAATACAGTAATAACTGGAGGCAGGCTGTGTCGAAATGCATGCACTACAAAAATTCGCCGTTCTGACAACCCACGCGCTCTCGCTGCACGGATAAATTCCTGACTAAGCGAATCAAGTAAGCTGGAACGAAGCAAACGCACATATACACTTGAAATGGCCAACCCAAGTGTCAATGACGGTAAGATCAATGAGACAAATCCGTCTCTTCCCATGGTTGGAAGCAAGTTGAAACGTACACCAAATAAATCAATAAAAATAAGGCCAAGCCAAAAACTTGGGATGGCCGCACCAATAATTGATAGGATTCTACTCATATGATCAATCCAGCTATTCCGATTAAGGGCAGATAGCGATCCGAGTGGAATTGATACGACCAGCATGACAATCAACGAACCAACGGCTAATTCGATTGTGGAAGGCAGCCCCATTAAAATCATATCCATTACAGGTTGACCCGTGACATAAGAGTTCCCGAAATCAAGCTGGATAAATTTAAGCAGCCAAAGTCCGTACTGGACGAGCAATGGCTTGTTGAATCCCATCTCTTCCCTTAATGCTTCTACTTGCTCCTGACTAACTGATAGCTCATCAACATTCAAAATGGTCAAAACAGGATCGCCAGGGGCAAGCCGAACAAACAAAAAACTGACAAATGTAATAAATAACGTAAAAAATAGAACTTCAAAGAATTTCCGAGCAAGAATTTGAACCATTTACTTCACATCCAACTGGTTTATAATCATGTAATATTCACTTCGTGTGGTCACCCAATTTTTCACTTTGTTTTCGTTATACGCAACAATGGTGGAAGGATGCAAGACAAATGAATTGATCACATGATCATGGACATAATCAGCTGCCTGCTCAGCAAGAACAGCTCGATCTTCTTGACTGACGGTTTGATTGAGCTTGTCAATAATTCTAGTCAGTTCAGGCTCTTCTGCACCGCTAAAGTTGAGAGCGCCGGTTGGATGATAGGTTGCATTTAAATAATATCCAGCATCTCCGCGCGGGGCTGTTAAATTACTATACGTAGCCAAATCCCAATCGCGGTTTGACGCCATATATTCCTCAGGAATATCAATTTGGCGAATTTCAACATCAATACCGATTCGTTTTGCGTCCGATTGAAAAACTTGAGCAATTAATGGCAAGTCTGCTCTTGCACTGTAGGTTAATAGGGTAAATTTAAGCGGCTCTCCGTCTTTTTGCATTTTCCCTTTTTCAAGTGAATAACCAGCTTCCTCCAAGTACTTAACAGCTATGTCCGTTCCCGTTTCGCTCTGTTTATAAGATGGGGAAAACGGCAGTGATTGTAAAAATGGCCCAACAGCAGGTTCTGCATATCCTAAAAGAATCGTATCAACAATTTTCTTGCGGTTAATCAACGCATCAACAGCGCGACGCACATTAACATCCTGCAAACTTTTGCGTTCCATATTCATCGTCATTTGATGTACACGGAATGTTGCAGTCGATTCAACTTCAATTCCATCTTGTGCTCGTAACGATTCCAAGCTTTCTACCTCTGGACGATAAACAATATCTACTTGCCCAGACTTCAGTGCAAGCGAACGAGCATTTGCATCCTCATTAAAAGCGAATGTGACTGAATTAAGATTTGAAGCCCCATCCCAATAATCAGCATAGCGCTCGAGCTCAAGCTTGCTTCCAGGTGTAAATGACTTCAATATAAAAGGTCCTGTACCGACCGGTTTGTTGACAATATCCTCTTCTGTTACGTCAATGATCGAAACGTTTGGGTTAACAAGCTCAGAAACAAACTCCGGAAAAGGTTCTGTCGTCGTAATTTTTAATGTATAGCCATCAGCTTCAATCTTATCGATTTTGAGTGCATTTTGAATAGCAACGCTTTCTTTCAGCGCTCGTTCAAGAGAGGCTTTCACGTTTTCAGCATCCATTTTATTACCATTTTGAAACGTGACATCTTCACGAAGTTTAATTGTCCAATGTTGCCCATCCTCACCTTCCCAGCTTTCTGCCAGCCATGGTTCAATAGTTAAATTTTCTTCATCTAGTCGAACTAGAGTTTCAGTTATCCCTGCTCTTAACGGAACATAACTTGAATCAACATGAGGATCTAGTGAATTAGTGGAGAAATTATAGAGAAAATCGATGTGCTTGTCTTCTGCTTTTTCTTCATCAGCACTATGCGAGTACTGCGTACAAGCACTTAAAAAGCTAACACATACCAATAAGATACTAATTTTAAGAAAGTGATTTTTTATGTATTTATGGGAACTTTTAAAACTGACGCAGCCGTGCCGATTATTATTTTTAATTATTTTCATAGTATTTACCTCTTTTTTCGTAATCATTCCGATTTATATCATATCGTAATGATTCTTATTTATCAAGGACAATATTTTCATAAATTAGTTTATTTACTAGATTACTTGTGTTTCTTCCTCCATGATTACCTTAAAGCTGGATGATACTTTAATCGTGAAAAAGCAGACGTTTTGAACGGGCTGAGCTTTTAATAAATGAAGGAGAATGTGTTGGATTAATCGGTGAACGCGGAAGTGGGAAGAGCACGAATATCCCGAGTGAATAACCGCACTACTTGATAAAGTAGGGCTTCCTCATTCTGTGTTGGAAAAATATCCTCATGAGCTTAGCGGTAGAACTTATTGAAGATCTTAATACTAAATGGAATAACCGAATCCAGCAATCTTTGCAATAATTACTTCTCTCTTAATGTCCCTATAATGAGTTAATCATTTTATCTTTTATACACTGCAAAAAATAAAAAACAGAGGGGATATCCTCATCCCCTCTGATTGCTCGATTACCAAGGTTTCCTCTTATGGTATCACTCTAATCCTCTTTTAAGCTTTTCGCTTTCTCTTTTACCTCTTGAATTAAATTCATTTTATTTGTCCAGCAGGCTTCGCTTAAATCAACCGGATATTCCTCGGGTTTGCTGATCCTTTTATATTCTTCCCAGAGGAGGTTAAGATTTTCCTTTGCATAGCTTTGTATTTCACTTATAGAGGGCTTTTCATACATTAGCTCTCCCTCTTCAATTATCGTTTCATGCAGCTCCTTCGCGTCAAAGTCTGTAACGAATTTACTGATAAACGTATGGACCGGGTGAAACATTTTAATCTTCTCTTGATCATTTACTGGTTCGTTTTCAAGTGCGATATAATCTCCCTCAGAATGGTTGTTCAAGCGATTGATGATGCGATACACTCTTTTTCTCCCGGGAGTGGTGACTTTTTCAGGATTTGAAGAAATTTTTATCGTATCGACCATTTCTCCGTCTTCTTCGATCGAAACAAGCTTATAAACTGCCCCCAGCGCCGGTTGGTCATACGCTGTGATCAGCTTTGTTCCGATTCCCCATACATCTATTTTTGCACCTTGCGACTTTAAATTTAAGATCGTGTACTCATCCAAGTCACTGGACGCGATGACCTTTGCCTCTTTGAAGCCTGCTTCATCGAGCATTTTTCTCGCTTTTTTCGATAAATACGCAAGGTCTCCGCTGTCCAGACGAACTCCGATAAAGTTGATACGATCTCCAAATTCTTTTGCAACTTTAATCGCATTCGGAATGCCTGATCGAATCGTATCATATGTATCGACAAGAAACACACAATCTCTGTGGGTTTCCGCATATTTTTTAAACGCTTTATATTCATCACGATAAGCTTGGACCAGAGCGTGGGCATGAGTCCCTGAAACCGGGATGTTAAAGTGCTTTCCGGCACGTACATTGCTTGTCGATTGGAAGCCTCCAATAATAGCCGCTCTTGCTCCCCACATCGCCGCATCCATTTCGTGAGCCCGTCTAGTACCAAATTCCAAGGCATCCTCTTCTGGAATCACTTGTTTGATTCTGGAGGCTTTTGTAGCGATTAATGTTTGGTAGTTCACAATGTTTAACAAAGCAGTCTCAATCAACTGAGCTTCCGCCAATGGTGCTTCAATCCTCATCAGCGGTTCATTGCCGAATACTAGCTCTCCCTCTTTCATGCTGTACAGGGAGCCGCTGAAGGTCAGTCCTTTTAAATAGTTGATAAAGTCAGGCTTGTAACCAACCTCTTCTTCTAAATAGGCAAGATCACTGTTCGTAAATTTAAACTTTGTTAAATACTCGATCGCTTTTTCAAGCCCCGCAAAGACAGCATATCCGTTTTCAAAAGGAAGCTTTCGAAAAAAAAGCTCGAAAATTGCTTTTTTCTCATGTATTCCGTCTCTCCAGTATGTCTCAACCATATTGATTTGGTATAAATCTGTGTGTAAGGATAAACTGTCATCTTTATAACGGTGTTCCAACTCTATTCCCCTTTTCTATTCGACAACTTCCGCTCCGATACTGTTTTGAAAATGTGAGAGTGCCCACTCATGTCCAGTTTGATTAAAGCTTGCTACCGCGTGTTTATGGATGACAATGTCAAACCCTTTATTGTAAGCATCAACAGCCGTATGCAATACACAAATATCAGTACATACACCAATCAAATGAATTTGGCTGATGTCTCTCTCTCGCAGCTTAATCTCCAAATCTGTTCCTGCAAAAGCGGAATATCTTGTTTTTTCCATGTAATAAACATTCTTCTTGCTTTTGTGTAAAAGATGGAGCTTCTTCAAATCTCCATAAAGTTCTTTTCCTTCTGTATTTTTTATATTATGCGGGGGAAATAATTTTGTCTCAGGGTGAAACGGGTCATCCTCTAGATGTGAATCGACGGCGAAAACGACATATTCATCCTGTAGAATAAAACGATCTGTTATTTGAACAACTGCCTCTTCTATTTGCTGTCCTGGTTCACCACAGGTCAGCTTGCCGTCAGCAGCAACAAAATCGTTAGTATAATCAATGCAGATTAACGCTTTTTTCACTCTTCTCTCCCCCTGATTTTTATATTTATTAGTATAGCCAAGTCACAGCAGCTTTGAAAGAATTAAATTTGCCGACTATTGCATAGCAACACCCGGCTCATTATTTCTTATTTGAAAGTTGAGATTTACGAAATATCTCGTCTTCTATATATATCTTATCTTTATCGACAGCTGTGGGCGCCGCCAAAACTAATCCCAGGAGCGGATGAAATGAATCGGATACAATCGTAAAATCGTTCCCCGACTTGTTTGCTAATTGAATATATTTAGAAAAATCGCCATAGTTCATTTGTCCGTTCAACAGCAATTTTGCTTCTTTATTAGAATTCAATGCTTGTTCAACTTCTTTATAAACCGCCTTCCTCCTTACTTGCCCAATTGTTAACGCAATAATTACCCGTTCGCGAATCGAGCCTAAAAAAAGCCGGCGTTCGTCCTTTTTTGTTTCAAGAGTACCGTATATGCCCTGTTGGATATATTGGTCCATTGAAGAATCATCCATGCGAATCCTCCTGCATTTAAGTGTTTGAATCCAGTATAAAGCAAAATAAAGCAAAACTTCAAATAGCAAGGATTCAAACTATCATTCGCCCAATATGATTCCAACTGTCCATATTTCGAATTTATAAGAAATACTACATTACCGCCCAAACCATTCCAACCAATTTTAACCATCCAAAAAACGAAATCCATAACGGTATGCTGAAAACCGTTGCCCAGCACATACCTCTGATAAATGAAAAATCATAATTAGTCATTATTAGCCCTCCCTTGTTTCAGTATGGCCATAAACAAAATGCTTCAATCTTTTTGTAAACGCTTTCAATTAATAGTAATATTTTTTTATGCTTCAATATAAGAAAATATGTCATTACATCTCAGTAACCCATTGAACCATTTTAATTGCAAGCTCTTGAGCCGCTTCTCTTGTCGTTCTATTTTGAAGTGATTGGTCAATTGTTAAAAACAGTTCTTCTTTTTCATCCTCATAAGAAACGAGAATACTCCATTCCAAGTCAGGGACAGCAATCAGCGTATGATTTTCTTTCCTGTTCTCGTGAAGGTAAACCTGGTTGATCGGAATATGATTTGCTGTAAGATTCGCTTTTCTAATTTTCATTTTTTTACTCTCCTGATGATTTGGTTTTATTATACAACAAATAGGACTGATTTCATACAAAAAAAGCATTCCAAATTAGGAATGCTATCCATTAAATGCATCGAATTGATCAAAAACATCAGAATCATCAAGTTTCGTACTGCTTTTTTGATTCATAAACCAATTGTAATCTCCCGTATTAAATGCACCGGATCCTCCCGATGACTGGAAAGCACTTTTCGGTGAGATGGCAAATACATCTCCAAAGCTTGTGATTCCGTTATCTAGCAAATTCTCAATCCGTATAGGTCCGACAATAGCAGGCACCATCTATTCCCCCTACTTTTTTTCCCATAGTATGAAAGGGGTAGGCTGATTGTGCCTGTTTATCGGTATCAAGCCTGTTTCTCTTTATCCAATACGGAAAGCTGCCGTAAACGAATAAGCCGAACTACATTTAGGGTGAATGCTTTTAATACGGCATAAACCGGGACAGCCAATATCATTCCGAGTACACCGCCGAAGCTGCTTGCGCCAATTAAGAGCAGAATAATCGTTAATGGATGAGTATTGATTCGTTTTCCGATAACCAGTGGAGAAATCAGATTTCCGTCAATTTGTTGGACAACAGCAACGACTACGATTGCTAAGAGTGCCTGAGTCGGTGATTCAATCAGAGCGATAATCACAGCCGGTGCAGCTCCAATAAACGGTCCAAGATAAGGAATAATATTGGTAACAGCCACGACAATTCCTAATATTAATGCATAATCCAGACCAATAATCGAATACCCGATAAAACATCCGGTTCCGACAAAAAGGCTGACAATCAGCTGTCCTTGAATATAAGCCGCTAAGGTTGAATACAAATCGTGAAAAATTTTCAACCCTTCTTTTCGGTAATTAACTGGGAGAATTTTCACCGCCAAATTCGGAAAATGCGATCCATCCTTCAACATATAAAATAGAATAAACGGAACAGTTACTATAGCCAGTGTTATATTTGCCATCACTCCAACGATCGCACTTACTCCTTTAGAAAAATTCTGAGGAAGATTTGTCGCATACGAGCTAAGTGTATTTTGCAGCTGAGAAATAGAAACATAATCTTGGTTCAGCATCCATTTATACCATTGCGATTCGTAAAGATTATTTATTAATTGTGGAATTTCCTCAGCATATCGAGGAATATTATTGAATAGATCAGTTATCTGAGAAGTCACGATAGGACCCACTGTAGCAAGGAGGATGCTTACCAATACGATAAATACCAAATAAATCAAAAGAATCGATATCGTTCTCGGCAATTTTTTTTGCAGCAAGTTAACAACTGGATTGAAAATAAAGAACAAAATCCCCGCTATCAAAATCGGGAAAAACAAGGTGGTAACGAATAAGATAAACGGTTCAAATAAAAAAGATACCTTCGTTGAAACAAAAATAATGAGCAAAACAAGCAATATTTGCAGTGTCCAAAAATGTACTTTTGATTTAAGCAAGCCGCTACTCCTCCTGAATACCTTGTTATGATTACTTTCAAACTACTATTCAAATCCAAATATGTCAAACGTTTTTCCCATTAAGAAAAAGAGAAACTGTTCATCGCCGCCAAATAAAACGAAATCATGACAAGAAAGCAAAATAACAGGCCGACTTTTACACTGCCATTTCTAAACAAACTAATATAAAAAAGAGCGAGAAATGAAATGGACATGAATGCAAAGACGACTCCGGCAATGCTTACAGAAAAATCAGCATGGACAGGGATGTTTGCAGTCCCTTTAAAGCTCCTAAAAAGAAAGGACTCTCCGTTTGTCGACAGTGTTTCACCAATATTATGAGGCGGTGATTGAGTCCCCAGGAGGCTTGTAAAGAAAAAGACAACCCCGAGTATGACCGTTTCCGCTCTTATCCAATGCAGTACCCGAAATCGGTTGGACTTTGCATAGGAAGCCAATCCGCCATTCACAATGGCAAAAGCAATGACAGCAAGTACCCCAATATGTTTGATAAACAAATATTGACCGTAAGAAAGCGGAAATGCATTGGCATAATCAAATATATTCATAACGAAACTCATTAAAAAAAGACCGCTTGTGATCATCAGGACAAGACATCCTGCTGCTAAAGGGGTGAACCAATTTAAAAATGCTGACCAGTTTTGCTCCTTTTCCCCAAACCAACCGACGTTCAGTAAAATTCCAACCCATAATACAGCACCTGTGAAATGCAACACATGATTGACGATCCCCCATACAGGAGAAATAGACGCGGAATGGCCTCCGTAACCGAAAACAAAGATAAGCGCAAATAAAAAAAGCAGCTGAAGTAAATTTGGCGCCTTTATCATTCTGAACAACCATACACATAAGCATATGATGACAGTCATCATCCACGCCTGACCCGATCGTAAATCAGTTAATACGGTAAAGAAGGCTTGATAAAAGCCAAAGTCCTTCGAATAAGATAGGCTAAGCTTTAAAATCGGCCCGATGGTTAAGATCGCGATGAGCAGCGGACTGGCTAGCAGTAATTTTTCTGGCACTTGGACAAATGGTTTTTTCGCCTCAGGAATAAATGTCAGAAAAATATGGCCGACCAAAAAAGAAAGAAGCAAGTAAACAAAAAAATCCACTAGGGAGACGAACAAATCCGGCATTATTTTTTCTTCCTTGTTAACAGATAGATACCTGCTGCAAACAAAAGAGCAATAATGCCAATCCACATATAAGCATTTTGGCCTTGGCCACCAGTATCATTGCTATCTGTTAGAGCATTTGTTTGATCATCTTGGTCCTCTGCGTCTTGATTTTTTTCTGAAACATTTACTGAAAAGCCGATGCTATCCTCAACTGTGTGCCCGTCTTCACCGACAATCTTCCATGAAACTGTATATTCTCCGCTTTGCAAAGGCTCTTTAAGAGTACCAGTGATTGTAGAGCCTTCTACTTTTTGGTTTTCAAGATCTATTTCTTCGCTTTCGCGACTTAAAGTCATCGTGCTTAAGTTTTCAATTGGTGTGTTAAAGTGCAATGTGATCTCTTTTAAGGGTTCTTCTATAACTGCTCCATTTTCAGGCGTCGAGTTCTCCAGTGTTGAATGGGCAAAAATGAGGCTCGGATTTGCCAGTAGAAGAACGAGAGTAAATGCTAATATTTTTTTCATGATGATTCCCTTCCTCTCTATACTGCTTCTCTACATTCTAGCATAAGAAATTCTTCATAATCGAATGAGAAATTGACGTTTTTTCAAGAATAACAAAAAGAGCAGTTGTCTGCTCTTTTACATTCTTTCAATGTTTCTCGTTTTATAATCGTATATTTTGATCATTTTTGCGAATTTGGATAGGTTGTAAGCAGCACATTTCATGCAGAAAGAGTTTGAGGGGAAGCAGGTGAAAAAAGAGGATCGACAACCGCAGGCAGACTCACGTAACCTTATACAAGTTTTTTTATAGGATACCCTGCTTGGTCGATCATTTGGTCAAGCTTTTTAATACGATGTAAAGCTGTTGTTTGGTCAATGACGCGATAATGGTGTCTTCCTCCCGGCTCTTCATCCATTTCGTCAGCCATTTTGACAATTTGCTGAAGTTTGTTTTTTTCCAAATCTCCTTCCGGCAAATAAGAATCCGTATGAAGAAGTATGGCTAAAGCAATTTCCTTCGCAGCCTTGGGTTCTTCGCCAAGGCGAATTAACAGCTTATGCGCACGTTCAGCGCCTTTTATCGCATGTATATCATTTCTTTTGTACAATTCATAATCCCATTCTCCGTCTGTAAACCATTCATAATGCCCGATATCATGCAGGAGCGCCGCTTTTGCAGCAAGATCGGGATTGACTCCAGCTTTAACTGCCATGTGGCAGGCATGATAGGCACAAGCAATCGCATGGGCAATGCCTGAACGCTTGAGGTATTTTTGGGCAATTGGATGGGTGAATACGTCCACTAATAGAACGGATCTCATAGAAATCCCTCCTTGAAAGCATTTGTAGAATCCTAACATATTTTTAAGCTTTTCTCAATTTATTTGTTACATTTATTCTCATTTTTCGCGGAATTGTAATTCTGTACCCTTTTCCAGCCAGTGAAAAACACAGTTAAAGCAGTATATGATCACTTGCTTTCTACGTTATAGACAGTTTCTTTAATTTATAAAATTAAAAACCCGCGCATTCATGCCGCGGGTTTAGAGAAATTCTTTTATATCATATATGCGTCCGTTTTCCATCTCAGTTTCAAGCAGTGACATAAGCTTTCCCGCAACAAAATCAGGAGATCGAAGCTGTCCTTTTTCGTGAAATTCTTGAAATCGCTGCACCTGCTGAAAATCCTCTGCCTTCGAAGAACGAATCTGTCCCTGCATCTCGGTATTCATAATTCCTGGAGAGAAGGAGATTACTTTTACTGGGTTTTCATGATCCTCTTGTTCAACACCGAACACCTTTGTAAACATATCCAAACCTGCCTTGGAGCTGCAGTAAGCGCTCCAGCCCTTGCTTGGTTTGTGTGCGGCCCCCGAGGAAATATTAACAATTGTTTTCTTGCCTTTAAAATTTGCAGTCCATTTTACAAATGCCTGACTAAGTACGACAGGGGCAATAAGATTCAATGAATAATGATTTATCACTTCTCCTGCTTCAGCTTCGCCAACCCTTTTTATCGGTGTAACCGTTCCGGCATTATTAATTAGTGTGACAGAAGTGTAATGACTCAATGGTAATTTTTCTGTTATTTCTTGCATGAGCCGAATCATTTCTTCCGAATCCGAAAGATCTCCCTGGTAGCTTGTTAGCCTTTCGTGTTGATTCGTTTCTTTGCTTCGAGAAATGGCATTCACGTGTACGCCTTGATTAAGCAAACGTTCAGTAATCGCTCTGCCAAGACCTTTTGTTGAGCCTGTTACGATGGCAAGCTTCATTTTATCTCCTCCATTTCATGCTGCTATTGTGTCGTTTTAGGAATGAGAAAGAATAGTGCGCCGATCCCTAATAGGATTACACCGACAAACAGGCCCGTGATTAGAAATGATTGGTTGCTTTCGCCTTTCGAATCGATTTCTTCTTCACTCGCTTTCAATTTTCGCTGAAACGAGACATCGAGCTGCTTTGATTTAGCTGTTATCGTATTTGTCTCCTCTTTGGTCTCTTTAAACAGGTGATCGGCCAACAGCGTGTTTTTATTTGGTTTTTGCCCTTCAAATTTTAACATCAGCTGATCTTCTGAGAGCTGATTTTTTTGCTGATACAAGGAATCTTCATGTAAATAATCCGTGTTACGTTTTATTTCCTTTTCTTGATACTGATTCGGCTTGACATTTACGCCATTGCTATCCGCGTTTGCATATACGGGAAATGAGAAAAGAAAAGGGAGCAAAAAAAGCATTGTTCCCCTTTTTGAAAAATTACGCTTCATATCCGGTTTCGCTCTCCTCGGTTTTAGACGCTACATAGGCTGAAATGAAAGGTATTAAAAGCAATACCATTGTGATAACTGCCAATAGCGTAGTCCCCAATGCAAATAAATTGCCTGTATCGTATTGTATTGAAATATAAACAGCAGAAACCGGATCATGAAAATCAAAGTTTGGCATAACAAGATCAATTAACGGCGCCGTAAAGAACAGGATTAATCCTGCCGCTGCCAGCCACCCGACAATTGGAGTTAAAGTAAATGCCGTTTTTACAAGTGCAGAGCATGTAACCAATAGCAAAATGGTAAAAACAGACCATTGAATCGCTTGATCATCCGAAAGTGTGTAGATATTTAAGCTAAACAGGCTGATCATTAGGCCGACAATGATATTTAATAACCCAAACAATGCTCCTCTCACCAGCAGCGGGGCATTTCGATAATACTGGCTGAAATATCCGATAAGCAGGCTGCTGATAAGCAAAATAATCAATATCACGACTGGAGGAACTTTCTGGGTGGTCTCTGAAGGAACCTCCCCGCTAATTTGCAATGGATTTGCCAAATAATCATAGACATATCCGTTATTTTGCCCATCAACCAACGTATTGCCTAGAATCCCATAGACATCTTGCCGGATAAGCTTTGTTGAATAAACGTTTTGCGCCCAGTTGCGATTCAATGTATCCGATTTTTCCTGGACATCATTGACGCTTTGCTGAAGATTATTCGTATAATCAATGACTTCTTCTTGACGTTTAGATAATGAACTGATCGTATCTGATAATTCAAGCACTTCTTCTCCAATCGAATCTTGCATCTGTACAACGATTGTTCCGCCTAAGCCTTCCCCTTGAACCACGGTTTCTGCCGCACCCGTCGCTTGAGCGGGGTTACTCAGCTGTTCGGCTACACGGC
Source organism: Bacillus gobiensis (assembly GCF_001278705.1). Classification (GTDB taxonomy): domain Bacteria; phylum Bacillota; class Bacilli; order Bacillales; family Bacillaceae; genus Bacillus; species Bacillus gobiensis. The sequence goes on from NZ_CP012600.1 coordinate 2,391,696, forward strand.
CGGCACTCTCTGAAATCGCAGAAAGACTGTTCAAAATCTGTGTTTGTTCTTCACCAATGAAATTCTCATATCCATCAACAAATGAGGTCATTCCATTAATAAAGCTGTCGATCTCTTCATTTGAAGTAAGCATATTGTTTTTTAAATCCTGCCAGCTTGTCTCTTCTTCTTGATTGATAAACAGAACAGATTTCACCTTTTCCGACTGGTCATCAATTACTTTATTATTCTGTGATTCCGTCGATCTAGGGACAAACAATATATCATGATATTGGGAAAGATAGCCTGAGTACAACATTAGATCGTTAATATTTCTGCTGTGCAATGGCATATCAAAATATTTTTTCAGCTCTTCCTTGCGGCTGTCGCTAAGTGAAGGTGAATTCAAAATGTCTCGTTCTTTGTTGTTAATGAATTGATAAATTTCTTTATAATCATCGTTTCTGATGTCAATTTGCTCGTTTACTTCTTTTTTGAGACGAACGATTTCGTTATTCTTCTCATCAATTTGTTCTGTCAAATTTGTAATCGTCTCTTTTTGTTCATTTATGTTTTCTTCCAATACGCCTTTATCAGCAAGCAATTTGTTAACATTCTCAAGGGCATTCTTTTTGTCCGTTTCAATCACTTCGATCGTTTTTAAAAGGTCGTTGATATATTTTTTAAGCTCTTCGTTATTGCCGCTGTCATCGCCGAGCTTTTGGTTTATCTCAGTAACAGCTTGATCGATGCTTCCTTTAAAAGCTACAAGCTTGGTTTGGAGATCAGTTATTTCTTGATCGTTTTGCCCATTTTTCTTCGCTTCAAGCTCTGTAACCATAGACTGAATGCTTTGCGAAACATGACTCAATTGATCCAACTGATCACTTACATCCGGCACTTCCCATCCAGGGGGATCTGGTGAAGGATTATTTTCATCTTTATTTCCGGTTTCTGAATCTTGTGGTCCAGTTTCTTCATTTCCGCTTCCAGAATCTCCTGTTGCGGAAGCTTCTGTTCCTTCAATACTCGCGGGATCCAGCTCTGCTCCATCACCATTACTTTCCTCAGGCTCTTCCGGGTATTTGTTTTTTGGTTCTTCTGTCGGGTATTGAAGCTCCTGCCTTATTGGCAGAATTGTATTTTGAATCATTGTGAGCATGTACTGATTTGACGCGTGTTGATAATCGTTAATGAGCTGGCTTTGAATATCTCTAATCCCGCTTTGCTGCCGGGGAATTTGTGCTTCTCGAACATTTCGGAAGTTAGACATCACATCTGTTGTATGCCCTAATTGTGTCTGCAGCCCCCTCACGTTCGAGGTGAGTGAATTCATTTGAGTCGTAAATTGGTTTGACATTTGCTGCTGCTTCTCTGAAATCTCTTGCAGGCTTGTCTTAATTTGCGCTTCGTTCTCTGACTGTGAACTTAGCAATACCTCTCGCAGATTTTGCTGATATTCTTTGTATTGGTCCACGTTTTTAACAAATTCAGAAAGCTCTTCCTTCGCTTGATCTGTATTGTTTTTCCTTTCTTCTTTTGAAGCATCCGCACTTTCCATAGTATCTTTCAAAGTATTGATCATTTGCTGCTGCTGTTCGACTTCTCCGGCTAGATTAGTAGAGCTCGGTTTGTAAAAGCCTGTCATCGCATTCAGAAATTCGGCTTCTTTTGAGACAATTTTATCAAACTCATTTCTGACATTTTCAATCTCTTGTGATACATAGCTCCAATAAAGAGTGGACATCTGCTGATTCATTGACTTTTGGGCATCTTCCAGCTCTCTTTGTACTCTTTCTTTATTGACTGCATCCAGCCTTTCTTGGATAGCGAATCCGACTGTTGCCTTTTGTGGATGTTCTTTATTATAGCTTAAGATATTCTTTGAGAAATCAGACGGAATATATATGACAGCATCGTAATTTCTGTTTGCGAGTCCGTTTTCGGCCGCACTGCGACCCAGCATTGCCCAATCGTAGTCCGGCCGGCCTGAAAGAACTTGAGCAACCTCCCCTCCAAATCGAATCGTTTCCTTTTCCTCATCTACGCCCGCATCCTCATTAACTATGGCAATGCTGCGGGTGGCCTGGTTGGTTTGCTTCATTGGATCTTCCCCAATAAACTGGAAAAACAGGGAAGGGACAAGCAAGATAATGACCATTGTACAAATGATTTTTATCATGCTTTTTCTTTGTTCCGTCATATGGCTTTCTTCCTCTCTTTTGAACATAAAGGAATTTGTATCTTTCTCTCTTTCCCATTTTCGATTAAATAGCCATATCCGGGCTGAATCTCGGTTTCCTGGCGATCATATGGCAGTGGGATCATGTTTTGATCTGATTTCTTCATGAGCAGCACTGCTTGTCTTACCTGCTTCACTTCTGTGGTCAAAGAATCGTAGCCCTTTGAAAATTCGCTTGCATTTCCTGAGACAATCAGATGAAAGCCAAGATGGGCATATGATCTTATAAAAGATGTAATTTTATCCTGTATGGAAGCATCAATTGACTGTTGAAACCTTCCAAACCCGTCGATGACCAAAACGATGGAAGCGAATGAAAGATTTTGCACTTCTCTCTGCTGAACTGCCTCCAAATACATTGCTTCACGCGTTTTGAATACTTCTTCATTTTGAGTAAGCCATTCTTTCATTTCTTCTTTCGTGTCGATATTATTTATTTTTTCTTCCTGTGTAAACTCAGTCAATCCCCGGTCAATGCTGTCAAATACGCCAATTTGCTGAGTATCCCCGTCCAGAAGATATCTTAGCATCAGCTTTATGACATTCGTTTTTCCTTTTTGGGTCTGTCCCATTACAATACAATGCTTGGTTTTTGCAAGAGCCATATATACTGGCTGAACCGACTCTTCATCCAGCCCCAAAGGAATAAAGCCGTATTCTTTTCGACTAGGGACATAATTCTCTTCAAAGTCATACATTGATAACTCGGAAGGGAGCATTGGAATAGCTTTTGGCTTTTCTCTGTCTTCATATGTCATTCTTATTTGCTGAACCTGAGCCTTTAGTTCATCGAATAACTCGATGTCATCATCCGCTTCAACAGGCAGGAAGACTTGGGCAAAATAGGATGCGTCCTTTTTAATAATTACCCTTCCCGGAATCGGTTCTAGGCTGAATTTCGGTTTTCCGATGACTCCGTAAGCTTCTGTTTGATCCATTAAGTAATGAACAATTTTCGTTTTCAAATTGTTCATTAATGATTGGCGAACGGCATTTACCCTTGTTGCGCTTACGATCAAATAGATACCTAACGATTGTCCGTCCCTTGAAAATTTAATAAATTCCTGCTCGTAATCATACATTTCTTCTTTGACAACATCGAAGTTATCCAACACTAGAAAAATAATCGGAAGCTCGTCTTCAGCAAGAGCATTGTACAATTTAATATGGCTCATTTCCTTTTGGCGAAACAATTTTTTTCTGTGCTCTATTTCGTCTTTAACAAACCGCATAAACTTCTCCATTTTCCTCTTTTGGTCCAAAAGGAAATAGTCTGCGGTATGCGGAAGCTGAGCAAGAGGCAAAAGGGATCCGTTGCCAAAATCAAAAATATAGTAATGCAGCTCTTCTGGAGAGTACTCTTCAGCAAAGCTCATTAAAAGCGTCGTTACAGTTATCGATTTTCCGTAACCGGAAGATCCGAAAATGCCGATATTCCCATCCTCCATTATCTGATATGGATAAGGCGCTTGCTTTTGCAGATCCGGTTCATCTACATATGCAATGTGGAATACTTCTTTTTTATTAGATTTGTAGAGCATCTTAGAAATTCTTTCTTCCAACGGAGGCAGCCATGGGCTCGGAAGCCTCTTAATACCTAATTCTGACTGAACCCGTTCGATCTCTTCTGTCACTGCTTCTATTTCGATCTGTGAATTTTTTTGGGATTGAGATTCAGCAGTGACACCAGATAAAGGAATTAATCCTGTATCCGTCACAATCGCGATCTCATCTTCAGTTCCTGTTCTATCTTCCATATAGGGCGCGCCGCTCCAAGCCGATTGAAAGAGCTCATATACCTCATTATTTCCGACCTGCAAATATCCGCGGCCGGTTACTGTAATAGAAGCTGCATCGCTGTTTTTTAATATTTCTTTACTATCCTGCGCGTCTTGAACCTTAAGGGCTATCTTAAATCTGGAATTGCTCCAAATTTGATTATCGATAATTCCTCCCGGCTTCTGCGTGGCAAGAATCAAATGGACACCGAGACTGCGTCCAATCCTTGCCGCACTGACCAATTCACGGATAAATTCCGGCTCCTCGTTTTTTAATTCTGCAAATTCATCTGATATTAAAAAGAGGTGCGGCATGGCTTCTTGCGCAATTTTTTCCTTGTAAAGCTTCGTATAGTCGTTAATATGGTTCACCTTGAATTGATCAAAGAGCCTCTGCCTTTTTTTCAATTCACTTTTTATGCTGGCAAGCGCCCGTATACTGAAATTTTTGCTTCCTTCAATATTCGTAATGGTCCCAAGCAAATGCGGAATATTTTTAAAAGGCTGAGCCATTCCGCCGCCTTTATAGTCAATTAGCAGAAACGCAACTTCATGGGGGTGAAAATGTACAGCTAAAGAAAGAAGATACGTTTGCAAAAATTCACTCTTTCCGGAACCAGTCGTTCCCGCCAGCAATCCGTGCGGGCCATGTGCCTTTTCGTGAAGGTTTAAATATACAAGATCATCTTTTCCTTTATATCCAATTGGAACAGAAAGCGACTTCGCCGATTCACTGCTTGCCCATTTTTCCTTAATGCCAATTTCGTTTACGTCTCTCGTATGGAAGAGCTCTAAAAAAGAAACCATGTTTGGAATCGAATTTGTCATTCCAACTAAATGATTGAGCGTTCTGAGCGTTCTTGAAAATGTTTCATTACCTTTCTTGCTATGTTGATCAAGAGCAAACGGAATTTGTACCGCTTTTTTCTGTTCGATTAAAATATCTCCTTCGCGATCATTAATATAACGAACGAGTGTATAAATATGCTCAGGCAGGCTTTCTTTCGTATCAGCTGCCATAATCATGGAGAGGCCAAGATTTTTCGGTTCCCCCTCAAGGTATTCCAATATGACGTGCTCAGAAATCAGCTGATAATTTGTAATGATAAATACAAAATGCGGCTTAAATAGCAATTTCTCTTTATCATCCTCTAAATCACGCTCTCTCAACGTTTCATAGACGGAAGACAGGATTTGGTCTCTCGTCTGTTCATTATAAATAAAGCCCTTGGCATAGGAATTTGGCAGCTGAAAATGAGGCAGCCACTTCATCCACTCCCAATCTTTATATTCATTCTCATCAAAAATAAAGATCAAGCGGAGATCGTGATAGCTGTGAAAAAATGCAAGTTGCCCGATCAGCTGGTGAAGCTCATTTTTTACAATTGACTCTTTCCCTACAACTCCCATAGGCCCTTCTGCTAAATTGACAGTAACGGGAACGTTTTTCACTTTTTTATAGACTTTTTCCATTTTTTGTGTTTTTTCTAACAGCTCATCCGTATCACGATGAGCAAGATCTCCGCCATTCATAGAAATCTGATAGCTGGCTTCGACATCTCCTGTGCCGAGACGAATTTGCAGAAAATCGGCACTTTCCAATGATTTTTCCCAAATACGGCTGTCTATTTCCTTGGTTAAAAATTTCATACGTTCAAAACGGGGGAAATGGAAGGAAAGGACACTTTTTTGTTTGTCTGACAGCTCCTGCAATTCTTTCCGCTTATTTTCCAAATACAGCTTGTAAACTCTTTTCCGCTTTTCTTCCCGCTGTTTTTTCTGCGTTCTTTCTCTAAAATATTGTGCTGAAGACGTAATTAAGGTCGTAATGAACATCATGATCGAGACAATTATAAAGATTCCTCTTGGCTGGAGAAGGGCAACGATCCCAATGACAATCAGCATGACTAATGGAGGCATGATGATAATCCAAAAGCTTCTGCCTTCATAATCATTTTCTTGATACGGAAACGTAAATGTCACTTTTTCCTTTGGAAGTTCATATATCATACGTGGAGTTCTTCGAAAAAGCGGGTATTTCTTCTTCATCTCTGAGCTTGGTTTCATCGATCTTTCCAAAGTGGTTTCATAAGGTTCATAACTGACAACTTCCAGCAAATCATTTTCAATTAATTTAAATACTGTAAATTCCCAGAACAGCTCATCTCCGCTTTCAATTGGAGCAGGTGCGGTACACTTTATTCCGTTTACATACACCTCTTGATTCTCAGGAAGAACGTGCCATCTTCCGTTCGTATGCAGGAGGGAAAATCCCCCTTTTTCTGCAGAAAATAGCGGGCTCGTCCCTTTATAAAAGCTGGCTTTTTCTTTATCATCTGTCGAAAAACGAATGTCCTTCTTGTCCCCTAAATAGTAAAGAGACGTTTCAGCCTTGTCTTCCGTCAGAATGATGGTCATTTGTTTATTCTTATTTTTCAGCAAAAAAGGCTGGTTCTCCGTTATACTCCCCAGAGATTCTTCTCCTTCAAACAGATAATATCCGTCACTGCTATTATTTGGTTCTAAAGTAATGATTCCTTTTTCGAACGGAAAGCTTCGGATTGTGATTGTCTGCTGTAAATCAGGACCTATGGTGTAAGTTCGCGCAGGCTTCTGAGTTAATTTTATAGATTGATAGCCTTGGTCGTTGAAAACCCATAGCAGATCCATGTGTCTCCCTCCTGAAAAAAACCCTTTTAGTCGTTGATGGTTTTCCCTATTTATCAAATAGATTCTATATATTTTTATGGTAATTTAGTTGTTGTTGCCGGAATCCTGCTGATTTTCCGCTGCTGAATCATTGGATCCATCAGACTGCTCTCCCTCAGTTTGCTGCTCTTCCAATTCATTTCGATACTCTTGCAGTTCGCCTTCAATCTGTTTCACTTGCTGCTCCTTCTCTTGACTATCCAGCTCGCTGCTTGCCATAATTTCCTTTTGATAGTTAATAAGTCCATATGCAATCAGATCTCTATCCTCCAGCATACGTGCAATATCAATTGCTTCCTTGTTCTTCCCCCTGCCGATATTAATCCAGTACATAAAATATTGAGGGTCAGCTTGGAGCGTTAAGGTGTTTTCAATATTGCCCCTTTGTTCTTCGGTTAAAGATACTGTAACAATATACGAACGGGCGAGCTGATATTGGACGCCCTGCGGCATGCTTCTTTCATCATATTTTGATAGTTCGTTAATTACTTCGCTGTACTGATTGTTTAAGAAAAGCCTGTTACTTTCGACATATGCCTCTTGTCTCGGAATGGCAAAAAATAAAGAATAAAAGGAGTAGATAATGGCAGGAACAAGCAGTACAATAAGCCCAATTCCAATATACTTTTGCATACTCCATTTCTTTTTTGGGATGTGCAAAAGCAATTTTTCTTCGGCTTCGATTTCTTCTATCTTTTCTTTAATATACTCAAGAAGTTCCGTTTCGTTTTTTTTGGATAGGATTTCTTTGGCTGTTTCAGAAAGTTTTAATGTTTCATAGTATTTTAAATAGTCATGAAAGGGATATTTTTCATCCACCGAAAGTGCTATGAGCGCTTTCATCTCATTCATCAGGCGATCATGGTCAGTTTCATAGGGAGGAATGCTTTCTGTCACGCCATAATGCAAAAAAGCAGGTGTAAGACTATGGTCAAACACGATATTTTCCGGTGCAATAATCAAATGGAGCCTTTCCATTGAATGCTCCTGTACTTTTTTAACAAGCTGATAAGCAAATCGCCATTTGCTCTTTTGATCTTTCCTTTTAAGAATACGGTAATTTTGATATGTAGAAGGGGGATGAATGGTGACAAGCAACTCATCATCAGTTAGTTCTATTTTTTTCTCAAAAGCAGGGTCTACTTCCTTTATCATGGTTGCTTCCAAACCATCCAGAAGCTTGATTTTTTCGCGTTGAAAGGTGAAGGTATAGCCTTCATTTTCGTTCATAACTGCATCTATTTGTTCTTCGAGATATGTTTTTTTATCTTCCATTCCATTCGGACTCCCTCATAAAATTTCCACTCGGTCCCCTGTCGTAATACCGCATTCAGACATCGTTCTTTCCCCCGGAAACACTTGTTCTTTATTGATAATTCTTACCCAGCAGCCTTCACGCGGAGGAATCGAAATTTGTTTTGTCTGCCATACAATATCAATGACATTCTTAATCGAATGATAATTTGACAGCCTGATATCGAATGGATCACCGCTGTAGTTCTTCAAATCTATCGTAATCTCAATATACATAGTTTTCCACACTCCGAAACGAAAGAAGAGCGCCGTCATGTTATGAATTAGGCGCTCCTTTTATTCTTCAATTCATTCTAAATGACTAGCCGCGAATTTGCGACGCGATACCTTGGTCAGTATCTCTAAGTGTTTTCGCAGTGCTGTCAAGCTGGCGGGATACATCAGCAAGCAGCTGGGCCATTTGTTTGAAAGAAGGCTCTAATTCTTCATATTGCTGAGCAAACGCTCTGCTTGATTCACCTTCCCATTCATCTTGGAGCTGGCCGATCAAGTTTCTAAGAACTCCGATTTGCTCCTCAACTTTACCGCTTTCTTCCTGATACCTCTGCGCTTTTTCTTCTAATTGTTCCGGAGTGACACGAATGATTCCTGACATATTTCATCCTCCTTTGTTAATATGTAGCATGGTTATAATTAACAATACGTCTTTATTATAAAAACATGTCGAAAAGCCAGTCAAACTAATATGTTTTATTTCTTAAAAATAAGTATTTTAGATTAGTTAATTATGAAAATATTTGTGATTATTTTCATATAATAGGTAATATAGCATATGTTTTACCGAAGTAATTTTCGAAGAAATTCCCACTTTTTTTGTTTCTATTTTTCATAAACTTACTATTTATTAGTCTAATTTATTATTTTTATTGTTTTACCTTCTTACTTTCTTCATAATATATATAAAATCAGATGTATCAGCTTCTGCAGGTACTTCCTGATGTTTAATATCTTTAATAAGCGGTGAATGTCATGGACAAAAGCTACGATCCCTTCAAATACAGCTCAGACAGTCTTGAAGATGTTGCTGAGCAGATCAGCGATGTTCTCAAATGTCCGATCACAATCGAAGACGTCAATCACAGATTGCTTGCATACAGCACCCATAGCGACTCCACAGATCCCGCAAGAATTTCAACTATTATCGGAAGAAGAGTTCCTGAGAAAGTCATTCACAGCCTTTGGAAGGATGGCACCATTCCTGCCTTGCTTAAGAGCCAAGAACCGATCCATGTAAAAAACATTAAAGAGGTGGGTCTGGGCAATCGGGTCGCTATATCCATTTGGAAAAACAACGAGGTGCTTGGATTTATTTGGGCACAGGAAATTAATAAGTCACTTACTTCCAATGAATTGGACCTATTAAAAAAAGCAGCCAATGCCGTTCAAAATAAATTGCTTTATTTACAAAAAGGGAAGATGAAGAAGGAAGAACGAGAGCAAGAGTTTTTTTGGAAACTCTTGACCGGCAATACCCTTCGGCACGATGATATGGCAGATGGCTTTTATCAATTGAACAAGACGATGCCTCCGATCTATTCTGTTGTTTTGTTCAGATTTACAAAACCAATTACGGAAAAAATGGAGAAGCAGCTAAACTATTTACTAGAAACGACGCAGCTTGTACACATTTGTTTAGTGACGATCGATTATAATGAACTAATACTATTGGTATCTCCAAAAGAAGAACAGCCTTTGAATCAAATTAAGCAATTTTTAAGAGTCATGGAAAAACAAATGATGCAAAGGTACAATATAGAACATTTTGCAATGAGCATTGGCGGTATTTACAGCGATATCTCATCTGTTCATATCGCCTATAAGGAAGCACTGGCTGTATTAAAGGTAAAGGAGCGCTATTTATCCGATGCAGAACACCTGATGAGCTTTTCTGAATTAGGTATCTATCAATATCTTGACGTACTTGCAGAAAAACGAAAGCATAACAGGTCTCCGAACTATCCCTTATCTCAGCTGGAGAAATATGATAATGAGCATCATTCAAACCTAATTGAAACCCTTGAAACCTTTATTGATTCAGACAGTAACGTCAAAACCGCAGCAAAACAGCTTAATGTTCATGTCAATACGCTGAACTACCGATTGAAACGCATACAAGAGATTACAGGGTTAGACCTAAAAAATGTAAATGAAAAATTTTCGATTTTACTAGAGATTAAGATCCGAAACATGGGTTTGTGAAATTTCACAAATCCATGTTTTTTATTTTTTTATTTCGAACAAAGAAATTACGATATAAAAGAGATAAACTATAAATAACTAAAGTTTCAGAAAATTAACCTGGAAATAATAACAAGGAGGATCAATAGCATGATAATAGGCGTTCCAAAAGAAATTAAAAACAACGAAAACAGAGTTGCGCTTACACCTGGAAGTGCTTCACAATTAATTGCATCAGGTCATCGTGTACTGGTTGAGCAGGACGCGGGCCTTGGAAGCGGATTTGATAATGCGGATTACATGTCTGTAGGAGCTGAGATCATTACAGAAGCAAAATCAGTTTGGGATTCTTCTGAAATGATTTTGAAAGTAAAAGAACCTCTGCAAGAGGAGTATGTATACTTTCGGGAGAATTTAATTTTATTTACTTACCTTCATCTGGCTGCAGAGCCATCCTTAGCGAAGGCGTTAAAAGAAAAAGGTGTTACTGCGATTGCTTATGAAACTGTCAGCGATGGCCGTTCACTGCCGCTGCTTACGCCAATGTCCGAGGTGGCCGGAAGAATGGCAGCACAAATCGGTGCGCAATTTTTAGAAAAGCCAAAAGGCGGCCGCGGAATATTGCTTGGAGGAGTCCCTGGGGTAGCAAGAGGAAAAGTGACAATTATCGGCGGTGGTGTCGTTGGAACAAACGCAGCAAAAACAGCCGTTGGACTCGGTGCCGACGTTACAATGATCGATCTTAATGCGGATCGTCTCCGCCAGCTGGATGATATTTTCGGCCATCAAATAAAAACGCTTATGTCCAACCCTGTGAATATTGCCGACAGTGTGGCAGAAGCTGATTTGTTAATCTGTGCCGTCTTAATTCCGGGAGCAAAAGCACCAACCCTCGTAACGGAAGAAATGGTTAAGCAAATGAAACAAGGTTCTGTGATTGTAGATGTGGCCATTGATCAAGGCGGCATTGTTGAAACAGTCGATCACATCACTACCCATGATCAGCCAACCTATGAAAAGCACGGCATCCTTCATTACGCTGTAGCCAATATGCCAGGTGCCGTTCCAAGAACATCAACCGTGGCATTGACGAATGTGACTATTCCGTATGCATTACAAATTGCAAATAAAGGAGTTAAGAATGCCATAAATGAAAACGCGGCTTTGAAATCAGGCGTCAATGTAATGAACGGAGAAATCACTTACCAAGCAGTAGCCAGAGATCTCGGATACAACTACGTCCCGGTTGATGATGCTGTTAAAAGCTTTGTATAATTGCTAAAGACAAGCGTTTCATTAGATCATTCTATTGAAACGCTTTTTTGGCTTGCCTCTGCCCGGGCAAAAAACGATGGCCGGAATAATATATTACTAGATTTTTTTATAGTATGGTTGATTAATATGACAAAATCCGCTACAATTTTACAAGCATAAACTAATATACTGGATAATTTTTGTGATCAGTATTATATGATTGGCCATGTAAGGGGGCAAAACGATATGGCAACAGCAATTCGAATTCAACGCTATTTTTTATCCGAATACGATCGAGAAAAGCTTGAGGAAAAGGTTGCAAAAGAAAAGCCTGAATTGGAAAAATATATCCTTGAAATGGATGATGAACAATTAACCGAACTTGCGTCAAGGTAAAGAGATTCGCTCTTTCCTTTTTCTTATATGATTAAAAAAACTGCGCGGAAATAGCGCAGTTTTTTTATCTTCAAAGCGAAGCGCAGAAGGATATTCCAATCGGGCAGGTAGAGTCTCAACCAGTTTCCCCTTGTTAAAACGAGTTCATTGAAGCTTCTCAAACCTTTCTACAAAAGAAGCGAGCGTTCTTGCCATGACACCGGTTCCCCCTGCAGGACCTAAGGATGATCCGTTTTTTGTTGTCGCAGTACCTGCAATATCAAGATGCACCCAAGGAGTCTTCTCAGCAAATTCCCCGATAAAGGTTCCGGCCATAATGGCATGCCCCTCTCTGCCCGGTGAATTATTCAAATCGGCCATCAGACTGTTTTTTACTCGTTTCTTATCCTTCTCCGTAATCGGCAATTGCCAGATCGGCTCACCACAATCTTCAGATACAGACACAATTTGCTGGAAAAGCTTCTGGCTATTTGTCATCGCTCCCGTTATCTCCGTTCCTAAGGCGACAACCACTCCTCCTGTCAACGTAGCTACATCTATAAGCACTGAAGCCCCATGCTGCTTTGCATAAGTAATTCCATCAGCTAACACAAGCCGTCCTTCAGCATCGGTATTTAATATTTCAACCGTTTTCCCGCTTAACGTAACAATCACGTCATCAGGCTTCATCGCACTAGAAGAGATCATATTATCTGTCGAAGGAATGACAGCCACAACATTTTGTTCTGGCTTTAATTCTCCGATGATTTCCATAGCACCAAGGACAGAGGCTGCTCCTCCCATATCAGATTTCATCCCGACAATGCCGTCCCTCGGTTTTATGCTGTATCCACCCGTGTCAAAGGTAATTCCTTTTCCAACGAGACCGATAACATCATCCCACGTTTCTTTTCCTTGGTACTTCAATACAATCATTTTAGGAGGCTCGCTTGACCCTTGATTGACCGCAAGCAAACCGCCCATGCCAAGCTCCTCAAGTTCTTTTTTATCCAAAACCTCATAATCGAAATGATATTTATTAGCAAGATTAATTGCATAGTCTGCTAAATCGGCTGCAGTCAGTAAATTTCCTGGAAGGTTCACAAGAGTTCTCGCGGAATTGGCACCTTTCCCGTACACGCTTCCTACTTCCAAGCTTGCTTGGATTTCATTGAGATCCAGATCTGTATGTACAAATACGTTTTCGATTGGTTTTTCCGGTTCATTTGACTTTTGTTTATAATTCTGAATCGTGTATGTAGACCTATGAAAGGTTTCAGACAAAGCATGTGCAGCTTCTTCACCACTTACGTTCCCGGAAAGAAAGCTGTCCAGCGCCATCGTCAGTGACTGGCTATTCTTATCCTTTTGCAGCAGCCGGAATACAAGCGAAAAAGCATCGATCGTATCTTGATAAGAATAATCTGCTTCTCTCCCAAGCCCGACAAAATAAATCCGCTTGGTTTCAGTGAGCCCCAGTGTAAACAGTTTGGAGGTACTCCCCCTTTTGGAGGTAATATCGCCATCCTTTAACAGGCCGGTAATTTGACCATCCAGCAGCTCATCCAGCTGCTTTGCCTTACCTGCCAATTGGCTCTTTTGAAATAAACCGATAACCAATGTTTCTTGGCCTTCGTGTTGAGTATCATTTATTGCATAAAACATTTGGAATCACTCCTTTAGTTTATAAGGAAGAATGGTATAATAAAAATGATAAATCAGCATGGATTTTTGCTGCTTTCTGTTTATTTTACCAGTTCCTATTATAGGTGACCAATTCGTATGATTTTTCAGGTGCAGCAAGTTAATTATTAAATGATATATAGAGAAAGGATGTACGAAAGCATTTGGAATTATTGACAAATTTCCCTCTAGTAGCAAGCCTGGTCGCGATACTATTCGCGCAATTCGTAAAGGTGCCCATTCAATTTATTGCCACAAGAAAAATTGACTGGAAGCTGGTCACCAGTACAGGAGGAATGCCGAGCTCCCATTCAGCTGCTGTAACAGCCTTAACAACCGGGGTTGCAATCGAGCAGGGGCTTAATTCTCCATTATTTGCTGTGGCGACTATTTTTGCCGTCATAACGATGTTTGACGCGACAGGTGTAAGAAGGCACGCCGGTGAACAAGCAACCGCAATTAATAAATTAATCTTTGACTTCAACAGATTTGTCAGTGAAGCAAAGGATTTTCCTAATGCTGGAGAAGATGAAAAGCAAAAGAAATTAAAAGAATTATTAGGGCATCAGCCGATCGAAGTTTTTTTTGGAGGGTTAACCGGAATCGCCTTGGCACTTATATTAAATTTTTATTTTAACTAAAGTGATTCCTTAGCGCGAAACGGGCAGCTATCCCCTTTTTTGGGGATGACTGCCCGTAAAATCATAAGATAATCTTTATTTCTTTTCAATTTTGTTTTGGTCTCTTAACACTTGTAAAGTTTTATCTTCGTTCAGCCGTGTTAATGTCTCTTCATCCAATTTACCGCTTCCTTTTCTTACAACAATTACATCGACAGTTTTTTTGCCCCATTTGTCATAAACGTCATCCACCGTTTCAAAGTAAAGGTCAAGACGATGTCCCTTGATTGCTGAACCGGTATCTGCAACTACTCCGTAGCCGTAGCCTGGAATGAAAAGAATCGTCCCTATCGGAAAAATGGATGGGTCAGCAGCTACCGTTGAAAATATATCCCTTTTTACTTTTACCCCTGAGTATGTAATGCCATATTGAGGGTGATTGGTATTCTTCCCAGTCGATTCAACTCCTGCTGTATATCCCGTCGCTACGACTTTCTGCTTGGGATACTTACTCAAGTCAAAAGCTTCGAGCTTTTTTGATGCCGCTTTAGCGTCTTCTTGAGCAGCGAATACTTGCGTTTCTGCAGCTTCCCCTGTGTTAAATTTTTTAAACATGATTCCCACTTGCTTAATAGATAGCTCCTGCTGTTCTTTTATCCATTTTGATAAATCCTTGGCTTCTACCCCAGATACGGCAAAGAAAGTCGTCATTGCGGCCAAAAGAAACAAACTGAGCATCATTGTCCGTTTTGCTAATTGAATTGTATTTTTCATTTTTTCTCTCCTCCCATCTACTATTCGTTTCCAGATAAGAGAAAAAATATTCAAAAAATACACATCACAGTGAAATACAAAAAAACCTTCTTCAAACTGAAGAAAGCTAAAACATTTGATATCCCCTTTTTCTCAACGACTTTATAGCTATCCCTGACATGACAGCTCCGATCAGTCCGCTCGTTAATATTAATACGTCCGCTGCGGCTAATGATCCAAATTTCACAATAAGATTTGGAAAAGATTCTAACGGTGTCCGCACGAAATCAATCAGCTTTTGATCATTAATAATGAATGCGCATACAATTGGATAGATAAGAGCCATAATCCACGACATTCTGAGCAGCATATTTAGTAAAAAGCCAATTCCAAAAAATAACACAAAAAATAAAACGACTGAAATCAGTACAACCGGTAAACTAATCACTTTTCTTCTCCCTCCCCACGTTAAGTGTACACAGAAGGCATAATGGGAGTCAATGTACTGTGATTAATGAATTTCACCGGTGCCCTTGCAATGATTACACGTTTCAGATCCGCCAAGCAGGAGCTGAAAATATCCGTTCCCAGAACAGTAAATACATGGTTTTGATTCAGACTTTGAATTTGATTTCATAATTACTCCTCTTATTAGAATTTTCTGATAATATATCATACTCTCGCTTTCTGAACAAAGTTAGAAAATGTAACATTAAATCTCATGAGAGCGCAAACATATATGATTTTCTCCTTCGTTCTTATATTTTCTTAGATTTTTGTGATTTTGTGATGCTGGTTATTGTTATAATATCTTTTCTATTTCAGCACAGATTTTTCAAGACTCTTGCCTCAAGCGAAGAAATTAAGGTTTACTTAAATAAAAAAAGCCTGCGGAAATGCAGACTTTTTTAGAAAAATTTAAATTTCCCTTTTTTAAGAACAAGCCCTGGACCGCCAACTAAAAATAGCGACCGGTTGTCGATGACTTTTTTCATAATAGAAGCTTTTGTCCCTGTTAAATTCTTGCCGTAGACAACACCAACTGCATTGTGTTCGCCTAACGATGCAACGGTTCCCTTAATATCCGGCGTAAATTCCTCCAGATTGTCTTGGCCGCGAATCAGCCTTCCAATATTTTTTGCGCAAGTCACCCCTTGCTGCATAGCAATTTGGGCCGTTGGCGGATATGGCCGGTTATTTTCTTCATTTATAATTAAAGAGCAATCCCCAATAATGAATACGTCATCGTGCCCCTCGACAAGAAGATGAGGGTTTACCTTCACACGGCCACGGTTATTTTCAAACCCTGCCTCTTCCACAATACTGTTCCCGCGGACTCCGGCAGCCCAGACGACTGTGCCAGCTTTAATTTCTTCCTGCTTATCATCTTTGCTGACGATAATTCCATCCGGGGTGCATTCTTTAATCGCCGTTCCAATTTTAAATTCTACCCCTTTGCCTTCTAAATAGTTAACTGCATAATCAACAAGGCCTGGATCAAAACCAGGAAGAACTGTAGGAGCTGCTTCAACGCAAATGATTCGGACATTTTTTTGGTCAATATCGTATTCTCGGCAGAGCTCTGGAACACGATTGCAAAGCTCTCCTAAAAATTCAATTCCTGTAAAACCTGCTCCTCCTACAATAATGGATAATCGCTCTTTCTTTTTTTCTGCGTCATTGTTGAAAGTGGCGAATTGATATTCAATATGCTCACGAAGCTGCCTTGCGCCGTTAATATTTGAAATAGAGAAAGCGTATTCTTTTAAACCCGCAATTCCAAAGGTTTCAGGCATAGCTCCAAGAGCAATCACAAGGTAATCATACTCAAGCTCTCCGTTTGATAAGGTTACTTTCTTTTCGTTGATATTGATTCCGGTTACCGTATCCTGCACAAAATTGATCCGGGAAGTATTGATTACGCTTTTAATTTCATAACGGCACCGATCGTGATGAAGCGTACCAGCACACGCTTCATGGAGCCATGTTGTTTCATAATGGTAATTGTGTTTATTAACCAAAGTAATTTCCGCTTCATTTACACCTACATGCTTTGTCAGGCGTGTAACAGTCATTAATCCGCCGTAACCGGCACCTAATACCACAACTTTGGGTTTTTTCAAAGGGATCACATCCACCTTTACGTAATTTATTGTCTAGATGTTTTGATTACTTATATCTTCCACGACTTAATAATATTTTATGAATAATTAGGATGAAAACTTTGTTAAAAACTTCACTTTAAAAATTGTGCAATGATTATTATGAGAAATTAGTATACAGCTACCTTTCCATCATATCCATTTCTGTTTCGATTATCAAGATCATTTAAACACTGTGATTCCCAGCTTTTTAAGTGCTTCCAATAGTTATCTCTGTAGTCTTTAAAAGCTCTATGTGTTATTATTAAGAATAATTATCAATTACAGGAGGCTTTTTTCATGCGTGAAGATACAAAGATATATGACATTACAATTATCGGGGGAGGACCGGTCGGCCTATTTACCGCGTTTTATGGCGGAATGAGGCAGGCAAGCGTTAAAATTATCGAAAGCTTGCCTCAGCTTGGCGGACAGCTATCTGCGCTTTATCCCGAAAAATATATATATGATGTAGCAGGCTTTCCTAAAATCAGTGCCCAGAATCTCGTTAACAACTTAAAGGAACAAATGGAGAAATTCGAGCAAACAGTGTGCTTGGATCAAGCGGTAGAAACTGTGGAAAAGCAAGCAGACGGTGTGTTCAAGCTAGTGACGAACGAAGAAACCCACTATACAAAAACCATTATCATTACAGCTGGAAACGGTGCGTTCAAACCACGTAAATTAGAGCTGGAAAATGCAGAGCAATTTGAAAAAACAAATCTGCATTACTTCGTAGATGACATGAACAAGTTTGCCGGCCGTCGAGTAGCCGTTTTGGGCGGTGGTGATTCTGCAGTTGATTGGGCGCTTATGCTTGAACCTATTGCAAAAGAGGTATCAATTATTCACAGACGCGATAAATTCCGTGCTCATGAGCATAGTGTAGAAAACCTGCACAATAGCAAAGTGAACGTGCTTACTCCGTTTGTTCCTTCTGAAATCGTTGGCACTGATACGATCGAACAGCTAGTGATTGAAGAGGTGAAAGGAGAACGCAAGGAAGTTCTTGATGTAGATGATGTCATTTGTAACTTTGGATTTATCTCTTCCCTCGGTCCAATTAAGAGCTGGGGCTTAAATATTGAAAAGAATTCTATTGTTGTGGACAGCACGATGAAAACCAATATTGATGGCATCTATGCGGCTGGTGATATTTGCACTTACGAAGGAAAGGTGAAACTCATTGCTAGCGGTTTTGGCGAAGCGCCAACTGCCGTTAATAATGCCAAAGCCTATATGGATCCGAAAGCGCGCGTACAGCCGCTTCACAGCACAAGCCTTTTTGATAATAAGTAATACGAAAAGAACCGGCTAACAACCGGTTCTCTTTCTGTTTTGTCTAAAAAATGCCTATATATGCATTAAGTACTCCAAGAATCATTGCGATCAGCAATATAACTACAATACTTGCTACAATCAAAATGATACGATCCTTGATTTTTTCCGGTTTCGGGAGAGGATTCTCACAGCCGCATTCCGGACAAACGGATGAGCGATATGGGATCAAGGCATTGCATTTTCTGCAGTTTATTTTTTCTTCCATTGGTTTACCTCATTTCGGTGTCAGCGTACGACAGACGCCTCGACTGCATACGTACAGATCGAGATCATCTTATCAATGTATACCTTGTCTCATGTTAATCAACCTGCTCTTATATTTCAAGCAAGATCAAGTATTGAGGAAAAAGTCGAAGCGCCTCTTACGTTATACGTCAAGAAGCGCATTAAAAGACATGAGTTTATTTGATTTGCCCCTTCTTAGCTGCCAGCAACCTGCTAAGAACCTAACACTCTTCCGGTGTACCTTCGTTTTTCGCCGTCCTGAATGAGGAGCCACATCCACAGGAAGCGATCGCATTTGGATTGTCGATGGTGAATCCGCCGCCCATCATCGATTGTTTGTAATCAATAATTGTTCCGGTCATGATGTCCATGCTCTCATTGTCGACAAGAACAGTGATCCCGTGTTGATCAAATTTTGTATCATTTTCATTTTTTTCGTGTTCAAAGCCCATGCCGTAGGAAAGTCCGCTGCAGCCTCCTCCTTTGACTCCGACTCTCAAAAAAGCATTTTCTTCTTCATGCTCTTTCATCATATCTTTTATGTGAAAAGCTGCTGCTTCGGTAATCGTTACAGGTGTATTCATCACGTATTCCTCCTTATCTTTCGTTAGTTTTATTATACCAATATCGTCTCAATTCTTAAAATGGTTCGATCGCCTACCCGAAATAGGTTCCTTCACAAATGGTTTCTGCCGGTCCGGTCATGTACACATGGCCGTTTTCATGCCAGTTAATAACTAAATCTCCTCCTGCAAGATGAACCGTGACATCTGTTCCTTGCTTCGTAAATTCATTCAATACGGATGATACGACAGCGGCACACGCCCCTGTTCCGCAAGCCTGAGTGATTCCAGATCCCCTTTCCCACACTCTGAAATGCAGTTCTCTTTCATTTTCCACTTCAACAAACTCTACGTTAACGCCTTCAGGAAACATTGGGTCCTTCTCGATTACCGGGCCAAGCGTCGTAAGCGGTGCTTCACTTATATCACTCAAGTAAAACACAATGTGAGGGTTTCCCATGGACACGGCTGTTCCTTTTAATTCGGTGTTGTTAAACGAAAGTGATTCATTGATCGTTATTGAATTAGAATTTCCCAGCATAGGAAGATCGCCCTTTTTCAAATGGGGCTCTCCCATATCAACGGTAACTGCTGTCACTTTATCATTTTCAAGATGCAGCTCGGCGTATACATTTCCAGATAACGTTTCAATGGAAAATGATTCTTCTGTTACCAGTTTATTTTCATATGCGTATTTGGCAACACACCTTAGTCCGTTTCCGCAGTTTTTTCCTTCAGATCCGTCACTGTTAAAAATGCGCATTTTGACTGAGGCTGTCTCGGAAGGGCAGATCAATATCATTCCGTCCGAGCCTATTCCTGTATATACATTCGATACTTTAATTGCTAATTCTTTCAATTGTTCCTCAGGAAGGTTTTCCTTAAATTGATTGACATATATATAGTTATTGCCGAGGGCATGCATTTTAGTAAATTGAAAAGAGTTCATTTGTTCCTCCAATATCTTTTCTTTAAGTATAAAAGCGAAAGGAATTGAACACAATGTTTATATCCCCCGTTTTTCATACATAAAAGCTCCCTAGTTCGCTAGGGAGCTTTTATGCTTTTAACTTATATAAACATTTCTGCTACCCGCGGCACTCAGTAAATTGGAAAGAGTACTTAGCAGCTGCAGCTTTCATCCCAAGCTTTGCAGCAACATGGTGCAGGTCGAAAGCCGCCCAATCCACCAAGCAATATTTCCAGGAAAATTTGCATAGCATTGAGCCAGGGGACAGGCTGTTAAAACATCGGATTCTCTTCAATATGCTTATATATATTTTCAACCAAGCCTTCTGCATCATTGCCAGTAACGACTTCTCCGTTTACTAAAGCAAATAATTTGTCGAGACACATTCCGCAGTAGCTCAAGCACCCGTATTCAACGACATCTATATTTGGGTCCTTTTCCAGTACTTCCAATGCTTTTTGAGAGCCATTGGCCAGGTTGCTCATGCAAAATTCAACAATCGTATACACGATCTATCACCTCACATACACCTTCATCCTACTCTTTTTTTCTATATGCGTCAAAATTTATTTTTTAATTAGTACATTCTATTTTCGTTAATATGTCTTTCTATATACTGGTAAAGAGAGTTATTCGCTGAGAATCATTGTAGTTTATTAACAAATTCGCTATAATTTTAAGGGGAATTTTCTATAGAATCATTATTTTGAACAGATCATGATCTATAAGGGAGAAGGAGATTACATGAAAAACCTGGTCTTGCTTGGCGGGGGCTACGGCAATATGCGTATTCTGCAAAAATTACTGTCGAATCAGTTACCCGATCATATGAAAATAACACTTGTAGACAAAAATCCGTATCACTGTTTGAAAACGGAATATTACGCTCTTGCTGCTGGAACCATTTCAGACCATCATATTCGAGTCACATTTCCTGAACATCCAAAACTTGACCATGTATATGGAGAGATTTCTTCAATTGACCTTAATCAAAAACAGATCCTCTTTACGGACCGCGATTCACTGGACTACGATGAATTAGTGATCGGGCTCGGCTGTGAGGATAAATATCATAACGTGCCAGGCGCAGAAGAATATACATACAGCATTCAAACAATTGACCAATCAAGAAAAGCCTCTCAATCGTTAAATAATTTACACGCTGATGCCACAGTCGCAATCGTAGGAGCGGGGCTTAGCGGTGTAGAGCTGGCGAGTGAATTAAGAGAAAGCCGCAGCGATTTGCGAATTATATTGTTCGACAGAGGAAAATTGATTTTATCCAGCTTCCCAGAACGGTTAAGCAAATATGTTCAAAGCTGGTTTGAAGACCACGGGGTAGAAATTGTCAATCATGCAGATATTACAAAAGTAGAAGACAGTATCGTATACAACCATAATGAACCTATTTCAGCTGATGCGATTGTCTGGACAGCGGGCATTCAACCGAATAGAGTCGTAAGAGAGTTGGATATAGAAAAAGATTGCCATGGAAGAGTTGTGTTATCTCCGCATCATAATATTCCCGGAGATGAAAATGTATATGTCGTAGGTGATTGCGCGAGTCTCCCGCACGCACCAAGCGCACAGCTTGCCGAGGCTCAAGCGGAACAAATTGTGCAAATCATGCAAAAAAGATGGAACAATGAACCATTACCCGATACCTTGCCAAAATTTAAACTAAAGGGAGTCCTCGGCTCTCTCGGAAGAAAAGCAGGATTCGGCCTCGTTGCCGAACGCCCGCTCATCGGAAGAGTACCGCGTCTCTTAAAATCAGGTCTGCTCTGGATGTACAAGCATCATAATGGATAACGGTCATGTTTTTGGATTAAACTCGTTAACTGGTCATAGATAACGAGTTTTTTTGTGTTTTTTAGTGCGGTTTTTGTTAAACTTCCAGGAATATTGCAGAGTATTTTTAAGTTTGCGGGATTTATTTGCAAGATCGCCGATTTTTTTCTATGCCAATCTTGCCGCCATTACCCTTCTACTTTTCCCCAGTGACAACTGTTCCGTTATATATAACTACTCGTTTTCCATTTAAATCAAACAAAATCTTGTTTCCATATTCAGTATCCTGGATGTCGATTTTGCCTTCATATTCTTCGATTAATTTACCGTCATCACTATAAACCTTTACGACTCTTTCTATGCCGCCGGAGTTATTGGACTGAATGGATTTTATCATTCTCTGGCCGGTTGCTGTATTGAAATACCAAATAACGAGTCCGCCAATGACAACCAAGACAATCACTGCACCTATGATTAGTTTTTTCATACCGTTTCAGCTCCTTTTCATAGTGTTACGTATCAATAGATGAAATGTTTCAAAAATAGATACCACGGAAAGATTGGTATTTAACCTGAGGACTGAAAATGTCCTCCCATAAAAAAACAGCAAGGGAGTTTCCCTTGCCGCTTTATTTGGCTGCGTATCCGTGCTTCTCCATTTCACTGAACACATTCTTTAATCGGATGTCGCCTTCTCCAACTACGGTATCTTCCACGAGAACTAATGGATAGAAATACTTTTCATTTCGGACCTGTTCAGCAATGTCCTCTTTTTTTTGATCATTTTGAGGTTCTTGGATATCAACGTATGAGATCGTAAAAGGCTGATCTGGATACTTCCTTTTTAAAGCTGCCTCCAGCCATTCGTACGTTTCCTTTGCTGACGGCATATTCACACAGCTTGCACAGAGAACTTCTGCACCATATACCGATAATTCCACTTGTTTTGACATACGATCATTCTCCCTCGTTTACTTGATCCGTTACTTCTTTAGGGAAAGCTTCCTTGGGCAAGGCACCTTCCCAAACACTTCCGTTAACAAAATTAACTTTCACAAATACGTGTTCTCCGCTGTCTGCTTCACTGTTTTCCAAAGCATTTTTAATGACGCCCTTCTGCGTGACCTCAACCTTATTTGAAATCGAGTCTACATCTATTTCTCTGTCTCGATAGCTTTCATCTGTCACCACGATATTTCGAACCTCTTCAGGTGCCGGGAAAACCTGGACCAGCAGATTTTTTTCATCCAGACAATTTTTCACATGTTCAAAAGAAGAATTCCATGGGATATGAATAGACTCCTGCTCCTTCCTTACAAAAGCGATGTATCCCAAATCATCTCCAGCATGAAGTTCATTATACGTCATACTCATAAGGTCTTTTAAAAGTGTTTCTTTAAGCTCATTAATATCTTCAGAATCCTTAATCGTCAGTTCCGTTTTTTGAGAAAGGAGCCCTCCTATCGTTATTTCCGAGTTAACATTGGCTAACTCCGCGTAACGTTGCTTTTTAAAATCTGTCGTTTCATAAAGCACGCTTAGCTGCGGTACGTACATCTTTTCATTTATACTATAATATCTCTTAAAACGTTTTCCGTCCTTTAATTTATACTCAATAGCAATAAATTGATTGGCATCAAAATCATTCTCATTTTCATTCATCTCTTTTTGATCGATAATCAACCTCTGAAATTCGCGCGTATTAAGAATATATGCTCGATCCTCTGAGAAACCGGCAGATTCCTCTTTATTTTGCCAATTGAAATCATTCTGAAATACTCTTACTCCGGCAATCTCATTTTCCTCCGGCAGTCTTTTCCCGTAGCCAAACGCATCAGTCTCGAAAACGGTAAAAACAATCGCCATTGCGACAGAGAAGCTAATAAATCCAATGAATGTTTTCCAATGAAACACCCGCCAATTTTTTTGCACAAGCATTTCGGAAACAAAGTACCCGACAGCAGCACCGAGAACTGCTCCAAACACATGCCATCCAAAGGAGGATCCGGAGACAGAATAGAAATACGTACTCCCTAACAGAGTCGAACAAAATGTGACCCCGTATTTAAAGATTGGTTTCATAATTTCAAAGGCAATTACTTCTTGAGCGTTTTCAAGTTTTCTATTTTTATAAAGAAACCAGCCTGCAATAAAAAAGAGTATTGTTAATACAATATACACAATGATTAGTAAAGAATTAGACTTATCTTCTTGCATATTGAAATAGGCTAGAAAAGGGACAAGCATTTCAGTATTTATTCCATAGGCAGGATTAAAGCCATACAAAAAGATTTTCATCTGATACAGGATTAATTCATAAAGCCCAAAAGGCAGCAAAATAAAAATAAAGGTGAGAATGGCTTGAAACACAGACATACCTGTAATCATTCCAACTAAAACTGCTGTGGAAAAAAAGAAAAATGAACATAAGATTGCAATACCAGTCCAATACAAAATTTCTGAGTTCTCTACGATAGCGTTCATCAAAGGGTTCGTGTTAATAACTGCAAATAAAACGCCAGTGTTGATCAGAATCGGTACAATCATCATTAATAAGCCGCTGATAATGTGGTTGATGTACAATGATTCTCTTCGAATCGGAAAGCTATGTACAAAATCAGCAGAAGACTCGGATTGAAGATAGCGAAACACCATGACTCCACAGGCGACAGGAACCGTAAACAAAACTAAGACTTCTAACCGATCCGTCATTAATTCTGACAAGCTTTTGAAATCAGATGTTTGAAAATACTTGTTTGAAGCTTTTATGAGCAAAGATACAGGTCCCGTTAGCAATAGACCGATTGTAAATATAATTGCGATCCAGCCGTATTGCCGAAAATCCTGAATGATTATTCCTGGTTTAAAGAAGGATATTTTCGATTTCATAGCCAAAATCCCCCATTTCAAAAATGAATATTTCTTCTAAAGTAAGCGGCAAAAGATCGAACAGCAGCAGGTTTCCTTGCTGGAGCTGTTCTCGTATGTCGTGCTCACTGCCTTTTGCAATGATTAAAAGCACGCTTCCCCGTTTTTCTTTGTGGAGAATGTCCAATCCTTCTACGACGTGTTCCTCCTCAGGATTTTTAAATGCAACTTGAATTTTATGTATATCCGCTTTTAAATCGTCTAAGTCCCTCTCAATCATGAGCTTCCCTTGATGCATGATTCCAACATAATCGCAAAGATCCTCTATTTCACGTAAATTATGCGACGAAATCAAAACCGTAAGCTCCCGATCTGCTACTTCCTGAAATAATAGATTTTTTATTTTTTTTCTCATGACTGGATCAAGCCCGTCAATCGGCTCATCAAGAATCAAGACATCAGGCATGGCCGATAATGCCAGCCAGAATGCAACCTGCCTCTTCATTCCTTTTGAAAGGCGGTGCACTTTCTGTTTCACTTCCAGGCGAAATACCTTCTGAAGCTGAGTGAAGCGCTCATCGCTCCAATTAGGGTACATCCTTTTATAATAAGCGGCACATTGCGCAATCGTATACTGGGGAAAGAAGTAGAGCATGTCAGCAATAAAGACTACTCTTTCTTTAACTGAAGTATTTTCATAAATGCGCTGATTATCAATAGTAATGTCTCCAGATAAAGGACGGTAGATGCCGGCGATCATTTTCATTAAGGAGGTTTTCCCGGCGCCGTTTGATCCTAAAAGGCCATAAATTGATCCTTTTTTTACCGACAAGGACAGGTTGTCTACCGCTCTTTTTTTTCGATAGTTTTTTGAAACGCCTTTTACATCAATCATTCGCTTCCTTCTCCTTTCAACACCTTTTTCGCCTCGAAATATAGCAAATCATAATCGCTGTGTGTCAGCCCATGGAAAATGGCTTCAGCGGTTACCTTCCGGATTTCATTTTTCAATTCAACCAGTTTTTCGACATTTTGCTGTCCGCTGATGGGAGCAACGAAATTGCCTTTGCCTTTAATGGAGTAAATCATTCCCTGATACTCCAGCTCTCTGTATGCTCTTTGAATCGTATTCGGATTCACGGTTAATTCTCCTGAAAGGGAGCGGACGGACGGTAGCCTTTCATCAGTTTTTAATACTCCACTGATGATCAGCTCTTTAATATTTACTACTAGCTGTTCATAGATCGGTTTTCTGCTTTTTAAGTCAAGCTGGAACATATAGCTCCCTCCATCTGTATCAACTGTATTAAACAAATTAATACAGAATTAATCGTAAATGTTTTCTTCTCAAAAGTAAAGATAAAATGTTATAATGAAAAAGATAACCTGGATAACTAACAATAGCTTTTTATTGTTGATCTGAATATAATGGGTTTATAAGAAAGGAGCGACTTAGTTATGTCGGTTGAAATGGATATGAACGAACAAGTGCAAGAGGTTTTAGATAAACTTCGTCCGTTTTTACTTCGTGACGGCGGAGATTGCGAACTTGTAGATGTGGAGGAAGGGGTTGTGAAGCTTCGCCTTTTAGGAGCTTGCGGAAGCTGCCCAAGCTCAACCATTACACTAAAAGCAGGTATTGAACGCGCCTTGCTTGAAGAAGTTCCAGGCGTTGTCGAAGTAGAACAAGTTTTTTAATTTGATCAAGAAAGCTGTCCATTTTCGGACAGCTTTTTTTATACTACAAATAATCTTCAAACCAGCCGGAAATATAATTAAGTCGCTTAATTCTTTGTTCTGGGTGTCCTGACCTTGATAAGTTGTGTGCCGCATTTGGAAATCGCACGAATTTTACGTTCTTTTTCATTTTTTTGAGGGCGACAAAAAGCTGTTCTGCCTGCTCCACCGGACAGCGATCATCCCTTTCTCCGTGTAAAATCAAGAGCGGAGTGGAGATATTTTCCGCATACTTCAGCGGTGAAAACTCCCATAGCTTCGTCGGGTTTTCAAACAAGTCATAACCAAGCTGCCAATCTGTAAAAAAATAACCGATGTCACTGACACCGTAAAAACTGAGCCAATTGGAGATGGAGCGTTGGGTGACGGCAGCTTTAAACCTGTTCGTTTGCCCGACTATCCAGTTTGTCATAAATCCTCCATAGCTTCCGCCAGTGACGCCAAGCCGTGTTTCATCAAGAAATTGATAGCTGCCGAGCACATAATCGACAGCTTTCATGACATCCTCGTAATCACCGCCGCCGTAATCTCCTCTTACTCCATCCACATAGGCTTGTCCGTACCCATGGCTTCCTCTCGGATTGACGAACACGACTGCATTTCCCTTGGCAGCAAGTACCTGAAATTCATGGAAATATGCGTTAGCATACATCGCGTGCGGTCCACCATGGACTTCAAGAATTAGGGGATACTTTTTTCCTTCTTCATATTCAGCAGGCTTTAACAACCATCCGTGAATTGTCATTCCATCATAAGATTCAAACTCAATTTCTTCCGGCTCAATTATGATATGTTCATTTACAAAACTTTCATTTACATCTGTAATTCGCTTCGCTTCTTTTGTCTCTAGATTCAGTTCATAAAGCTCACTTGGCCAGGATGGCGTGGCGCTGCTTATGATTGCCATATGTTCTTCGGGATGAAGGGAAAACCCGTTAATGTGCTCTTTTTCCAATCTAACAGGATACGCATGTCCTTCGATAGATATGTAATAAATCGCTGTATTTCCTTGGTCAGTCGCTAAAGCGTAAAAACCTTTATTATCTTTTGTCCAAATAGGATCCGGGCTGACTGCACCAAATACCGTATCTCCCACAACAGCATCTTCAAAAATCACCTCAAGGCTTTCCGTTAAACAGCTCAGTTTCTCTTCATGAAAATCATAGATCCATGCCTTTGTCAGCGTGGCATTTTTAAATTCTTTTTCGTGGCCCAGAAATGCCGCATAACGACCGTCGTTTGAAAATGAAACCGATGAGAACATTCCGTTTTCATTGGTGAGCCGACGGATTTTTTTGTCATCCAATGACAGGAGATGAATATCATAGACATAATTCAGCTCTTTGTCTTCCGAATAATTCGCAGTAAATGCAATCGCTTGTCCATCAGGCGTAAAGACGTGGGATGAGTGGTTCGTCTCATGATCAGTAAGCTGCTGTAATGCTCCTGTTGCAAAATCAATCAACACCAGCTGCGAATATTTCCCTCTCGTAAATCCAACTCCGTCCGCTTTATATTGAAGTGACTCTATCTCCAAAGGCTCATATGAATCAATTTCCGCTTTCTTTTCATCGTCAAGGCTTTCCTTATTTGTCAGCTTAGCCGAACAGACTATAGACTTACCATCCGGAGCCCACACCGGCTGTGTAAGATCGTATGGCGTTTCAGCCACCTTTTTCGCTTCACCGCCATCCGTTCGCAATACGTAAATTGATGAGGTTTCATCTCTCTTCGACACAAAGGCTAATTTCTTTCCATCTGGTGACCATTTAGGAGAATGGCTTTTTTCTTTCCCATGAGTCCATGCATAAGATTGTCCTTGATTTGTATCATATACGATAATATGAGAGTTGTATGAATCCTTCTTTTCATTTATTTTTGTTTGTACATAAGCAACCTTCGTTCCATCTGGAGAATAGTTAGGATCCGTTACAGATATTAGTTGAACAAGATCTTCTGCGGCTATGAGTTTTTTCAATACTGTTCCTCCTTCACGTTTGAATCACTTTCTACTTATTTCGACTTTCTAAATATAAAAACCTGCTATTTTTAATAGAAAAAAATCCCGCTCCAAAACGCAGGGAGCGGGTCCATTTCTTCTTTAATTTGATTGAGTTGTCCTTATGATATTTCCTTTGTCCACCGTGCATCCTGCTTTTGGAACATGGAGGCAGTCGATTTCACAAGCAGGAAAGTTTTGCGAAAGCTGCTCTTTCATCTGCTGCCCTTTTCCTGTTTCAGTCAAAACGAGAACCGTTGGCCCAGCCCCGCTCAGTGCGACACCATAAGCTCCTTTCAGCATTGCTACATGATCGACTTTGCTCAGCTCTGGAACGAGCATGGAGCGATACGGCTGATGAAATAAATCCTTTTTCATCATTTGACCGGCGAGTTCCCAATTCTTTGTTAGTAAGGCGGCTACTAACATGTTGCTTACCGCACTTGCTTGCACTGCACTTTTATAAGAGATCTCCTCGGGGAGAACATTTCTGGCATCCTTTGTTAGTACCTCATAAGCAGGAATAACCACGACAATGTCAAGCTCTACCTCAGGGATATGAATCAGTTGTGTATCTTCTTTTTCATGAAGTCCGAAAACCAAGCCACCGTACAGAGAAGCTCCAGCATTGTCGGGATGTCCTTCTTCAAGGCTGGCAAAGTGCAGCTTTTCTTTATCTGAAAGCTGAAGATTCAATAATGTGTTCGCGAGTTCTATTCCAGCGACAATCGCGGCAGCACTGCTCCCGAGCCCCCTAGCAAGAGGAATGTCGCTCCAAACCTTTACGTGACATGCGGGAATTGTCTCACCGAAAGAGTCTGCCACCCGTTTAGCGACCTGATATATAAGGTTATCTGTCCCTTTCGGCAATTGTGCCAAGCTTTCAGTTTCTGCTTCAAAGCTCCAGGATGTGCTTTCAAACACAGTTAATTTTAAGTAACGTGAAAGAGCCATTCCGACTGAATCAAAGCCCGGTCCCAGATTTGCAGTGCTGCCCGGAACAGTAATCGAAAAAAGCATGTCACTTTCACTCATACCTTCGCAGCTCCTTTTAAATGGTCCAGAACAATGTCTTCATCCTTAGGAAGTTTAGTCGGTTTGATTTCAGACACATCAATAGCGGTGTTTGGATCCTTCAAACCGTTTCCGGTAAGGACACATACGACCGTACTTCCTTTTTTAATTTCACCGGTTTTTAATTGCTTGATTACGCCTGCAATGGATGCACACGATCCAGGCTCAGCAAAAATTCCTTCTTCACGGGAGATAAGCTGGTAGGCTTCTAGAATTTGCTCGTCTGTCACTTCATCGATTTTTCCGTTTGACTCAACCGATGCTTGTACAGCCTTGTCCCAGCTTGCCGGATTTCCGATTCTTATGGCAGTTGCTACAGTTTCAGGCTGTTCAATCACTTGATTACGGACGATTGCTGCTGCACCTTCCGCTTCAAAGCCGCGCATCTCAGGAAGACCCGAATTGTGTCTCTCGTGATACTCTTTAAAACCTTTCCAATACGCAGTTATATTGCCTGCGTTTCCAACTGGTATAGCCAGGACATCTGGCGCTTGGCCAAGCTGCTCGCACACTTCAAATGCGGCTGTTTTTTGTCCTTCGATTCGATAAGGATTAACAGAATTCACGAGGGCAATCGGCTCTTTTTCGCAAATGCTGCGAACCATTTTCAGCGCATCGTCAAAGTTGCCGTCAATTGAGATAATTTCCGCCCCGTACATCACCGCTTGCGCCAGCTTGCCAAAGGCGATTTTTCCTTCAGGAATGACAACGATACATTTCATGTTTGCGCGTGCCGCATAGGCTGCTGCTGCAGCTGACGTATTCCCTGTAGAAGCACACATAATCGTATCATTGCCCTCTTCTTTCGCTTTGGCGACTGCCATCACCATTCCTCTGTCCTTAAATGAGCCAGTAGGATTAACTCCTTCTGTTTTTACATGGAGCTCGATCCCAAGCTTCTCAGAAAGCTTAGAAAGGTGTATCAGCGGGGTATTTCCTTCATGAAGCGTAAGCATAGGCGTTTGTTCTGTTACCGGTAAATAATCTTTATATTGATGAATGAGTCCTCTCCACATTAGCTATAACCGTTCCCTTCTACGCGATACGTACTTTTTACTTGA
Organism: Bacillus gobiensis; assembly: GCF_001278705.1. Lineage (GTDB taxonomy): Bacteria > Bacillota > Bacilli > Bacillales > Bacillaceae > Bacillus > Bacillus gobiensis. Next base: position 2,422,351 of record NZ_CP012600.1, read on the forward strand.
ACAACAACCTCTAAATCGTTTAATTGCCCTAAAATAACGCTGAAATCCTCTTCCGATGCTTGATGAGTAACAATCACAATTTCCGCTAAATCATCATGATCTTTAATTGGCAGCTGCAATATTTTCTCGAAGCTGACTCCCCGCTCAGAAAAGACGGAGGTGATTTTAGAAAATGACCCTACTTGATCTCTCACATGAATTCGTAAAAACTGCTGGGCATATATTTCGCCGGGATCCTTCATCTTTTTTTCAAATTGAGGCGCCACAGCGCTTTTTCCGTTGACTCCAAGACGCATGTTTTTCATTACAGCAACCAGATCGGATACTACCGCAGTAGCCGTAGGAAGGCTTCCTGCACCCGGACCGTAGAACATTGTCTCTCCAACGGCTTCCCCGTAAACATATACAGCATTAAACTCATCGTTTACAGAAGCAAGAGGATGGTGGTCAGGAAGCAAAGTCGGCTGTACACTGACTTCTGCTTTATTTCCGTGGCGATGGGCAATCCCAATCAGCTTCATCGTATATCCTAACCGAGTGCTAAAAGCAATGTCTTCATCTGAAATTGACGATATTCCTTTAACACTGACGTCGTCTAAATCAACGTTCATCGAAAAGCCGAGCCGGGCAAGAATCGCCATTTTTCTGGCAGCGTCAAGGCCTTCTACATCTGCTGTCGGATCTGATTCTGCAAATCCCAGATCCTGTGCCTCTTTCAATACCTCGTCATATGCAGCCTTTTCTTTGTTCATCTTCGTTAAAATAAAGTTGGTCGTTCCGTTTACGATTCCCATCATTTTCGTAATTCTGTCAGAGGACAATCCTTCAACGAGTGTACGCAAAATCGGGATTCCACCGGCCACGCTTGCCTCATAATAAAGATCGCAGCTGTTTTCAGTCGCTGTAGAGATCAGCTCAGAACCATAAAGTGCCATTAAATCCTTGTTTGCTGTTACTACATGTTTTTTTTCTTTTAATGCATCGAGCAAATATACACGAGTTTGTTCGATACCGCCAATTACTTCAATAATAACATCAATTTCCGGATCATGTATAACATCATAAGGTTCTGTCGTAAGCGCCTCTTTGGGCAAATTGACATCTCTATCCTTATGTATATCCTTAACCAATACTTTTTTCACAGAAACTGGACATCCTACTTGATGCATTAATTGATCTTGATGATCCTCGATAATTTTTACAACACCAGTTCCTACTGTCCCGAGTCCCAAAAGCCCTACATTGATAACCTTCACAAAAACTCCACCTTTCAACTGATGTCCGTCACAGAAGTTCATCTGTCATTTCATCACAGACAATAAAGTTACACACATTATAAGGCTGAAAATGGGTTTTGACAAGTCGGCGAATGACACAAATTCTTTTTTGATACCGCTTACTTACTTGGAAAACCAAGGATTCTCCTGCATAAAGTATTTTTGGCAGAAATGCTGTCAAAACCCTTGCATAGCCAATTGCAAAAAGCGAATAGATTCATTCTATCCGCTTCTTTTTTGTGTCAGCCATTTAATTTGCGGAATTTGAAAATGAGTGTTTCTCATTCCGGACATCTCATGAAACGTTCTCAAAAACAGCTCATACCTATCTGAATCAAGAAGCAGCCGGTCTAGACGGTCTTCATAAAAGTCGTGCTCTGATTCTGGTGAAATATAGTATCCTTCAATCGTTTCAAAATAGTGAAGCGGAAACAGAAGCCTGCTGTAGATCAGTCTTTTTGAAAAGCTTGACAGCGGTGTAACTTCCTCATACTGCTGCAGAAATAAAAAGCCTTGTTCAAACAGATCATTTCTATACAGCATAAACGTGTTTCTCATATATTCTGCTAGATCCCTTGAGCCGTGGTCAAGCACCCAATCTGTAGGTATTTTTACGAGGTTTTCCTGAGACCACTTGTTTTTTGTCATTCGTTGATGACATACAGTTCCGGAATCAACAATCCCTGGTTTTTCATCAAGCTCGGTATCAACCAAATATTGAATTGCATTTTCTGATAGTCCTAAATAATACGGGAATGATTCCACAAATTTTTTTTCGAATGGCTCAAGTGGATGCATAAATGCTTTTTGCCGCCAAAACTGTTCCAGCTGATCTAACCGCTTCTCCCAAAAGCCCTTCCACCCGCCGAGCCTCGTCATTTCCTTCACTTGATAAGGAAACTGCCGACCCTTTTGATGAAATTGTGCAAGCTCCGTTCCAAGTTGAAACGACCTGTTTGACAAGTAGGAAGCCGATTTGAGCAAAGAATATTTACTGCCTTCGTGCTCAAACGTCAGCTCATTATCCTTGGTCATTAGAAAAGTTGAAACGTATGGGTCTTTTTGCTCTTGCAAATACTGACTCATATCATGTAATTCCTTCAATTCTTCCTTTGTAAATTCACCGGTAGGGACGATAAGAAAGATAGAGTTGGGAGTTTGGAATGAAGGGTATGAATGAAAAACTGAAAGCTGCCGGACATGAATTCCATAATGGGTTTTTATTGAATCCTTCACATGATCACCCGCATTTCTATATTGATCTTTTTTTATCATAATCGGGCTTTAGGTGAATTATGAACACAAATTTTCTGAGTTAAGAAATGAAGGGTACATTTTCATTCATTTTTGTATAAACTAGTAAAAAAAGATTGGATGAAAGCAATGGCTGAAAAAAATTATCAGGACCAAGTCGAAGCAACAGCAAAGCAGTGGCTGCAGGAAAGAGGAGTTTCCGTTTCTGACATAGCAGACCTCGTCTATTTCTTACAAAGAAAATATCATACCAACTTAACGCATGAGGAATGTGTTATGAATGTGGAACGGGTTCTTGCGAAACGTGAGGTTCAAAATGCGATTTTAACGGGAATACAATTGGACCGCTTGGCCGAACGAAAAATGCTTGCCGAACCGCTTCAATCCATTATTGAAGTCGATGAAAGCCTTTATGGAATTGATGAAATTCTGTCTTTCTCGATTGTGAATATTTATGGATCAATCGGCTATACGAACTACGGGTACGTCGATAAAGAAAAGCCGGGAATTTTAGCGAAATTGAACGATAAATCGACCGGAGAATGCCATACCTTCCTTGACGATATCGTCGGGGCCATCGCAGCAGCTGCATCGAGCAGACTGGCTCACAGCTCCCAACAAAAGAGCGGGCAGCAGCCTCAATAAGCTGCCGCCCGTTTTTTTAAATATATGTCAGCCATTCTTCAAGCGAATGTATCGCATACGTCGGCTGAGCATCATAGTTCTTCAAATGCTCTTTTTTCGTAACGCCTGTGTGAACGAGCAGCGTATCCATACCGGAACGAATTCCTGCCAAAATATCAGTATCATAGTTATCTCCTACCATAAGCGTATCCTCTACAGCTATACCTAACTGTTTCATTGCCTGTTCCATAATAATTGGTTCAGGCTTTCCGATAAATGTAGGTTGAGTGACTGTGGTCACAGTTAACACAGACGTTAAAGAGCCGTTTCCGGGCAAAAAGCCTCTCTCAGTCGGCAAAGCAATGTCGCCATTTGTCGAGATAAATTCTGCTCCATTGCGAATGGCTAATGCACCAATAGCCAGCTTCTCATATGTAATGTCGCGGTCGATTCCCACAACTACAACATCCGCATTCTCTTTTGCAAATGTAAACCCTTTTTCTGAAAGGGCTTTTTTGATCCCTTCTTCACCAATACAGTATACTGACGCATTCTTTTTCTTTTCTGCTATATAGTTGGCAGTGGCGAGACTGGTGGTAAAAACCTGTTCTTCTGTAGCGGGAATATCAAATTCAACCAGTTTTTTTGCCACCTGTTCCGGTGTGCGGGAGGAATTGTTTGTGACAAATAAGTAAGGGATCTTTTTTTCTATGAGCTTTTTTACAAAAATACCTGCTTCCTCTATTTTTTCGGAACCATTGTACATCGTGCCATCCAGGTCAATTAAGTAGGCTTTATATTGTTTCATATCTTAACACTCCATCTATTATTTAAATGCTGATACCGGCCCCAGTTCGTTGCGAAGATAGATGCGAATTCTTTCTGGAAAGCGTTGAAGAACCTCTGTGCATTCTGCTAAACCGTTTACTAATTCAAGTTCATCAATTTGAGTGTATTGTTGCACGAGCTTCTTCCGCATAGAGACCAGCTTTTTCAGTGTTTGTCCTTCTTGATTGGTTATAACTTTTTCGTCCATTAATATGTCTAATATGTCGTTATAGCTGCCGGCGTCTCTCATAATAAATCCATCGATCATCATGTTCCCCGCATCTAATACACATTCAATTAAAAGGTGTGCGATCCGTTCAAATGCCTTCTTTTCGATCTCTGTCTTCCATCCCGAATGGTTTCTGTAAAGCTCCAGATTTTTCTCAAAAAAGACTAACGTTTCTTCAATTTGTTTTTGATCCACAAAATACACCCTTCATCCATCCCCTTATTTGTTACTTTTTGATTCGTTTCAACACAAAATACGCACAGCCGAAATTACAGTACTCATATATGTACTCATCCAATGTGCTTATTTTTGTATCGAAAGCTGCCTTTTGATTATGATCATCAAAAAAACCTTTTAAACGAAGCTGATTATATCCCCAATCACCTACTATATAGTCATACTTGTTTAAAATTTCTGAATAACGATTTTTAAATGCTTCTTCGTCAAACCCGTCCTTAAAATTTTCAATGATCTCAAAAGTATGATTTTGAAAAGAAATCACCTTGATTTGCCACCTCTTTTTTGCAGGGACTGATAATTTTCATCCTCTTTATGATAGACCATAACGATTGCCCCATCAATTATTAAAAAAGAAAATTCTTTTTAATAGGATACACTAATTCTCAATGATTTCCGAATGAGGCAAAAAAAACGCCAGAATTCTGGCGTTTATGCTCGTGCTTGACGTTTCTTTGAAGCCGCATTAACTTGCTCATCCGCATGATAGGAAGATCGTACGAGAGGTCCTGCTTCACAGTGGCTGAAGCCTTTTTCCAATGCGATATCTTTTAGCTCTGCAAACTCATCCGGGTGATAGTACTTCTGAACCTTCAAATGCTTTTTCGTAGGCTGCAAATACTGTCCGATCGTCATAATATCAACGTTGTTTGCCAATAGATCATCCATCGTTTCAATTATCTCTTCTTTTGTTTCGCCTAAACCAATCATAATGCTCGATTTAGTTGGAATATCAGGCTGCATCTCTTTTGCGCGGCGCAAAAATTCAAGTGAACGATCATATGTGGCACGCGCACGAACTCTTGGAGTCAGGCTTCTAACGGTCTCAATATTATGATTAAGAATATCCGGTCTTGCGTCCATCAAGATTTTCAAGTTTTCATAATCCCCACCCATATCGGAAGGTAGAACCTCAATAGTAGTAAACGGGCTTTTTCTGCGGACAGCACGGACAGTTTCCGCAAAAATGCCTGCTCCTCCGTCCCTTTGGTCATCGCGGGCAACGGCTGTAATAACAGCGTGCTTCAAATTCATAAGAGCCACAGAATCAGCCACTCGCTCCGGCTCGTTAAGATCAAGCTCAGTTGGAAGTCCGGTTTTTATTGCGCAAAAACGGCAGGCTCTTGTACACACTGAGCCGAGAATCATAAATGTAGCTGTCCGGCGAACTGCCCAGCATTCGTGGATATTGGGGCATTTCGCTTCTTCACAGACTGTATGTAGGTTTTTTTCCCTCATCATTTTTTTTAAGCCTGTGTAGTTTTCATTTGTATTAAGCTTTATTTTAAGCCAATCAGGCTTTCTTAGGTATTCTTCTTTTTTTACCACTGATATCAACTCCATTATTTGAATCTGTTCTTTCTAGGAAGGGTATAAGAAGTGTATTGAAATCGATCACATTTTATTGTAGATAAAAGTTTTTACAATTGCCACTTTAACATAGTAATCATTATTGAACAAGAAAAGAAAACCTTGAAATTACTAACATTTTCTAATAATGGATTACGGGATTATACCACAGACTAGAAGTACCTTAATTTTTTTGAAAGGAGCCCGACCGTTTGACAAGAAAAGCAATTGTATTATCCCTAATTTTTTTGCTCATCTCTCCAATAGCTGAAGCCGCCAGCGAGTCAACTGAAAAAACACGGATGGAGCTCTATCAAAAGACAGAAGCTGTGACAAACATTCCTTGGTACGTGCTTGCTGCGATTGACCAATATGAAACGAATATACGTAATAATCGCAAAGACCTTCCGGATTCCACCGGCCCTATCGGAATTTATATTCCTGAAGAAATATGGAGTGGACCGGAAAATCCCGATCCTAAAGATGTCCACCCTTTAAGTATTAAAGTTTTTGATGGAATTGGAATGGATGGAAACGGTGACGGATTAGCTGATCAAAGCGATGAAGAAGATGTGTTATTTACAGTTGGGCAATATTTACGCAAGTACGGAACCGATCTTGAAAACATTCGGATTGGCCTATGGGAATATTATCATCGCGATCAGACCGTCGGAATCATTACTGGCTTTATTAAGCTATTTAAGAAGTACGGGCACATTGAACTGGGCGAACATGCATTTCCGCTGCCCGTTCGAACTGATTACAGCTACAGAAGTACATGGGGATCTGCACGAGGCTTTGGCGGCAGACGCATACACGAAGGAACGGATCTATTCGCTCATTACGGCCTCCCTGTCCGATCAACGTGCTTTGGCATCGTCGAAATGAAGGGTTGGAATCGATTTGGAGGATGGAGAATCGGAATCCGTGACATTAATAATACGTACCACTACTTTGCTCATTTAAACGGCTTCACTAAAGGTTTAAAGGTCGGGCAAATTGTAGCTCCAGGCGAAGTAATCGGTTCAGTCGGCAGCTCCGGCTATGGTCCGCCAGGCACTTCCGGTAAGTTTCCGCCTCACCTGCATTACGGGATGTATAAGGACAATGGACGAACCGAATGGTCTTTTGATCCCTATCCTTATTTACGAGTATGGGAGCGAAAAGATCTTAAAAAAAAGTAAACCGTTCGAATTAACGGTTTACTCTTTTATTAGGGTTTACTTATTTTTTTTACTTTTTACGACAGCGTTGGCAATGCTAGCCCCAAGTCAGTCCAAAAAAAGTAATAGCTCTGCGACTAAAGCAGAATATATCCGAAAGAAAAATAATTAAAAAGCTGAGCGATGAATAATCCGTATTTTTTTACTAAGTTTGTCCATAAAATTATCAAACACAATATAGTCTAAAAATGATTATAGCCTCTAGAATGCGAAGTTGAAAAAACTTTTCTGAATCCTAGATAATTGGAAAAGTAAAAAATATCCTCCTTATTTATGATATCATGTAATAGAAAACAACTAGGAGGTAGCTCACGCTTGAACAGGTCAACCGAATTTATCTTATCCTTAATCGCTAGTATTTTATTGGTTTTATGCTTGATCTTGACTGTTTTCATTTTACTTTTCTTCGGAACGGTTGCGGAAGGTGATGCGAATGCGGCTTTTTGGTTTATTGTACTTCTAATTTCGATTTTCTTAAATGCCCCGTTGATTATTTTAGTTTGGGTCGGGACATTTTTCCTGAAGAAAGACAGTTTAGGCTGGGGCATCTTTATTTTGGTCATGGGGATTTTGTACTCACTTTCATTCTATTTTGTGCCAGGGATCTTATTGCTTATAGCAGGGATCATGATGCTCTCTAGAAAAAACCACTCGCTAGAAAAGAGTATATGACAATTGCCATGTTTAAAAAAATACATAAGAAAACCCCTGATTAAAGGGGTTTAGCCATTTTTAATAATGCTTCTCTTCCGCTCATACCAGGGTGAATCCCCAGCGATTCCGCTTCATATGTGATAGATTCGAGCGGCGCCTCAAGCAGCTGTTCAATTGTCCGGACACCTACAGCTCTCCCGGCTATTATTTTCCGATCCTTTAATTTTTCATTTAATAAAGCAACATCGAGCGCGCCACACATAATGTAGCCATTCTCATTGGTCACAGCCATGAAGTTTGTTTTTGGAAGCTTTACAGTTATAGCAGTAAAAGGATAATCACCAATCATCAACGGTGTTAATGTTACCATTTAAGAAATCCTCCCTTCCCCATCAATTTATGATAGAAAGAAGGACTTGTTGTATAGGCCGAAGCGGAAATTACGCTTTACTGAGCTTCCATGCCAAAAGGTCACGCAAAAATTCCGGCATAAAATAGATTTTATTCGTTGCATTTCGAATCGAAGGAAAAAAAGAGCCTAACGTAAACATATCGATTGTACCAACGGAATATACTCGATCGGGCACGAGCGGTTCTTGATTAATCAATATGCTCTTCACATGCACCAATCCGTCTTGCAAACGCTCCGTCTCCAATTCGATACCGGAATACATCATTTTCCCCATCACTTCCCCGCGAAAGCCGAGCCCTTTAATTTGGAACTGCTCCATTTGATCCGTTGCCGCATGAAGAATAATTTCCTTTAGCTCGTCCCCTTCAAGAAAAACCTTTATGGGATTAATCGGATGCGGACAAATGCTGTGCAAATCCTTTCTCGTAACAGATCCTTTTTCGAGAGACTGGAGAATAACTCCGGAGTTCACCATGCCGATCTCAGTTCCGCACCATTCCCTCAAAGCTTCTGCAAGCAGTTTAGGCAAAGAAGATGAATAGAACCAGTTGACCTCTAAGGTCGAAGAAATCGTGGCTACCTCCTGATTCAGGATTTCGCTTGCTTTTTTTTCTTCCTTCTGCAGAAAGTCCTTTGCCCTGATTGAGCTTTCTGTTAAATCTTCTACCTTTTGAACACTTGCTTTTTTGCCGTGTATTGTTTTCGTTTCAGAATCCAGTTGAAGCTCAATATGTCCAACAAAGTGCCCGTATTTTTCTGCACATCCCAAAAGAACCCCGTTTTCGTATTGACCATTTTCGAGCAAATGATGGGTATGAGAGCCAAGAATCACATCGATTTCAGGAAACCGTTTTGCGGCCAGAATGTCATCAGAAATGCCAAGGTGGGAAAGAAGCACAATAATATCAGCTTGCTCCCTCACTTCATTTATGACTTCTGAAATGCTTTCAAACGGATCCGTTATCTTCCAATCGAGAACTTCATACACATCGTAATAGGATACTGTAACACCAAGAATGGCAAGCTTCATATTATTTTTCAGCGTCTTAATATAGTAAGGCATCAACCAATCGGGTCTCTTACCGTTTAAATCATACAGATTCGATAATACGATTGGAAATTTTGCATCAGCATACAATGTGTCGAGTTTTTCGTGCGGTAGTGTAATCCCTTCATTATTTCCGATTGTCGCACCGTCACAGCATATATCATTCAAAAGCTCAATATTTGCTTTTCCAAAGGTTGCTTCTGAAATCATGTGAAAACGATCTACGTGGTCACCGATATCAAAAACCAATGACTCTTCCTTCTTTTTCTGCAGCTCGTTACGTTTCGTTTCAATATATTGCGCGATTTTTGGCCAGTTTTCAAAATGGCTATGCAAATCATTTGTATGAAATAAGTGAAGAGTCTCTCTCATATCTCCTTCTCCTTGTAAAGAACTAAAAAATCGCTTGAAAGATCATGCGCAGCCCGATAATGACCAAAACCCATCTCATCATAATGACAAGAATATCGTTTTTAAGCGCCCTGTTAATATACGCACCAAGTTTGCCGCCATACCATGCACCCGGGACTAAACAAAGAGCAAAAAGCCAATTGACATGTCCTGAAGCAATATGAGCGATAGATCCGGTGATAGATGATAAAAAAATAATAAACATGGAAGTGGCTATAGCTACCCTCGGCGGAAACATAAAAAGCAGTATCATCGCAGGCACCATTAATGACCCGCCGCCAATTCCAAATAACCCGCCAAGAAAGCCAACAACTAGAGCAATGCTGATTCCGATCCAAACACGATAGGAATAAGTATATACAGTCCCATCATTCTCCTGAAACGCCCGGATCATTCCGACATGTTTTTTTTCAGCGGATCTTTGATTTCTTTTCAGCATCAACGATAGCGAGATGGCAATCATAAAAATGCCGAACCATAAGGAAAACGAATCTGTATGAAATCCTTTAGAAACATACGCCCCTGCTACGCTTCCTGTACCAGATCCGATAAAAAAAATCAGCCCGCTTTTGTAATCAACAAGTTTATATTTCATATATGATAAAGTAGAAGAAAGGCCGGTAAAAATAATAACAAACAACGATGTTCCGATGGCAATCTGAGGGGTCACATCGTGAAAAGCTGGTACGATTTCTGCCAAATAAGTCAAAGCTGGGACAATCAGAATTCCCCCTCCGAGCCCCACCAGGCTTCCAATCATACCTGCCAATACCCCAAGGATAAGCATAATGATTATTACAATCATGAAATACCTCTTCTCTTTAGCTGAAAAAATCTAGCTGTCTCGGGGCTAAACCCTCATAATTCAGATTTAAAAGGGTAATCATTTCTTTTCCGTTATCTGCTGCATCTCCGCCAGAATTGTTGTTAAAAATAACATATATGTCGCGAGTTTGTCTTTGCAAGGCTTCCAGCTTCTTTTTCCATTCAGTGAGCTCATTCTTATTGTACCTGTACAAATACCGAACCTCCCGCCAGTTTTCTCCTGAAGCGGGTTTTTTCCAGCCTTCTATATTACGTCCATGGAACCGAACGAGCGTTTTTAATTGTGAAGTCGCCTCCAATACTGCAGGCACGCTTCCAACACCTGCTTGCGGCTCATCACATATGCTATGGATCCATTCTTCTTTTTTCATAAAATCCAGCGTTCTTTTCAAAAATGAAGGGGAAAACCAAGACTGATGCCGGAATTCAAGAGCACAAGGCATATCACCCATTTGTTCCCTGCACCATCTTAAATAAGCAACATTATCTTTCGTGCAATCAAACCATGGAGGAAATTGAAAAAGGACCATCGCCAGCTTACCAGCATTTATGTAAGGAACGATCGATTTCTTAAAATGATCAAACATTTCTTCCTTTGACTCGTAAGGGATTTCTCCTCTTTGATGACCAGTCATTCCCTGATAGGCTTTTATTATAAATTGAAAGGAATCAGGTGTATCTTTTATCCATTTTACACTATTTCTCTCCGGCGGAATGGCATAAAAGCTTGAATCAAGTTCAACGATAGGGAAATTGGCGGAATAATGAGCCAGTTTGTTTTTACTGTTAAGTCTCGCGGGATAAATGCTATCGTGATCTCCCCAGCCTGACAAGCCTATGTAAATCAATCTGTATCACCTCTAAACTTAGTTTATCATACGATTTTCTAAGAATCTTCTAATAAGGATAAAGGTACAGCTCGAAATTTCATGCTTATCATAGCTTGTCCAATTTTCGAATTTTCTGGTTGTGAAGGACAAAAAATGGCGCAAATGAGACAGAGGAACATCTTTCATTTCGGAATGTGAAGGACAGAATGGCGCAAGGGAAACAGAAATATGTCCTTCATTCGGGTTATGAAGGACAGAATGAAGTAAAAGTGCTGGAGAAATGTCCTTCATACCGGTCACGAAGGACAAAATGACGCAAGGGAAACAGAAATATGTCCTTCATCCGGGTTGTGAAGGACGAAATGGCGCAAGTGATACAAAAAAATGTCCTTCATTCGGGTTATGAAGGACAGAATGGCGTAAGTGAGGCAGAGAAATGTCCTTCATTCGGGTTATGAAGGACAATATGACGCAAGTGAGGCAGAGAAATGTCCTTCATCCGGGTTGTGAAGGACGAAATGGCGCAAGTGATACAAAAAAATGTCCTTCATTCAGGTTATGAAGGACAGAATAACGCAAGTGAGGCAGAGAAATGTCCTTCATTCGGGTTATGAAGGACAAAATGGCGCAAGTGATACAGAAATATGTCCTTCATCCGGGTTGTGAAGGACATCATGAAGTAAGAGTGCCGGAGAAATGTCCTTCATAACCCCCACTGTTTGAAGGTTTGTTCAAGTCAGGTCGGAGTATACTAGCTTGCCTCTTGTAAATGTCGCATTAATTTTGCATGGAAACGAATGATCTTCATAGAGTGAGACTTTATGCTTTGCATACATGTTTTTCTTTGCCACAGTAAATTGTTGGTTCAGATCAACAATAGTAAGGTCTGCATCATATCCAGCTTTGATTTTTCCTTTTTTCTTCCCTAATCCGAAACGGTCTGCAGGAGATTCCGCCGTCCAGTATGCGACCTTTTCTAACGGAATATTGTACTTAAGCGCCACCTCAATAACACTCAATAGCGTATATTGCCCGCCGCTGATCCCTCCCCATGACTGAAACATGTTTTCTTCGTTTTTCATTTCAGGAGGACACGGAGAATGATCAGAGGAAATCATATCAATTTTGCCTTCAATGAGTGCTGAAACCAATTCATCTCTGACTGGCTTTTCTCTAAGTGGTGGAGCACACTTTGCTCTTGACCCTATTGTTTTTAGATCATCATGGGTAAACAGAAGGTAATGAGGACAGGTCTCAAGGGTGACATCCATTCCTTCCTCTTTTGCTCTCGTAATTGCCTCAACGGCTCGTCCACTGCTGATGTGGACAAAATGCAGCAGGCAGCCGCTTAGCTTAGCAAACTGAATAGCTCGTTCAACCGCTTCTACCTCTGCTTCCACTGGTCTCGAGGCAGCATAGGCATCCGCAGATACATCACCCTTCTTTTCAAAAATCGACTGCATGACACGGGTGATCACATTGCTTTCTGAATGGAGAGCTAGTATTTTATTATGCTTGGCGATTTCCATCATGCCTAGCAAAAGCGTCTCATCATCAACCGCTTCGAATTCCTTGTTCCCGGATTCAGAAAGAAACGCTTTAAAGCCGATCACTCCAGCTTCGGCAAGCCCTGCAATTTCTTCAAAGTTTCCAGGCACAAGTCCTCCCCACAAAGCAAAATCAACAACCGATTTTTCGTTAGCGATTTTCTTTTTTTCTTCATAGGCTTGCACAGAAGTCGTTGACGGGATTCCGTTTAAAGGCATATCAAAAAATGTTGTACAGCCTCCCGCAGCAAGCATCGCCGTTCCTGTTTCAAAACCTTCCCAATGCTCGCGGCCAGGTTCGTCAAGATGTACATGGCAGTCTACCGCCCCGGGAAAGACATAAAACCCTTCTGCTTTAAATACGTCTAAGCTGTCTTCTTCGGAAAGGGAGCCGATTTCAGCTATGACTCCATCATTAATTCCCACATCTGCAGAAATAACTCCATCTTGTGCAACAATCTGTGCTCCTTTAATTATTAGATCATAGGGCTTCATAGTTACCCCTCCCTTTTGTAAAAAGAAAGAACCGTTTGTATGGCATCTCCAGCTTTAATTGCTGCTCCATGATAAATTAACGCTGCCTCAAATGCGGCAAGGACAAAAAGAACATTTTTCTTCTGGCAGCTGTAGCCCATCGAACCGATACGCCAAATTTTCCCTTGAAGAGGCCCGAAAGAACTGGCAATCTCAACGCCAAATTCAGATAGCATCAAGCTTCTGACCGAGTCTGCATCTATCCCTTCCGGAACTTTAATACAGGTGACTACCGGGAGCTTTTTCTCTCCTTCAACAAATAGTTCGAGTCCCATCGCTTTTATTCCTGCTATAAGCGCCTCTTCATGAAGACGATGGCGTTTAAAACGATTTTCAAGTCCTTCCTCAAGAACAAGACGAACGCCTTCGCGAAGCGCATAAAGCATTGTCGTAGCCTCTGTATGATGATTAAGCCGTCTTGGGCTCCAATAATCCATTAACTGGCTGATATCAAAATAATTGCTCGAAATCGGAGAATGCTTTCTTTCATAGGCATGATCGCTTTCTGTCGCGATACCTTTCTCTACTTTTTTTCGAGAATTGATGACAGCTTCGACTCTGTCATTAAAGGTTATCGGGGCCATTCCAGATGGAACGGACAGGCACTTTTGTGTTCCGCCAATTACAGCGTCCAGGCACCACTCGTCCGTTAATACTTCTGTACCGCCAATTGTTGCGACCGCATCAACAATAAACAGGGCATCCAAAGCACGGCACGCGTGACCAATCTCTTTTAATGGCTGAATTGCACCTGTTGAGGTTTCCCCATGCACCATTGCGACAATTTTCGGTTGAACCTGTTTGATTTGCTCGATTACATCTTCGGGGTTAAATACGTCTCCCCACTCACATTCCATGATGTGGATGTCTGCTCCGTATCTTTCGCAAATTTCGGTGAGAAGATACCCGAACCGTCCGTAAATCGGGATCAGCACCTTGTCACCTTTTTCAATTACGCTGGACAAGACCGCTTCCAATCCGGACCTGGACGTCCCGTCAATCGGAAAAGCCCACTTATTTGAAGTCTGAAATACGCCTCTTAGCATGTCCATCGTTTCATTCATCATCTCGGTAAAAGCCGGATCAAATTGCCCCAATATCGGCGTGCTTAATGCACGTAATACTCTCGGATCCGCTTCTACCGGACCTGGCGTCATAATTGTTCGTTTCGGTGCACAAAGCTCCTTATATGCCATTCTTTATTCTCCTTTCTATTCATAGGCTAATTGATATAACGCGGATGTCAGCAGCTTGCAGCCAGACGTTAAATCCTCATTGTTCGTCCATTCCAACGGAGAATGGCTAATCCCTTTATGACTTGGAACAAATACGAGCATCGTCGGACAATAAGTACCGAATACCTGTGAATCATGCCCAGCCCCGCTTGTCATTTCTTGATAACTGATATTTAGAGCGTCCGCCTCTTCGGCAAACAGCTTTTTCAAGTCGGCATTCAATGGAACAGGCTTCACATTCGTCCATTGGGAAACGGCCATTTTTACTTCTGACTGATTAGAAATACGTTCAAAGGCTGCAAATAAATCATGAGAAAATTTCTCCAGCAAATCTTCGTTATGATGCCTGATGTCAACCGTAAACTCTGCAGATTCAGCAATGACATTCGGAACATTCGGTTTTACGCTCATTTTCCCGGCTGTTGCCACAAGGTGCGGATCTGTTTTTTTCGCTTCCTTCGTCATGTAATAAATGCATTCTGACGCAGCGGCGAGAGCATCTTCCCGATTTTGCATCGGGGTCGTACCTGCATGATTGCTTGCTCCCTTTATTGTCACTGTATATCTTTTTTGGCCAACGATATCTGTAACCAATCCAATTGAATTCCCAGATCGTTCAAGAACATTCCCCTGTTCAATATGAAGCTCTAGAAAGCATGTAATATCATTTCGATACGGATCTGGATGCATTCTTTTACCAAAGCCGGCCTCGTGCATCGCGGCTTCCAGGCCTACACCTTCCGCGTCGCGGACAGGCGGTGTTTTTTTAAGGTCATGTACCCCGGTAATATTGCCGGAACCCCAAAAGGTCAGGGGAAATCTGCTGCCCTCTTCCTCACATAAGGAAACGACTTCAATCGTTTTTTTCGGAGGACCGTGATCGGAAAGAAGTTGTGAAACAGCCTGCAAACTCGCAACAATTCCAAAAGCTCCGTCAAAACGCCCTCCATTCACGACAGAATCTACGTGAGAGCCGGTTAAAATGGTTGCTTGAGAATCTTCTGTTCCCTCAATTCTTCCAAACAGATTCCCCGCGTCATCAAAATATGCCTTAAGACCGTATGACTCCATCAATTCATAAAGAGCCAGCTGTGCATCCTGCCACTCCTTTGAATATAGCAATCTGGTCACGCCGTTATCTTTTGTCTTTCCGTAGGAAGCGAGCCATGACAGCAATTGATCCAACTGTGGTTTATCTCCTCTTAATGTATCAGATGAGAAGCTCATTTCCTCACTTCCTTTCATTTGTTGTTACATTATGTGACAACTTTATGTATTAGATTTAGTTTACTGTTAATATATAAAATAATCATTAGCAAATTCGTTACTTTTTTTTATATTCATTGTTTATTTTAACTAAAAAGATGAAAATTATGAGATTCGTATGTTACTTCTTAGAACATAGAAAAGGAGAACGAGATGAACATTATTGATTTGATGCAGCTACCTATATTTAAACAAGCAAAGATAATTGGCGGCTTATCTGGGTCAGGTCGAGAGGTTCAACACGTTAACATGATGGACGCTCCCGATATTACGGATTATCTTAATAAAGGGGATCTTCTTGTGACTACGGCATATCACTTAAAGGATGAACCCGAGCTACTAGGCGATCTGATTATCCATATGTCAAATCGGGGTTGTGCAGGACTGGGCATTAAAACAAAACGTTTTTTGCACCACATCCCCGACTCTATTTTAGAGCTCGCTGATCAGCTCGCTTTTCCGATCATCGACCTCCCTGACCAGGTAAGATTAGCCGACATCGCAAACCAGACCTTAAGTTACATTCTCGATATTCGAACGGGTGAATTGCAGCATGCAGTTTCCATACACAAACGATTTACAGAACATATAATGAGCGGAAAAGGTTTGAGAGCGCTTCTGAAAAACGTTTCCCAGCTGCTGGATTTTCCTGTCCTTTTGGTCGACCATCATTTACGAATCCTTGCTTCATCAACAAACTCAACGAATGTTAGCGATGACCTTGAGAACGGCCTGCAGCAGTTAACGGATGCAGCGTACACATCGTTTACTTTGCTTTCTTCCAAATCTGCCTTTTCCGTTTTTCCAATTTTCACTCATGAAAAAAAATGCGGATATCTTATCGTAGAAGGCTTTATTTCTGTGTCAGATAAACAAAAAATCCTTACGATCGAACAGGCAACCAATGTCATTTCGTTTGAATTGATGAAGGATAATGCACTAAAACAATATACGAAAAGAGCACGAAATGAGTTCTTTAGCAATTTTGTCGAAGGCGTTTTTTCTTCCGAAAGCGAAATCGAAAATCGCGGAAAAGAACTGAATTTAAAAAGAGAACAAAAATATTTATGTGTCGCAGGAAAGCTTGACCGCAAGCAATCCGACGCAAGCTTCATTGAAAATCAGATCATAACGGATACCGTATTTGAATTTTTGGAAGGGCGCTTGTCTTCACTTTCTCTTCCGTCACATTTTTATATGATAAGTGATATTGGCGTCCTATTGATCGAAGCTGGTGAATATTGGGGAGAAGAAAATACCGTCGTTTCTGACTGGTTAAAACAGATGCAAAACGATATAAACAGACTGTTTCGGCAAACGATATCTTTCGGAGTCAGTAACGTATGCCACGTGCTGCTTGATGTTCCCGAATCCTATTCGGAAGCGACCGATGCTTTGCAAACAGGCTACCTTTCCGGAAACTCTCAATTTGTTCAATTTTACCATACGAAGGACATTTCAGAGATTTTAAGGATGGTTCCGACTGATGATTTACGAAACTTCTATGCGTTTACGCTGCAAAAGCTCTCAGATCTTCAATATGAGGAACAAAGCTTATTAAACACACTTTCGATTTATTTAGAGACGCATTGCCAAATCTCTGAAACAGCGAAGCGCTTGTACGTTCACCGCAATACAGTGATTTATAGACTGGAAAAGTGTGAAGAAATTTTAGGTGTAAGCTTAAAGGATCCTGACGCTACCTTGCGGCTAAGACTTGCTTTTCGTATACAAATGGTTTTGAAATAACTAGGTTGTATTGTAGAAAACATAAGAAGTTATAGGTGGTTTTATACATGATGTCCAATGACTTCATGCGCCCTATTTACTATGATGAGTAGTAACAGTGAAAGGAGCATCTAAAGTGGTCACTTTATCCGAACTCAATCGAATGTCACCAAATGAATTTTCTGATACGCTTGCCCATATCTATGAGGAATCGCCTTGGGTTGCGATTCTTACGGAGAAACAACGGCCATATTCCAGTTTGGCCGAATTGACTGAAGCAATGAAAAAAATCGTTCAATACTCAGATCGGGAGAAAAAGGAAACTCTTCTAAACAGCCACCCGCGGCTAGGGGATCGAAAACAAATGAGCAATGATTCTGTCAAAGAGCAAAAAAATGCGGGCCTCGCCAGCTTGAATGATGATGAATACGAGCTCTTTCTTCAATTAAATCATGCCTATGATGAGAAATTCGGCTTTCCATTTATTCTTGCTGTTAAAGGCAAAACGAAAGACGAAATTCAACAGGCCATTCACTCCCGGCTGCAAAACGGACGCGACATAGAATTTGAAACAGCTTTAAACGAAGTATTCAAAATTGCCTCTTTCCGATTGCAAGAAAAAATTGATACACAAAACACTGAAAAAGCTGGAGAAGTAAAGAAATAAGGGGGATATTATGGGACAGCTGACAACTCACATTCTTGACTTAACACACGGCATTCCTGCTTCTCGTGTAAAAATCGAATTATATTCTATCGAACAATCAAATAGGTCGCTGCTTGCGAATAGCATAACAAACAAAGACGGCAGGGTTGATAAACCGCTGCTCTCTGAAGAGAAAATGGTTTCAGGAGAATATGAACTGTTATTTTATATCGGCGACTATTTTAAAGAAAAAGAAACACCTTTGCCCGATCCGCCATTTCTGAATGTCGTCTCAGTTCGCTTCGGAATCGCAGATCCGGGCTCCCACTACCATGTTCCTTTGCTCGTTTCACCTTGGGGATACCAGGTATATAGAGGAAGTTAAAAAACAGGAGCGAAAGGAATTATTTCTTTCGCTCCTGTTTTTATTTTTCTTCTGTGAAATATTGGTAATTTATGTTAATGTATGTAAGCTTCATAATTTAATTGAAATAGGGAAAGAACAAATAATATCGTTATGAGGTGTCGGCCATAAAAAAACTGCAAATACCAATCTTACTTGTGGTGCTTCTCACTTTAATGGGAGGCAGCTACTTTATACTACGTTTGGATAACATTAATAACTCTATTGTAATATTAATAACTTTGAGCCTAATTATTCTAACCCCGATGAGCATCTATTTTTTGTTGATCCGTCCAAGACCTTTGCCAAAATTATTGTCATATCTTTCATTTCTTTTATGTTTAGCTGCTTCTTATTATATTATCCCTCTTCCGCACAAAGGTTTTTTTAATCATATCTTGGTTTGGCTCTTACCTGTTTTAGAAGTTTGTGTCATCATTATTGTAATTTATACGATCGTTAAAACTATAATCCTTTATAAAACAAATGAAAACAGTGATTTTCTTGATGCTGTTAGGAAGTCACTTGAACCAAAGTTAGGAAAAGGCCCGCTATTAGAAATAGTCTTAACAGAACTTAGTGTATTTTATTATTCTATAGTCGTGTCGTTTAAAAAGCCAAAAGTACAATCGCAAGGAGTCTATCCCTATCATAAATCTTTACAGTTAAAGATCGTTACCATCGTATTTTCAATCCTGATTGTTGGAGAAGGCCTGCTATTTCATTTTCTTATTCAAATATGGAATGATATTGCTGCATGGATTTTTACAGTACTGAATATTTACGCTCTACTTTATATGATAGGACATAATAATTCTATAAAATATTTACCTCATGTTATTAAGAAAGGTAAACTCATAATTCGTCTAGGATTTCAGAGCAGCATTGAAATAGATATCAAAAATATCATAAGCATAAAACATGCAAAAGAAAGTGAACTCGGTGCTAAAATACCTAAAGATACATACATTTCTTTAACAAAGCTTGATTCTCCACAGTTTGAACTCACTTTAAAGGAACCAACATTAATGAGAGGCTCTTACGGAAAAAATAAATACGTTAATACTGTAGTATTTCGTGCAGATGAACCTCAAAAAATGATTAAAGAGATAAATTCAATAAGAAATTTATCACCCTAAAGATTAATCTTCGAAAATTGGTTATGGTTAAAAAAGTTCCTCAAGGGAAAAATAATTCTCAAATTGTTTTTGGCGGAGGAAAAAAATTGTTTATATTCGCTATTGTTTTACTAGCAGGAGGGTTATTTACAATAAACGCTATTTTTGCGTACCAAAGTGAGCATATCAATCCGGCATTTTGGACAACAGTTTGGTATCAGTTTAAGCTTTTACCGGTATTTTTTGCAGCAAACTTATTGATCGGATACGGCGTGAAATTTGCATATCAAGCTTTTGGAAATATGACGTTCACCCTTACTTTTTCAAAAGGCATTGAAATGATGATTTGTTTATTGATTAGTTATTTATTTTTGAAGGAGGTACCGAACTGGTGGACATTGCTCGGTCTGGCTATTATTGTTGCGGGGTTTTGGATAATGAAGTTGAAATGAGAAGCAAACCAGTGAGAGAAAAAACTCTCCCACTAATTTTTATCCAAAAAAACCTGTTTCTCTAAGCTCTTCCCTTACTCGTCTCGCCGCTCGAATGATTCCGCCGTATCCGGTGCATCTGCATAGATTTCCCGACAGGCCTTCTAAAATTTCCTCATCTGTCGCTTCTTCATTTTCTTGAAACAGTGCTTTTAGCGCTATGATCATTCCGGGTGTACAATAGCCGCATTGAAAGCCGCCTTCCTGCAAAAAAGCATTTTGGCAGCAGTCGAGCTCATCTTCAGCAAGGCCTTCAATCGTCGTTATTTCTTTATCAAACGCTTGATAGGCCATCGTCATACAGGAATTAATCAGGCGTCCATCCATGAGTACTGAGCATGCGCCGCATCGGCCGATTCCGCAAGATACTTTTGTCCCTGTCAGCTGAAATTCATCCCTCAGTACTTCGACAAGCGGGGTCGTATCTGGTTTTGTAATCACTTTTATCGTTCCGTTTACAGTCATGCTTTTTAATTCTTTTGGGGAGTCGCCCGGTTTTAGCTGTGATTGCTCCTTCATATCCATGCCTTTTCCCCCTTTTCATCGATTGCGTCAAGAAGCTCTTCTGATGAAATCGGCAGGCGATTGACCCAATATCCGACTGCATCGTGGACAGCCTTGGCGATCGCCGGCGCAACTGCGACCGTCCCTATTTCTCCAACTCCTCTAGGTCCGTAAATATCCCCTTCACATAGCTCCTCAATCGCGTGAATATTTATATCGGGAGGCACATCTTGTATCCCTGGGATCAGATAAGTATCCAAATTTCCCGTCAAGTATCTTCCTTCTGACATCGCTGCTTCTTCCGATAACGTATAGCCAAGCGCCATCATAGCGCCGCCTTCAATTTGTCCGGTATAGCCTTGTTTGCTGACGACAGGACCAGCCGCAACCGCATGCTCCATATCCGTTACCTGAACCATTCCTGTCAGAAGATCAACCTCCACTTCAAGAGCAACCGCGCCAAACGAATAAAGAAAATGCCCTCCTATTACAGGATCAGGAGTCGTAGGAAATTGAAATGAAGTATCGACGACCAGGGAACTTTCTTTAAAGCCTTGCGCTGCAAGCTTTGAAAATGAAATAACAGGTGACTTTTTTTGATAAAGTCCCCCTGGTCCAATCAACAGAGATTCAGCTGGAAGATTGGTAAGTTCAGCGGCTTTTTCAATCAGTTGTTTGATAAATAACGGTTTCATCAGCTGAATCGCCTGCCAAACCATGCTGGTTCCTCTTGAAGCTGTAGATGATCCGGATACAGGTACCGCTTCAGTGTCGCCAATAATAATTTGCAAATCTTCGGTAGAGCAGCCAAGCTCATCCGTTACTAGATTTTCAATGACAGCAAGGATCCCCTGTCCGCATTCTTCAAATCCAAATGAGATCACGATCTTTCCTTCTTCAGATAATGAAAGCCTGCCTCCTGAAGGATCCAATCTTCCGTATCCAAGGCCACCTCCATGCATCGTGATTGCCGCTCCCACCCCCTTCTTTTTAAATGGAGAAGAGGACTTTTTTGAAACATGTAACAACGGAGATTTCGCAATCGTTTCAAGCACATTTGCAGCACCATCTGTAGGTGCAATTCGATGGTTCATCGGACCGGGATCTTTTGCCTCGCGCAAATTAATTCTTCGTATTTGCAGCGGATCCATTCCCAATTTTTCCGCTAAACGATCCATCTGGCTTTCAAGCGCAAACGTTATTTGGTTGCCGCCAAAGCCTCTGAATTCTCCGGCTACTCCGTTATTCGTATAGACAGAAATGCCTTCGGTCAACAGATTCGGAATAAGGTATGGACCAGCGGCATGTTCGACAGAAAAATCAAGCACAGCTGGTCCTAAAGTGGCATAGGCGCCAGTATCGGCAACAATCTTTACGTATTGCGCCTGGATTTTTCCTTCCACCGTCACTCCTGTTTTCATCGTAATTTTCATCGGATGCCGTTTAATTCCCGAACGAACAGATTCTTTCCTCGTTTGATGGATTTTTACAGGCTGCTTCGTAACGATAGCAAGCAATGCCGCGTACGGCTGGATATTTAATTCATCCTTTCCGCCAAAGGAGCCGCCGATTGGACTCGATACGATCCGAATGTCTTCCTCCGGCATTGCGAGTATTCTTGAAAGCTGAAATCGGTCTTTATAGCCATGCTGTGTGCCTGCATAAACAGTGATAGCTCCGTCTTTTTCCGGGACTACCACTCCGCCTTCAGTTTCCATATACGTATGCATCTGCCGCGGCAGATGATACGTTTCCGCTAAAATCAGATCGCTGCTACGAAAGCCCGCTTCCACGTCTCCGTGCTGATGACCAGCTTCATGAAGGATATTTCCATTATCATGAAGCTTTGGCGAGCCGGGCTCTAACGCCTTTTCCGGGTCATCTACCACTTGAAGCGGCTCATACTCAACTTCGATGAAAGACAGTGCTTGAACGGCAATATCTTCAGTCTTAGCTGCCACAGCCGCAATCGCGTCTCCCACATAACGAACCCGATCTTCGCACAAAACAGGCTGATCTGGAAAAACGATTCCAAAACGATTCATCCCCGGAACATCCTTATACGTAATAACAGCTTTCACACCAGGCAACGTGGAGGCACGATCCGTACTTATTGATTTGATCTCAGCATGCGGAAACTCACTTCGTAAAACCTTGGCATAAAGCATGTTTGGAAAAGTCAGGTCTGTCATATATTTTAATGTGCCGGTAACTTTTGTCTTGCCGTCCGGACGAACACGGTTTTTACCATCCATGAATGTTTCCTCCTTCATTGAACAAGCTCAGACATTAAAAGGTTTGCCGCTGCTTTCTTACGGTAATCAGCTGAAAGAAAAGCATCAGGCATTGGCTGAAATTCGGAAATCATCGTCTGATAAATATCCTTCATCATTTCCGGAGCAAGCCTTTTGTTTAACAGCTTTTTTTCCGCGTCATACAAACGCTGTGCCTGGATGTCTGCATGCCCTGCAATCAGACGGATAAAAGAAAATTTTTGCTGATTATCCTTCTCATAGCTTCCGGATACAACGACTGACGACCCTATAAATGCTTTTCGTCGTCCGATTTTATGATAAAAGACCTTCCGATTTTCTTCCCTGGGAATGAGGATTCTCGTTATTAGACAATCCTCACGATTATTCTCCAGCCATTCAGCGAGTGGAGTACGAACATAGCCTTCAGTTGTATATAAAACGATCGTGGCATCCATAACCAACAGCAACGGGATGATATCACCCGTTTTAATTGCGACATTTCCGCCGATCGTTGCTTTGTTTCTGATTCCAGGTGACGCTACATGCGAAACTGCTCGGCTTAAAGCAGGCCATTTCCCTTGTATCAATGGGTTACGCCGACAGGAGCTTAGATTTACGGCAGCTCCCAATGATAAAAAAAGTTGGTCTTCTATCAATTCAGCTGTGATCTCCTGAAGGGGGATGACTTGTTCAAGACTTATCAAATTTTGAGGCTTCATGCCCGTCTTCTCCCATTGAAGCTGAAGCCACGTCGCACCCAGAGCAACACAGCCTTTCTCGCTAAGGGAATGCTTCAGCTCAAACGCTTCTTCTATTGTTTTCGGAACAAAAACCTTCGTTGACATTGATGTTTTATTCAATGGCTTGCTCCCCCCTTTGCCTTTTGATAGTCTCGCGGCGTATCAATATCAAAAAAATTCATCGGATCTTCATGAGCAATCGAGAGTCCTTCTCCTAAGCATCCATTTAAGATAAGTTTTTTGGCGCCTTCGTCTCCTTTTAGCTTCAGTAGAAATGGAAAGCATTCCTTTGAAAAGAGGATTGGTGGTCGAATATCGTTTTTGAGTTTCGAAGCTACATACGGTAGAGGTTTTGTACGGCTGGAGTATGTTGACAGTAATCGATTGATGAGCGATACAGAGAGAAACGGCTGATCCGCAAGCATAATTATGATACCGTCAGCACCCATTTCTGCTGCCTTTTTCACACCGCATACAATGGAATAAGACTGTCCCCTATCTGCATCATCACAGCACTCAACGCTCCATTTTTCTTGATTGTTTAGCAGACTCGGATCGACCCAGGCAGCGTGAGGCGTGCTGCTGTTTTCAATTACAATGACTTGATCAAGCTTTGACTGAATCGCTGCCTTTAAGCTTAAACTCCCGAGTGTAGTGCCTGACAGCGGGAGGGCAAGTTTATATAGTCCCATTCTCGTACTTTTTCCCGCAGCTAAGTAAATCCCGATCATTGCCTTCATATTCTAATCTGCTTCTTGATTTGAGAATTTTTTAAGCTATTTCGATTTTGCAGAATTTCAGCGATAACGGCTACGGCTATTTCTTCAGGTCCTTCAGCCCCTATTCGTAATCCGATCGGGCTAAAAAAGTGAGCAGGAGGCACCTTTCCTTGAAGAAGCCTCTCGGTCCGCCTGCTCGATCCAAGCAATCCGATGTAGGCGACTCGCTGATCCAGCATATATTCCAAAATGGCTTGGTCGTGCTGAAAATGATGGGTAGCGATAATGATACTGTCACTTTCTCGAAAGGAGATCTGCTTAAGTGCATCGGCAGGGAAACCTGCGATCAGCTTATCTGCTCTTGGAAAATTAAAAGTATTGCACAGCGCAGATCGCCAATCAGAGACAATGACCGAAAAGCCTGAAGTTGAAGCCAATTCAGCAATCGGTATCGTATCGATCCCCGCTCCGAACAAGAATACCCTTGGCTTTGGCTCACATCGCTGGATGTACGTTGTGCCATCATCTTTTTTTATGAGAACCGTTTTGCTGACTTTTGCTATTTGCTCTCTTTCATATGTGGAGAGCTCTTTATTCCATACGCCAAATTCTTCAGTTTCCGTTAGAAATAAATAGTCTGTGACTTGATTTTTATCATTCAGCTTTTTCACCATCGTGACCGGACTGCCTTTATGAAATGCCGATTTTACTTTTGCTAAATTCAACTTCAGCTCAGCATCAATCCGTTCAAGCAGAACGTACACAACACCGTTGCAGCCGACACCTAAGCCCCATGAAAGATTGTCGTCACTGCTCATATCGTAGGCAACTAGCTTCGACGAAAATCCTTTCGGAAGCTGAATCGACCTTTCATACAAATCTTCCTCCAGGCAGCCGCCGCTTAAAACACCTGTTCTAGAACCTCCCTCTTCCAAGAGCATCATCGTTCCTGCTTTACGATAGGAGGAACCGTCCACGCGAATAATCGTCGCAAGCACAGAATCTTCCGTTGTGTAATCCAGAGCATTCAATATTTGATGAATCGTATCCATAAATGAACCTCCAATTGCACTTGCTGTGTTGGTTACTTTTATCTATAAAACTATATTTTTTTAGTTAACTTGTATAAAATCATAAAGCAGATCATCCGGAAAAACATGTATGATGTGAGATTATATTACATTGCAATCAGAAAAATTCGAGAATAACATTTTTTAATTGCATTATGTTACATTATAGAAAAACTACTTAGTTCGTTCTGTTTTGTACAAAATGCATTAAATTGAAAAGGAAATGAAAACTTGCCGCAACTTATTTTTGATACACTAATAGGTAAGCATTCTTTTTTATACGAATGACATAGTCGAAAAGCCCGGAGGTTACCATGACTTCACAATTAATTAATAAAACATTTTATAAATCATTTATAGACGAGCACGAAACAAAGCATCCCATTCTTGTGCTGGCTGAAAATCATCTGGCCGAGCGTCAAGAGGAGTCAAACGACTTGAGTGCTGTACGGTACGCCCAAGGAGAGGTTTATTTTCATCACAAGGATTATGAAGCAGCTATCTTCAAATGGGAAAATATTGAGGGCGAGCTCGGGAATTGGTCCCGGAAAAATATTGCCGATTCATATTATGAGCTTAAAGACCTGACATCGGCAGAAGACATTTACACATCGATAAAAACCGACGATAAAACCCTATTATCAGAAATCTATTTAAAGCTCTTTTTCCTTTACCAAGAAAGAAATAAGACAGATCGTACATACGCGATATTAAAAAAAGCACTGCATCTGGATCCTGATTATCCAATGGTAACTGAACTGGCCCGCCGTTTTTATGAGGAGGAACGGGATGATCAGAATGCGACCGAGCTTGCAATAAAAGAAGCGATTCGCACAGAGGATATTCAATGGTTCCATGTGCTAAAAGAGTATGTCGAGCAAGAACGAGCTGGGACTGCTGCGCCGGAAGATTTCTATGAGGTGCTGATCGTGCTTTACAGAATAGATCAGCGGAAATTTGTCCAGTTAATTGCTGCATTGTGGAACCACTTCCGCCTTCAAGGCTCAATGTTCCCTTGGTTAGAAACGGTAAACAATATTTTCTTAAACATTGAAGTGCAGCCATTTGAGTCATGGCAAAGCGTGTCTGCTTTATATAAGGATACTTACTCAAGCCTCATTAACGGACAGTACTACATAAATAAAATTCAGCCTATCGTTCCAACTTTGCTTGTGAATTGGCTCAAAATATCCGTGAAGGAAGAGCAATTACTTGCTGCATCAGCTGTGCTTGCATGGAATGAAATCTCACCTGCTTCCTTTGATGAAAACACGATCCATCGCGCTCAACAGACGATTTCTGACAATCATATTGATGCGGTTTCTGTAGACGATATTAAAGCATTGATAAAGACGATTACGAACTTTGGTAAAACCAATGAATTATCACCTGGCAACCGAAGCTTATGGTGGATCAATAAGCTTACTGAAAAATCGACAAGCTACATTATGCTCGCTGGTTTTCATGAAAATAAATTGATCCATCAGCTGCTTGGAGATCAGATTTTGACTCCGAATTCACAAGCAGCAATCATTTATTCCAGTGAAAATCCTGCAGAAGCACATGAAATTTCCGATCAAGGCATCCGAAAGATTACGAGTTTATCAGAAACAGGTGAAAAAGAGCCGACGAGGTCGGGCAAAGATTTTATTGAAATTCAGTCTCCGAATCTTCCTTTTGATGAAGAGAAAAAGTATGCCTGGATCCACGTTCCAAGCAATAAAAATGCTATGCAGCGCTATTTACCTTTGGCTGACGGGCTTCTTTTCCAGCTGGAAGCAAAAGAAGCATTTAACCTTTCAGAATTGGACTTTCTATTAAATATCCGGGAACAGGACCCAACCTTAGCCATTCATTTTGCTATAACAGGAAAAGACTCGCTTGATGGCTCTGATACTGTAGAATTCCTTCAAGAAACGAAGGGGAAAATTAAAGAATATTTCCCGGATGCAGAGGTATTTACTTTTAATGATCACCATGATTGGAATACCTTTTTGCAGACCGTTGATTCTTCTTTGGCTCGATTCCAAGCTCGCAGACTAAAAGAAAAGCTGTTGTTTATGGCTCAAATTTTGACCAAAGATATTATCAAGAAAAAGGAAGATACAGAAAACGAGTACCTTGATTTAATCAATTGGAACAAGGACATTCTTTCAAGATTGGAAGGGTTCATTTACCACTACAATGACAGAGAAGCTGAGAGTATTCAAGAAATCACCAGCTCATATAAAGGGTTAATTAATGAAACAGAAAAGCAAATGAAAGAAAAAATCCCTGAAATTATTCGTAAATCAACGACACATATGAATGAAAAGAGCGACTTCCGGAAAATTCATATTGAATTAAATAAAAAAATGAATGAAGGGATTCAAGCCTATCTGCAAGACGAGCTTCTCCCATCACTTACCCGCTCTCTTGAAGAATGGCTCAATCAGGCAAAGGCAACACTTTCTGATAGCCAAGTCTATCTAAATGAAATGAGCGATACCTTTAATAGCTTATACGGAAAAGAAAAATTAAAGCTGGCATGTGATTTTCGAATCTTTGAAGATTGGAAACGAGATCTTGGCCGAATGACCGGAAGAGCCCAAATTGAACAGGAAAACATTTTGCTAAGATCAAAACCCGCTCAGCTCTTTCTTAAAGGCGCAGGCAAGCTATTAGGCGGACTTTCCAACCAAAAATCCGTACTTTATAACCAGTACAAAAAATATATTGAAAACGAAAGCTACGAGGAAGTCGCCAATTCAATCACGAGAAAATTTCTTTTGCAATTTGAGCTTTTCAAACAAGCGCTGGAGCACGACATCAACATGTTCTATCAAAATCCTTATCAAGAAATAACTGAAACGATCGATGAAACAAAGAATAACATCGAAACCAGCCAAAACGCTCTTGATACAATAAGGGCAAATCCGGAACAATACACCGATCCGCTGACATTGTTTGACTTAAAACGAACTCAGTATGAATGGCTTGTAAAAGGCTCTGGAAGATGATTTAGGTAAAAGAGGGTGCCTCGCAGGATTTACTGCGAGGCACTTTTTAGTAGGAAAGAAGGAACTAGTGTGCAGGTACGAGCCTATGGAATGAGCGGTTCTACTTGGTTTTTTAAAAAACTAGAATCAGGTTTCAAAATGGGGTAACACCGTCAAAACGCATATTCTATACGTTAAAACTGAAAGACCTAATATATAAGGATTTTATTGCGAACAACCAAAAAGGATTTCTGTCACATCTGCTCGCCAAGGAATTTACTACACAATGCCAATGCATGTCGCTATATCAAAGATTTTAGTAGCGTAGAAAAAATAGAGAACAAGCGCCGTCAGTAGTTAAACAATGATGAAAAGAATAGGTGAACATTTTGCCATCTTCCCTACCTTAACAGCCTTGATCGTGCCTTTCTGCAGAGCAGGCTGGTTACCAGTAAAGCAATGCTAAAAATAGTTCCTAGTATCTGATCGATTAGAAAAATTCCCGTCCTGATGTACTGAACAATAAAAGTCCCACCGAATATACCAATAGCGAGAATTGCCAGTATGATAAGGGTAAGGGCAATATTCAATTTTTTCATTTCCTTCCCCTTTTCTTTTTTGCTAAATATGTAATGAACTGATTACTTACATTATCTTTTCCGTTTCTGTTTCCATTTTAACAAAATTTTCCGATTTTTATTATGATCCGGTCAATTTTTCATTTCTTTACTACCGTCACCGGCTTATGGACTGGAAACACGGTTGTTTAACTTATCTATCAAAGGGAAGACAAACAAAGGGAAGACAAAATCTAGTGACTTTTCAAATACAGGAGGCGTATCAATTGGCAAAAACAATTTTTATTACTGGTGCAGCGACCGGACTTGGTAAAGGAACAGCGATCGGATTGGCAAAGAAAGGACACCGTGTGATTGCACCGGTGGAAATCAATGCACAGGTCACGTCGCTTCGGGAAGATGCCAGTGCAGCAGGTGTGGAACTCGAAGTATTTAAGATGGATATCCGTAATCCAGAAGACAGAAGCCAGATGGCTGAATATGATTTTGATATATTTGTCGCCAATGCGGCAATCAATGAAGGCGGTCCGCTTGGTGAAGTGCCGATGTCAATTTTCCGTGACATCTTTGAAGTGAATGTTTTCAGCACACTGGAAACCGCCCAGATTGCGGCTCGGAAGTTCGTCCAAAAAGGCGAAGGGAAAATCATTTTCATGTCTTCAATGGCTGGCATTATGACTTCCCCTTACAGCGGCCTCTACGCAGCTTCCAAGCATGCAATTGAAGCAATGGCGAAAACAATGCAAAAAGAACTGGAACAGTTTGATGTTAAAGTAGCGACTATTAATCCGGGACCGTTTGCGACCGGCTTCAACGATCGTGCCGTTGAGGCTAAGTGGAAATGGTTTAATGAAGAAATCCATTATTCACCGGCCGATGAAATGAAGGAAATCGACAAAGGAATGGCCAACCAGTTCGATCCACAGGAAATGATCGATAAAATGGTCGAAGTCATCCCACTCGATTCTCATAAATTCCGTACCGTCTATCCGCCAAAAACAGAAGAACAAATGAAAGAACAGGAAAGAGAGAGCTGGGAAAAAGAAATATAAATGGAAAAGGTGTCAGACACCACGTGCAGGAAATATTCCTGCGATGTCTGGCATCTTTTTTGTGCCACAACCAATCAGTTTTCCGTTGCCGGCTGCCTGGCTTCCGCCCGAACTGAGAAGCGTAATGATGAGAAAGAACCTTAGAGGTATTCAACTTTTGATTAATCAAACAGGTTAACACCTGATGTAAAATCTTTACAGGAGAAGGATTAAATCGTTGATTGAGTCCTTCAGGACTTATCAAGACTCCCGTTGAAGATTCTAGACAACTACATAACTGTGTTAGGGACATACTTGCTACTTTTTGGCTTAACCACACGCACAACGCAATTAAATCTTAGGCTTGGAACTTACTCGTCCTTTGAACAAAACCTACCTTTTTGGCCAACTGATGAAGAGCTTATGGAGACAGATATCGTTGCAATTCCTGTGAAAAGAGGGTAAGTTCGTCTAAAACTTTCACGATACATAAAAAACACCTTCCTTTCCATCATATTACAGAAAGAATAGCGTTTTTTTTCGTTTTTGGGGTAATGATTTGCACTAACTTGATGGGCATGTGGCGGTACCCCTACTATAAAATGTCTTAAGTTATGTTATCAAGACCTAAATCGCAGAAAGTCATAAAAACTAAAGGGCGATACATATTAGTCATGTATAATATGTATCGCCCTTTTACTTCTTGCTCAATACTCGTGCTCCTTTAACTGAAGAATGTTCATCTGTATTTTATGTAATAATCTGACTCAACTAAAATGGCACTTAGACCTTTTCCCATCCCATTAAAAACTCTTCCTCGTCAGTCTGTTCATCGAATAATTCTTCTTTTATTACAAAGCCATTTCTCAAATAAAAATTAACGGCTTTGTTATTTTTCTTGTACACTTTCAGTTGTATATTTTCCCTTCGTCCTTTTATAAAGTTTAATAATCTTCTTCCGTATCCTTCACCTTGGTGTTTAACATCAATAAACAATGCAGCCATATAATTATCTACCATTGAAATGAAGCCCACAACTTCTTTTTCATTGCTTAGAACATAGGTTTTAGACATTGGAATAACATTGGAATATACTTTTCTTTCATCTCCTTTCGCTGTGATTTCCAATAATCCTTATCAATAAAATCATGTGCGATTAAGGAACCTTCGTACCATATTTCTATTAATTTATTAATTTCTGTTTTTTATTCACTATAATGTTCACGTTATCACCCTCTTAAAATATAGTACGTATAAATCATTATTCAAAATAAGTTTAGTCCAATACGCTTTATTCTACTAAAGGACCGTTTGTTGAACATGCAGGTAACGGTGTTCACTTAGATTTTTTTATAAACTTCTGCATAAGCAAATTTTAACTGCTCACGTAGTTCTTTATTTTCTACATCTAATTTCTTAATTTTACGTTTTAAAGATACTATAATTGCATCTTTATTATTCTCATCAATCTCACGTTTTACCTGTTTTGGAGTTTGAACTTGGGTTTGCTGCTCTCGTAACGATTCAATTCGTTCTCGTATTTCTTGCTTGTTATATAAAGTAGCTTTGCTAATTCCTGCTTCCTCTGCAACACTATTAAAGTTAATGTTATCATTGGCTTTGAATCGCATCATCAACCGTTTTACGAGTCTTTGCTTTTCTTGCTTCATGCACTTGTTTCAAATGCTCTCTGCGATCATATTTAGCCATTTAAATCACCTTGCTTTTGTTTTACACGTTCTAATCGACCAAAAATTATGTTACCTTGCTTGATGGTGTTTAGGATATCTTCATATCTCTTTAAATTAGTACGATTCTTTTCCGCAGTGTCATAACGTCCGCGCTCCTCCAGTACTTTTATCATCTTTGCAGTCGTTTTCATATGTAGTTCATATTTTTGTACATCTAGCTCTGAAAAACCGACCGCAAGATCCTTACATGGACTACCACCATTGCACGTCCCATAAAATCGAACCTGGAACAGGGAGTTTCTATAGAGCATACGAGGAAGAAATAAACGAATCCAGGTGTTTTTTATTAGAATTGAATGATTTTATCGTATGGATATTCAATTTTTATCGAGTTTTGGTCTTTTGTTATTTAACTTCATACGCGTATTTTTATTGTCTACTAGATGCTTAATTTCTTTGAAGCTTACAAAACTTTTATTTTGTTGATCAAAAAGCCGAAAACGAAGGGATTTCAGGCTTGTTCTTAGTGTAATTGTTGTCGCTTTGTGCAACGGTGGCGTATATTCATGAGCTTTCTCTAAATTGTAGTTTGGCACTCTAGGAGCCAAATGATGTACATGGTGAAAACCAATATTACCAGTCACCCATTGTAGAACTTTAGGGAGCTTGTAATAGGAGCTACCATCAACTGCAGCCTTCACGTAATCCCACTCTTTATCGTTCTCAAAATAGGAATCCTCAAATTGATGCTGTACGTAAAATAGCCAAATTCCAAGTGATCCTGCTACAAAAAGGATGGGAGTTTGAACTAGCAGAAAAGCTTGCCAACCAATAGCCCAACACAAAAGTGCATACACCGCAACAATTGAGAAATTGGTCAAATACGTGTTTAAACGTTCCTTACGTTTCGCGTCTTTTCGATTCAATCGATTAGAAACTAAGAACAGATAGATGGGACCTAATCCAAACATAACAATTGGATTGCGGTAAACTCGGTAGGCTAACCGGCTCCAGGAGGAAGCTGCAATATACTCATCAACTGTCATGACCCACACATCACCAGTTCCTCGTTTGTCTAAGTTGCTGCTCGTGGCATGATGTATCGAGTGGCTTCGTTTCCACTGTTCATACGGAAACATTATTATGACCCCACTGATTGTACCAAGGATATTATTCGCTTTTCGGCTTTTGAAAAATGATTGATGACAACAATCATGGAAAATAATGAAGCTTCGCACGACGAACCCGGCTGTAACAATAGCTAATAGCAGTGTTAGCCAATAAGAAACCGACAAACTCTGATAAGCTAGAAACCAAAGTAGTAAAAACGGAAGGAATGTATTTATCAATTGCTTTATACTTGATTTCGTATTGGGTTTTTCAAAAGGTGCTACATTTTTTCTTAATTCAGTCGTTTTTTGTTTGCTCATGTGTTCCTCCTTAAATCTTTACCGTGTTTAATATTCAACTCTTCTTTATATTTATAGTAGACCATAGTAACTGATAATAAAAGATATAAACGTCAAGTAACTAGTATGACAACTGTCATACATAGGTGGATGTATTTTTTAATGAAAGGAAAAGGATGTGGAGAAAAATTCATTTTCATTAAAGTACTAGCACTATTTCAGTCATAGATATTTAAAAGTGCTCATAAACGTGTATCTTTCCAACAGGTTTTGAGCCACTACTTTTTAAATATAATGCGAACAAAAAACTTCCTCTCTATGATGACTAGGATAAGGTAGTTTCTTCAGAGCTATGAATTTTCAACTGTCGTTCATTTTGTGATGAAAACTTTTTAACCATTTCATCATGTTACGCTCCGAAGTTCTTGACATTTTATGAGTATCTTCATCATTCACGCATACTCACGTACCAGTTGCCCTTGTCATCTTCATTTAATCTATATACCTTATCGGTTGTTTCTACTATCTGTATAAAAGTCTCCATCCTTCAGTCCTAAACAATCCCCCCTATACCATGTATATACCCGGTATTATTACCCGAACTATCAATTTTATAAAAAATTTCATATACGCAAAAATGATGAAAGGCAAATGAAATTATTTACTATTAGTAGATTTAAATTCGTCCTTTTCTAAACAAGGTTTTTACACTTTAAAGATTTATCTACTTTCCTGGATTTGCTATATTCAGTTCTATATGTTATGCTTAACTTAATTATTTTTGTTCGGTGTAAGATTGTGAGAATAGAAATCTCTTCAATAGAAAATTTTTATCTTGAGATAGTATAGTTGAACAAGGGTAGTAATACAAGTGTGGGGCATCCCACAACAGGAGGTAATATTATGGAACAAGGTACAGTGAAATGGTTTAATGCAGACAAAGGATTCGGTTTTATCGAGCAAGAAGGTGGAGACGATGTATTCGTACATTTCAGCTCTATTCAAGGCGAAGGCTTTAAATCATTAGACGAAGGTCAAAAAGTAACGTTTGATATTGAACAAGGGCAACGTGGCCTACAAGCTGCTAACGTTCATAAAGTAGCATAATCAGAGTAAAAAAGACTCCATCTGGGAGTCTTTTTTACTCTTGATTTCACTAGCTAGAAAAAAACATATGATATCTACTTTTAAAATCTCGGTATAATAAAAAAAACCAGAGTTTTAAGTCTGGTTTTTGGACAAAACAAATGGAACAAGGTATGGACTAGTTATATCATACATTAGAAATATAAAGCAAATATGGCTTGTTTGTTTGGTAAGAAGTTTAAATTCAGTTAAAAAAGTGCCAGAAGTTCTTTAAGGATTTATACAAAAGGCGGGCATAAATTATTTTGGATGGGGATTAGGAGACGCATCTAAAAGCCGTTCTCCAGATCTCATTTTATGGTCACACAAAGGACACTTTTGATGGTTTTGATAAGAGAAATTTTTTCTCATCCAACCATTCCACTCTTCTGATTCGCATTCCCAAATCTCTATTCGTTCTCTAGTAAGGGCTCTTGATTTTTCTTCCTATGGTTATAATACAGAATTTATAAATACACGTAAGCGTGGATAAAATAAGGTTTGAATTCGTCTTGGACAGATACCTTAAAACAAGATGTTCGTTGATAGTAACATTGATTTACAATACGCAGGAATGAATAAGCAACACCTCTGTTTGAAGAGTACTTTTCTCATTTCTGAATTTAAGTAAGAGAAGGAGCATGAAACATTTGAAAAATTTTTCCGATTTTCATTTAAGTAAGGACATTGAAAAGGCCGTTCATAACTTGGGTTTTGAAGAGGCTACGCCGATTCAGGCTGAAGCTATTCCGATAGCTATGACGGGTAAAGATCTAATTGGACAGGCTCAAACAGGCACTGGAAAGACAACAGCTTTTGGTATACCCCTTATAGAGCGAGTTGAGCTTGGTGCTAAAACGATTCAGGGAATCGTTTTAGCACCGACACGTGAACTGGCGATTCAAGTAGCTGAGGAGTTAAATCGAATTGGACAGGTAAAAGGAGTTCAAACGTTACCTATTTATGGGGGACAGGATATTAGTCGCCAAATCAAGGCGCTTAAGAAAAGACCACATATTATCTCAGCAACGCCAGGCCGTCTTATGGACCATATAAAAAGAAGAACCATTCGTTTAAATCATATTCGTACGGCAGTTCTAGATGAAGCAGATGAGATGTTAAACATGGGCTTTATTGAAGATATCCAAACGATTCTTGGTGGTATCTCTTCTCCCCATCAAACCTTATTATTTTCAGCAACCATGTCCAAGCAAGTACAAAGTTTAGCACAGAAATTTATGAACACTCCTGAACTCGTGAAAGTAAAAGCGAAGGGGTTAACGGTAAAGAACATTGAGCAACAGTATGTGGAAATTCCAGAAAATAGAAAATTTGATGTTCTTTGTAATCTTTTAGATCTTCAATCACCAGACCTTGCTATTGTGTTTGGACGCACAAAAAAACGGGTGGATGAACTTGCCGAAGGGCTGAAAAAACGTGGGTATGCAGCAGAAGGCATTCATGGAGATCTTACACAATCAAAACGGGCCGATGTGATTCGTCAATTCAAGGAGCATACTATTGAGATTATGGTCGCAACCGACGTTGCAGCAAGAGGACTTGATATTACAGGTGTTAGCCACGTCTATAATTTTGATATTCCTCAGGATCCTGAAAGCTATGTTCATCGTATTGGTCGAACAGGGCGGGCAGGTACTAAGGGATTGGCGGTTACCTTTATAACCTCGAGAGAACGTCATCACTTAAAAGTAATTGAAGATGTCACGAAAACAAGCATGTCTAGACAATCACCTCCCACTTCTAGTGAAGTAATGGCAGGAAATCAGGAAGCAATCGTTCACCGTGTTTTGACCGCCATCGACAAAAGAGAGTTAGGGGAATATAAACCTACGGCGGAAAAGTTATTAGAAGAAGTGGATTCTGTTACCTTATTGTCAGCCACTTTAAAGCTCTTAACAAAAGAATCGAATATGACTCCTGTTCAATTAACTGAAGTGCCACCACTTCGTAATAGAAAGGCAAAAACAGAACGCAAGAGAAGTAGAGGCAGAAAAGAAGCTGCAGGCCGTAAAAAGACTTATAGAAGATAAGCCTTTATTGTTTTATGACTATATACTTTCCTAGTAGGTATCGATCTTGATCGCTCCGTAAAGTGTCAAAAACAACGAACCTTTTCTGGACCAACTATCGAAGAAAGATTGCTTACTTTTTGAACACATCTATCGGAAGAAAACCTACACGGATTGATGTAAGCCTTTCTCAGCTCTACTATAAGAATACGGTAACTTAAATGGTTAATCCTTATGATTAGGGAGAACTAAACAACATCAGGCGAAAGAACGAAATAAAATAAAGAAACGTGTGAGATTTAAATTGTGTCTCACAATAAATAAAATTAAAAGTTTTATTATGTCTGATACTCGAGAGGATGATGGCTATGAGCGCGGAAATATTTCGTAATGGGGAAATAGTAAATATAAGAGGATCGAATGAATTAGTAACAGTCTTAAAAAGTCATTATGTAAAAAATATGAAAAGATACTCTTATGTAGTCAATAAATATCCCAGTACTTTTTTCTTTGAAGAAGAATTAATGAAACATGAAAAATAGTGAATAAGGTTGATATAAAAATCTTTTTAAGTAAAAACAGACTCTGGAAATAGAGTCTGTTTTTATTAGGGTCTCTTATGCTTTACGTACGTTTGTCGCTTGTGGGCCACGTTGGCCTTGTTCAATATCAAACGTTACTTTTTGACCTTCGTCTAATGATTTAAAGCCTTCGCCTTGAATAGAGCTGAAATGTACGAATACATCGTCTCCGCCTTCAACTTCGATAAAACCGAATCCTTTGTCTGCATTAAACCATTTCACTGTACCTTGTTCCATAATATTGCCTCCTAGAATATAAAAAATACACCAGATTATAAGCCAAAGGCCGGGTTTATATTTATCTCCGTAAACATTCTCTGATGGAAATAAATCAGGAACCAAAATATTTATAGTTTCGGACGGATGCCTGGAGCGCTAGAAAACATGTATCAGCTGCGGAAAATCCAGAAAGTTTTCCGAAAGAATTAATGGCAGCCGGGTATAACCTAGATGATTTGGACGAGTGGATTTTAACGATTGAAACGCAGGTTACTTCAAGTGGTCGGTCGTTTAAATTATGACACATTTGCGAAGGTATGAGAAAATGAAAGTGTATGTAGTCCTTCATCAAGAAAATCAAAATAGCAGTTTTTTTCGTAGTGACAAAACTAAAATCGGTTCCATGCTTGGGAAAATTTGTTCATTTTCGCCATAGATGAACGAAAGCGAGCCCCCGTAAGGGAATACTCGCTTTTTATTTTTTGGGACTGCAAAATCATTATCCCATAAAAGATGACATTGCGAAACATCGGGAGGAATCGGGGAAGAGAGTCAGACAAAGAAAGATTACCTGTTTCAGCTTGACTCTTCCATGTATAAAGTAAATCGATTGGATAAGAATCAGGAGTAACATCAATTTCATTTGCGCATCTCCCACAGAGCCAAATACCATTTTTCACATTTTTTCTTTCTTCTTTTGTCATATAATGAAGAAAGACTTGAAGGAAAAGTATGATTTTCCTGAAACCGTCTATGACCCAAAGGGAAAGCCTTATCCTGCCAAGTTAGAAACCTATTATTATGATCTGCTGTTCGATTATAAAATTAATTGGGATTGCAGCCTAAAAG
This sequence comes from Bacillus gobiensis, assembly GCF_001278705.1. GTDB lineage: Bacteria > Bacillota > Bacilli > Bacillales > Bacillaceae > Bacillus > Bacillus gobiensis. The sequence goes on from NZ_CP012600.1 coordinate 2,460,300, forward strand.
AGTCTGCCTATCGAAGGTAGGGATATTTATGACCAATTCATCCAATAATCGAGATCGTTACTCTGGGTGATTGCACAATTACAAGGCTTAAATAGTAGCCTGGGTACTCCTTTAGTAGTATTCAGCCTTCCCCCTGCAGGAAAGAAGATAGCAAAATAAAAAAGATTCGGCAGGATTTCCCGCCGAACCTTTGTAAGTCTGAATTATCCAATTGAACCTTCCATTTCGAACTTGATCAGACGGTTCATTTCGACTGCATATTCCATTGGAAGTTCTTTTGTGAATGGTTCGATAAAGCCCATGACGATCATTTCTGTGGCTTCTTCTTCTGAGATTCCGCGGCTCATCAAGTAGAAGAGCTGTTCTTCAGAGACTTTAGAAACCTTCGCTTCGTGCTCTAGAGAAATGTTGTCGTTCAAAATTTCGTTATATGGGATTGTATCAGATGTTGATTTGTTATCCATAATCAACGTATCACATTCAATGTTTGAGCGGGCGCCTTCCGCTTTTCTTCCGAAGTGGACGATTCCGCGGTAGGTTACTTTTCCGCCTTGTTTTGAAATAGATTTAGACACGATGGTTGATGATGTGTTTGGAGCCAAATGAATCATTTTCGCTCCCGCATCCTGATGCTGCCCTTTACCTGCAAGAGCGATACTTAGCGTCATACCGCGAGCGCCTTCGCCTTTTAGAATAACGGCAGGGTATTTCATTGTTAATTTACTTCCAATATTGCCGTCGATCCATTCCATCGTTGCTCCTGCTTCGCAGACCGCACGCTTTGTCACCAGATTAAAGACATTGTTTGCCCAGTTTTGAATTGTCGTGTAACGGCAGTATCCACCTTTTTTCACAACAATTTCAACAACAGCACTGTGAAGAGAGTTTGTTGTATAAACAGGGGCTGTACAGCCTTCAACGTAATGCACGGAAGCTTCTTCATCCACGATAATCAGCGTTCTCTCAAACTGACCCATGTTCTCTGAGTTAATGCGGAAGTAAGCTTGAAGCGGCGTCTCCACCTTTACACCTTTTGGTACATAGATGAAAGATCCTCCTGACCAAACAGCTGAGTTCAGAGCAGAAAATTTATTGTCAGTTGGCGGAATCGTTTTTGCCCAGTGCTCACGGAAAATATCTTCATTTTCTCTTAGTGCGCTGTCTGTGTCTTTAAAAACGATACCTTGGGATTCAAGATCCTCTTGCATATTGTGGTAAACAACCTCTGATTCATATTGTGCAGATACACCAGCCAAGTATTTTTGCTCAGCTTCTGGAATCCCCAGCTTGTCAAAGGTTTGTTTAATTTCTTCAGGTACTTCATCCCAAGATCTTTCTGAGCGTTCAGAAGGCTTGACGTAATAAGTGATCTCATCAAAGTTAAGAGCGTTTAAATCTCCGCCCCATTGAGGCATCGGCATTTCATAAAAGTGCTCTAATGATTTCAAACGGAAATCGAGCATCCACTTAGGTTCATCTTTCATACGTGAAATTTCTTGAACGATTTCTTTCGTTAGCCCTCGTTCTGAACGGAAAATGGAAACGTCTCTGTCGGCAAAACCATACTTGTATTCACCAATTTCAGGCATTTTTTTAGCCATCCATTTTCACTCCTTTTTATGATTTGTCGCCAGCGTTTTCATCTGTGGCGACTCCTTTTTCAAGTGCTTTCCAAGACAATGTGGCACATTTGATTCTTGCAGGAAACTTGGATACTCCTTGCAATGCTTCAATATCTCCAAGGTCAATTGAATCGTCGTATTCATTTCCCTGCATCATATCAGAAAAAATCTTCGACATATTGAGGGCTGTCTCTATATCTTTCCCCTTAATCGCCTGGGTCATCATACTTGCAGATGCCATGGAGATTGAGCAGCCTTCACCCTCAAATTTCGCATCATCTACTTTTCCGTCTTCAACCTTCATAGTAAGGCGAATACGGTCTCCACAGGTAGGATTGTTCATGTCGACAACAATGCTGTCGTTTAAAACCCCTCTATTTCTAGGGTTTTTGTAATGATCCATGATGACCTGCCTGTAAAGTGTATCTAAATTTGAATTAAAAGACATTTGTGAAATACTCCTTTGTCTTTTGTAATCCAGAAATCAATTTATCAATTTCTTCCTCTGTGTTGTACAGATAGAAGCTGGCTCGTGCAGTTGCTGAAACATTCAACCATTTCATCAATGGCTGTGCACAGTGATGGCCTGCTCTTACAGCTATTCCGTCCCCGTCTAATACGGTTGCAACATCATGGGGATGAACATCCTCTAAATTAAAGGTGACGATTCCTGCTCGATGTTCTGGACCGTACACGGTAACTCCCTCAAATTGCGAGAAACGCTCAAGTGCATATACGGCAAGCTTATGCTCGTGCTCGCTGATTTCATCAAGACCAACCTCTTCAAGGAAATCGATGGCTGCTCCAAGTCCGATGGCTCCGGCGATGATCGGTGTACCGGCCTCGAATTTCCACGGAAGTTCCTTCCAGGTAGATTCGTACAAACCGACAAAATCAATCATTTCTCCGCCGAATTCAACAGGCTCCATGCTTTCAAGCAGGTGCTTCTTGCCATACAGAGCTCCGATGCCGGTAGGGCCGCACATTTTGTGGGCAGAAAGCGCAAAGAAATCACAGTCAAGATCTTGAACATCTACCTTCATATGCGGAGTGCTTTGAGCTCCGTCAACTACTACAACCGCACCATGTGCATGGGCAATTTCAGTAATTTCCTTGATCGGATTAATCGTTCCGAGTACGTTTGATACATGGGTGACAGATACAATTTTCGTATTCGCTGTTACTGTTAGTTTAACATCTTCAATTGAAATTGTACCGTCTTTTTGAAGTGGGATATATTTCAAAGTAGCTCCGGTTGCCTTTGCCGCTTGCTGCCAAGGGATAATATTTGAATGATGCTCCATTGGAGTAATTACAATTTCATCCCCCGGCTTCAGATTGGCTCTCGCATAGCTCTGGGCTACCATGTTTAAGGCGGTTGAAGTTCCTCGGGTAAAAATAATTTCCTGCATTGAGACAGCATTGATAAATTTTCTTACTTTATCACGTGCCCCTTCATATTGATCAGTCGCCTTCGTGCCTAGCGTGTGGACACCTCTGTGCACGTTTGAATTGTAAGAACGATAATAATGGTCGATGGCTTCTATTACAGCCCGGGGTTTCTGAGATGTAGCCGAACTGTCTAGATACACTAGGTCATTCCCATTAACTTGCTGATGAAGGATTGGAAACTGCTCCCGGATTTCCGCCGTATTCATTATCTCACTTTCCTTTCAATTACAGAGACAAGCTGTGTTTTGACCTGTTCAATTGGAAGTGCCTTTACGACAGGTGCCAAAAAGCCGTGAATGACTAAACGTTCTGCTTCTGTTTTTGGAATCCCCCGGCTCATCAAATAGTAGAGCTGAATCGGGTCTACGCGACCAACAGATGCAGCATGTCCCGCTGTTACGTCATCTTCATCAATCAAAAGAATCGGGTTGGCATCGCCTCTGGCTTTTTCACTGAGCATTAACACACGAGATTCTTGCTCTGCATTGGATTTTGAAGCTCCGTGTTCAATCTTTCCGATTCCGTTAAAAATGGATGATGCCGCATCCTTCATAACGCCATGCTTTAAAATATATCCTTCAGAATGCTTGCCATAATGGACAATGCTTGTCGTGAAATTTTCTTTTTGGTTCCCTCTTCCGACGACGACTGTTTTCAAATCACCGATTGTTCCGTCGCCTAAAAGATTAGTCCGATTGTCCGAAATGGTGTCTCCGTCATTCATTAAACCAAGTGCCCATTCGATTTTGCTGTCCCGTCCTTTGGCAACACCACGTCGATTGACATACGTAGTAACACCTTCAGACAAATAGTCAACTGCTCCGTAGGATACCTTGGCATTGGCACCTGTAATGACCTCGGAGATGATGTTGAACACTGCCGATTTTGGATTGACAGTGCTGATATAGTTTTCGACATAAGTGACCGCACTATTGTCTTCAGCAACGATAAGAACGTGATTAAACAATGTTGTGTCAAGACTTTCATGTGTGAAAACTGCTTGAACAGGCTCTTTTATCTCTACATTTTTTGGTACATAAAGAAAGACTCCGCCGTTCATTAATGCAGCGTGAAGAGCTGTTAATTTATGTTCATCGGCTTTGACGCCGTCTTTCATATAATATTTTTCTACCAAGTCGCTGTTCTCACGAGCTGCAGATTGAATATCCTTGAAGATTACACCTTGTTCTTCATACTCTTTTGGAAGAGATACGTAAGACGTGGTATTGTCTCTTTGGATAAATAGGATGCTGTTTTTATTATCCACATCGACCAAGGAACGGATATCATCCGGCAGGTCTTGCAGAGATTCCAGTGCAGCTCCTTCTGATTCATGCTTGTCAAAGCTTGTGAAATTCCAGCTTTTAATATTGGTTTTATCCGGCTTTGGCATTGGCAGATGTTCCGCATCAGCAAGTGCACGTAAACGGAAATCCGTAAGCCAAGCAGGCTCTTGGTGTTTTTCAGAATATCCTTTAATATATGCCTGATCGACTGATTGCTTGGTTTCTGATGTCATGATAATCCCCCTAACGCTTACGCTTCTTGACCGATTGTTTCGTCTTCGATGCCAAGCTCTTCTTTAATCCACTCGTAACCTTCTGCTTCAAGGCGTTGTGCCAATTCCGCACCGCCTGATTTAACAACACGGCCTTGCATCATGATATGCACATGGTCAGGAGTGATGTAGTTAAGCAGTCGTTGATAGTGAGTGATAATTAAGCAACCGAAATCTTCACCACGCATTTTGTTAATGCCTTTTGAAACGACTTTAAGGGCATCAATATCCAATCCGGAGTCGATTTCATCTAAGATTGCAATTTTTGGCTCAATCATCATTAGTTGTAGAATTTCATTGCGTTTTTTCTCCCCGCCGGAAAAACCTTCATTTAGATAGCGCTGAGCCATGTCAGGATCCATATCTAGAAACTCCATGTTTTCATCCATTTTGCGGATGAACTTCATAAGAGAAATTTCGTCGCCTTCTTCGCGGCGTGCATTAATTGAAGAACGGAGAAAATCAGCATTTGTCACGCCGCTGATTTCACTAGGATATTGCATGGCAAGAAATAAACCGGCTTTGGCACGTTCATCTACTTCCATCTCTAGTACATCTTGTCCGTCCAATGTGATGCTTCCTTGTGTTACTTCGTATTTTGGGTGTCCCATAATAGCGGCAGACAAGGTTGACTTACCAGTACCGTTCGGACCCATTACCGCATGAAATTCTCCACCTTTTATTTCAAGGTTTACACCTTTTAAGATCTCTTTCCCGTCAATTTCGACATGAAGATCTTTAATTACTAAAGTTGATGCAGCCATTCTTTTTACCTCCAGTATTCTTAACGAAAAATTTAGTTATTCTCAATTTATTCTCATTCTAATTTTATAACAAATTAAAACTGAAAACAACTCTTAATAGTGGTTAAAACGTTACCCTTCAAATAATAAAGTGTACCAAAATAATTGAAAAACATAAAGCATTCCCGAAACCAAAGGGTGGTTACCAACAAAAAACACTTATATATTGATAAAGGATGGAGTGAAGTCCCCATCCCTTTAGCTTGTTTTTATTTACGAGTACAGTGTATCAACAATGGCCGTTAATGAAAAGCAATGTGCAAATTACGCTGAATTAATGCAGTGAATCTTTAAGATCGTTGATGCTTTCTTGAACCAGCGTTACCGCTTGGCTTACAGCTGCTCCTCCGCCAAATGCGGCAGCTACACTTACCGCTTCAAGAATTTCGTCCTCGGCTGCCCCTTCGTCCATACACCCTTTCACATGATAAACAATACAATATTCATCCTGTGAAAAAACGCTGATTCCAAGTGCTATTAGTTGTTTTTCTTTTTTTGATAGAACGCCCTCTTTAAAGCACTCTTCAGTGAACTCATTGTATTTTTCTGCAATCAAGGGCATTTTCTTTGAAAAAAGGCCTAATCCTGCTTTGAAATCATGCAGTGCTGCTTCTGTATGATTTTCCGTATCATGATGATTCATAAGAATTCCCTCCCAATTTTCACTTTTTCACCGTTTAGTATGTACGATTTAAAAAAAGCTATGAAAAATTGATAGCGAAGGCGTTAAAACAGGATGGCTGAGAAAATCAGCATTCGTTAAACCGCAAAAAGCCCGGTTTTCATCAAAACCGGGCTTTCCGTCAATTTATTCTGATACTGGAAGTACAGATCCGTTGTATTTCTCATCGATAAAGCTCTTAATTTCGTCGGAATGCAAAGCTTCAAGCAAAGCTTTAATTTTTTCAGACGATTCATCCCCTTTTCGTACGGCGATGATGTTCGCATAAGGGTTGTTTTCTGGTGATTCAAGTTCAATTGCATCTTTTTTAGGATTTAATTTATTTTGAATCGCGTAGTTCACATTAATGAATACAGCATCGGCTTCATTGTTTTCGTAAGCCTTCGCGGTTAATTCAGGTGCAATTTTTTCGAATTTCAGGTTTTTTTTATTCTCAACTATATCTTTCTCTGTTGCATTTACTGCTTCCACCTTGGAATCCAGTTTAATTAATCCAGATTTTTGAAGAAACGCAAGCATACGTCCTTGCTCAGCCACGTTGTTTGTCAAAATAACTTTTGCTCCGTCCGGAAGCTCGTTTAAAGATTTAACCTTTTTAGAATAGATACCAAATGGTTCAAGATGGATTGCACCGGCATTTACAAGGTCGTAATCATTATCCTTTTTTTCTTGCTCCAAGTACGGAATGTGTTGGAAAAAGTTTGCATCTACTTCTTTTTCAGCTAATGCTTTATTATACATTTTATAGTCGCTAAACGTTTCAACCTTCAATGTATAGCCCTTTTCTTTCAATAGGGGCTCCGCTTCTTCTAAAAGTTCTGCATGAGGTGTTTTCGTTGCTGCAACAACGATTTCTTTACTGTTTGAGTCACCTGCATTATTTGAACCGCAAGCAGTTAAAATGCCAGCAAAAACAAAAATTAATGCACTTAAAATTAGTTTCTTCATTACAAATCCTCCGTTATCGTTTATCAATTTTATTAGTTATCAAATCACCGAACAATTGAATAATAAAGACGATGATTAAAATAAATACAGTCGCGGCTAAGGTTACATCTGTATTGCCAGACTGATAACCTTCTACATATGCAAGATCTCCCAATCCCCCTGCACCGATTGCACCCGCAATAGCAGTTGAGCCAATTAAGGCGATAGCCGTTACAGTGATACCGGAAATAAGTGCAGGCATGGATTCCGGAAGATACACTTTAAAAATTATCGTGGATGTTCTTGCTCCCATCGATTTTGCGGCCTCTACGACACCTTTGTCGACTTCACGCAAGGCGATTTCCACTAAACGTGCATAAAATGGCGCCGATCCGATAACGAGCGCTGGCAGTGCAGCGATTGGGCCTAAAATCGTGCCAACTAAAAACTTGGTAAAGCCGAGCAATAAAATAATTAAAATAATAAATGGAATCGACCTGAAAATATTAACCACTGCCGCGATCAGACTGTTGATCGCTTTGTTTTCCCATAGGTTCCCCTTATCTGTCAAAAAAAGCAGCATTCCCAAGGCAACTCCAATAATAAAGGCAATAAATAACGAGATGATAGTCATATAAATCGTTTCATACGTTGCATTCCAGAGAACCTCCATATCAACGTTTGGAAACCATTTTTCAAACATTTGAAATCACCTCTGCTTCTACCTGTCTTGTCTTGATGTACTCAATGACTTGATTCACTTCAGCCGCATCTCCATCAATATGGATAAATAGTGTTCCGTATGAGCCTTCCTGAGTTTGCGTTATCTTTCCTTGGAGAATGTTTACTTCAACTTGGAAATTACGAATCATGTGAGCGATCAGCGGTTGTTCAGCTGATTCTCCGATAAAAGAAAGACGAACAGTTTTCCCTGATTTCTTTGCTCTGAGAATATGCTGAATCGCTTCCTTTGTTTCCTCGGGCTCAGTAAGCTGTCCAACAAATCGTTTCGTCGTTTGTTCTTTCGGAGTTACGAATACTTTGAGCACGTCTCCTTCTTCTACTACCCGGCCATTATCCATAACAGCCACTCTGTGACAAATTTTTCTGATGACATGCATCTCGTGGGTAATCAACACGATGGTCAAACCGAGCCTTTTGTTTATGTCAGACAGAAGGTCCAGGATTGACTCTGTTGTTTCCGGATCCAAAGCTGAAGTCGCTTCATCACAAAGAAGCACCTTGGGATCGTTAGCCAAAGCCCTGGCGATGCCGACTCTTTGTTTTTGCCCTCCGCTGAGCTGGGATGGGTATGCATTTTCTTTGCCTTCTAAGCCGACAAGGCGAATCAATTCGTTTACTTTGGCGTTCCTTTTTTTTGCACCTACTCCCGCAATTTCAAGAGGAAAAGAAATATTTTCTTTAACGGTTCGGGACCACAGCAGATTAAAGTGCTGAAAAATCATGCCGATTTCCTGTCTCGCCTTACGCAGTGAATTTCCTTTGATTTTGTTTATAGGATTGCCCGCGACTTCAACAGTCCCCTCAGTCGGCAGTTCCAATCCATTTAAAAGGCGAATCAACGTACTTTTGCCGGCACCGCTGTAGCCGATAATCCCAAATATTTCTCCTTGTTCTATCGATAAATCAACGTTCTGTACGGCATGGACTTTATTATGCCCCGTCTGATAGGTCTTAGAGATGTTTATTAGTTTAATCAGTACAATCACCTGTTTCCTTTCAAATCCAATTCCTTCAGCCTAATACTATATAAAAAAACCTTTCCGCGAAAAACGAGCAGAAAGGTATTATATGTTGTAATCACCTTTCTCTCATCTTCCAAAGCGTATGCTTCGGGTGAATTGGCACCATTTCAACAAAGTTGACGGTTGCCGGGTTTCATAGGGCACTTCCCTCCACCTCTCTCAATAAGAGAAAACGATATGCGGTTATATAAGACATAGGTCTGATAATACATGAAGAATATCACGCGTAAGATTCTTTGTCAATAAATATTACAAAATTCTTATTGTAATAACATTTTTATAGAAAAACAGAAGTTATTACGCTGTTGTAAAAAAACCATCGGTCAGCCAAAGTATTGCTTCAAGCCTTAAAAGCGCTCGAAAGGAGCCCTTCACTTTTACTGTTCCGCTTTGCACAAGCTGCTGCAGCGGGATATCTCCTTGCAGCAAACAAATTATTTCATGTTGCTCTCCAAAAAAAACCAGATGTGATTTTTCCCCTTCCGACGGGGATCTTTGAGCCATTAATCCTTCTTCGTTAATCGAAATCGAAATGATTTCCCGTTCTCCTGCAAATGCGATTAACAAGGGTGACTTTGATAAAAGAGGTTTTAAAAAAAGACGGCTTTTTGTTGTTTCTGCCCATTCCAATTCATTCAAAATATAGACCCCCCAAAAAAATTGCCTTCATATACCATTTCTCTTTCTTTGAAAGGAGTCCTCTTAGAATTGCTCGACATAAACGGGGATTATTTCCTAAGAAATATGTCAAAAGCCGCTTTATAGAGCGGCTTTTTGTTTAATCGTATCGTATAAATGGGAAACAGATTGAAAAGTATATTCCATGTTTACAATGTCGTTTCCAGACAGGAGAATATAGCAAGGAACACTTTCCACCTTCCATTGTTTAGCTAAACGGGGTGAAAAATTAAGATTGATCTTATAAAAGGGGATAGATGGGAGCATTTCCTCCACAACCTCTAACATTTTGCCTCCAACCTTGCATGTTCCGCAAAGCGGAGTATAGAGATACACAAGATATGTTGGATCATTAATATTCATCACTTCTTTTTCCTGAAGCTCTTTCATGGAAGCGAGACACCTCTATATTATAGATATTTTACCTTTACATCTATATTAGCATTCTGAAGAATTACGGCTAAATGATGACTAGGTGCAGTTGCAACCTCTCGATACGTTTTATCCACGTATAAATGAATCGCCGCAGGAAACTCTCTTTTCAGCTGCTTTCTAAGCTTATCACCTGATTCATCTGAATCTACTAAAATATAGACATCTTTTTCATAAAGTTCTTCGACTAGCTCATCAAGCCGGGTTATGCTGATTGTTCCATTGGTACAAACAATGTCTACCGGATCCATTACAACTTCTTTCACTTTCATTTTGTCAGTTTTTCCTTCAACTATAATGACTTTTTCCATGAGGACATCACCCATCACTATATAATTACATACAAAAAGTAAAATTTCATTCTCAGTTAAAAGTAGTTGGATCCCTTTGAAAGATTACTGCCTGGCCTGGGTTGGGTTGGTTCACCTGAACAACGGCTGGCTCCTCAGGCTTCCTGCTGCAACGCCTTTATTGTCACATCTGTCAGCACCCCAGAACCACACGCAGGAAGATTCGATATGCAAAAATGGACACCCATCTTACCTAAGGGTGTCCACTCCGATTTTTTCTTATCCCTTAGTCTTCCTTTATCATTTCATCGTATTGTTCAGAAGTCATAAGGTTGTCAATTTCGGAGATGTCTTGTGGTTCAACTACGATCATCCACGCTTTTTCGTACGGAGACTCATTTACAAATTCAGGATTATCTTCTAAATCTTCATTTACTTCTAGAACTTTCCCATTAATGGGTGCGTATAGCTCGGAAACGGTTTTAACAGACTCTACGCTTCCAAAAGGCTCGTCCGCTTTGATTTCATCTCCAACTGACGGCAGCTCGACAAACACGATGTCTCCCAGCTCTGATTGGGCAAAATCAGTAATTCCAATTCTTACATTGCCATCTTCAGTTTTTACCCACTCATGTTCTTCAGAATAACGCAATTCATTCGGTGTACTCATTTTCAAACCTCCAGTAATTTTCTAGACTTAAAAAACATCACATTACAATTAATATTACATTATAGCCAGTACTTTTGAAACTCTTCTTCTTTAAATCCAACTGTTGTTTTTTTTCCGTCTGTTGTTAACGGACGTTTAATAAGCATGCCATCTGATGAGAGAAGCTCGAGCATTTCATCCTCTGTCATTTCTTTAACTTTATCCTTCAGTTGGAGCTGCCGGTACTTTTGGCCGCTTGTATTAAAAAACTTTTTCAAGTCCAGTCCGCTCGTTTGATAAAGCTTTTTTAGTTCCTCTTTATCCGGCGGAGTTTCTGCAATATGTATATCGTTAAGCTCTATTTCATGGCTTTCCAGCCACTTTTTTGCCTTTCTGCACGTTCCGCATTTCGGGTACCAATAAAAAGTCAATGACATTCACTCACCTCCAGTATCTACGGAGGTATTTTACCATAGAATGATTTCATCTCCAAAATAACGTACTTATGTAAAAAAGAGCCTGACATGATATCAAGCTCTTGCCTCTTCAAACGACGAATCTTTCCTCAGCAAAAATCATTTTTGCTGCTTCTCTTTTCTTGACTATGATATTTAGGGGAGTATGGCGCGTAAGCTTTCTTAATGCAGAGAGCGTCATGCGAAGGGAATCACCGGATTCTACAGCAAGTATTGTTTCTTTTGCATGTGCTTCTATTTCATTAAATGCTTCCTGAGTAAAGATTTCCGTGTAAAGGAGCTTCTGCCTGCTTTTTTCCTCGCCTTTTTCTGCCAATGATTTTTCTGTTCTTAGAATGGCTGATTCAATTGAATAGACGTGTCCAACAATGTCAGCAAGATTCACAAGTACCTCCTGTTCTTTTTCAATCTCTTTCCCATATCTCTCTGCAGCGAGTCCGGCAGTCATGAGCGCGATTTTTTTAGCATTTTTCAACAAATGCTTTTGCAAATTAAGCGGTTCGCTGCCCGGCTCTTCGGGCATCAGCATCATTAACTCATCCTTAAGCTCCCGTGCTTTTTGAAATAGCGGCAGTTCTCCCTTCATCGCTTTTTTCAAAAAGGTTCCCGGTACGATCAGACGATTGATTTCATTCGTTCCTTCAAAGATTCTGTTAATCCTGGAGTCACGGTATCTCCTCTCTACTTCATATTCCTGCATAAATCCGTATCCGCCATGAATCTGAACACCTTCATCCACAATATAATCCAAGGTTTCTGAGCCCGACACCTTGTTTAACGAGCATTCAATCGCATATTCGGCGATTGCGTCAGCTATTTTAATACCATCTTTTTGGTCTTCTTCGGACAGAGCTCCCAATTTTTCTTCAAAAAGCCCAACCGTACGATAGACGGAACTTTCCATCGCGTAAAGCTTGGAAGCCATTGTAGCTGCTTTTTCACCAATTAAACTAAACGAAGAAAGCGGTTTTTGGAATTGGCGCCGTTGATTCGCATATCTTGCAGACAGTTCGATCACTCGTTTAGATGCTCCAATGGTCCCGATTGCCAGCTTATAACGGCCGATGTTTAATATATTAAATGCGATAAGATGACCCTTTCCTGCTTCGCCCAGAAGATTTTCTTTCGGGACCTCGGAGTTGTCTAGAATCAGTGTTCTCGTCGATGATCCTTTAATCCCCATTTTCTTTTCTTCAGTTCCTGTAGATACTCCGGGAAAGGTCTTCTCAACGATAAATGCGGAAAATTGATCACCGTCTATTTTCGCATAAACGATAAATACATCTGCAAATCCGGAATTTGTAATCCACTGCTTCTCGCCATTTAATATATAATGGGTACCCGCTTGGTTTAATACCGCTGTCGTTTTTGCTCCAAGGGCATCTGATCCCGATCCCGGTTCAGTCAAGGCATAAGCGGCAATTTTTTCACCGCTTGCAAGGTCTGGAAGATAGTTTTCTTTTTGCTTCGCTGTCCCAAAAAAGACAATTGGGAGAGTACCAATTCCGACATGAGCCCCGTGAGAAAGAGAAAAGCTTCCTGCCGTGGAAAATTTCTCTGTAATTAGAGCAGAGCTTATTTTGTCAAGCCCTAGCCCTCCGAATTCTTCCGGTACGTCAGCACCCAGCAATCCTAATTCACCCGCCTTTTTCAACAAGCGAACAGATTGGCTGAAGTTTTGTTCTTCGATTTCGTCAATGTAAGGCAAAACATCTTTTTCAATAAAGTCTTCGGTTGTTTTTGCAATCATCTGATGCTCTTCTGTGATATCCTCCGGCGTAAATATTTGCTTATACGAAACGTCTTCAATTAAGAAGCTTCCGCCTTTTGGTACTTTTTTGATAGTCTCTCCCACTGTATTTCCCCCTTGATTTAAAGTAATTCAAACACTCCGGCTGCCCCCATGCCGCCTCCGATACACATTGTTACAACCCCAAATTGTACGTTTCTTCTTTTCATTTCATGCATCAGCGTAAGTGTCAGCTTTGCTCCAGTACATCCAAGAGGATGCCCGAGCGCTATTGCTCCGCCATTTACGTTGACTTTATCCTCATCTAACCGGAGCTCTCTAATGACACTGACCGCTTGGGAAGCAAAAGCTTCGTTTAGTTCAAAAAGTCCAATATCACTTAAATCTAGTCCTGCAATCTTTAGTGCCCGCGGAATCGCTTCTACAGGTCCGATCCCCATCAGCTCCGGCGGTACTCCGCTAACAGCAAAGGAACGAAATTTTACCATCGGAGCAAAACCGAGAGCAGTTGCTTTGTCTTTATCCATTAAAAGAACGCACGCAGCACCGTCACTCGTTTGAGACGAATTCCCCGCCGTAACTGATCCATTTATTGAAAACGCCGGTTTCAATGTCCCGAGAACCTTCAGATTCGTGTCTTTCCTTACACCTTCATCATTTTCGATGATAAACTTCGTTTCCTGCAGCTTATGGTCTTCACCAACTTCTTTTCGATTTACTTCAACCGGAACAATTTCTTCTTTGAATTTTCCTGCGTTAACTGCCTGCGCTGCTCTTTTATGACTGCGAACGGCAAACTCATCCTGCGCTTCTCTCGACACATTATATGCAGCAGCCACCTGCTCTGCCGTATGGCCCATACCCATATAATATTCAGGAGTTCTTTCTGCAAGGATCGGGTTCGGCCTAGATATATGCCCCATCATCGGAACCATGCTCATCGATTCGGCTCCTCCTGCAAGAATCGTGTCTGCCGCGCCAAGCATGATTTTTTCTGCCCCATAGGCGATCGCCTGCAAACCGGAAGAACAGTAGCGGTTGATAGTAATAGCAGGTACTGTATGCGGAAGTCCTGCCAAAGCCCCGATGTTTCTCGCCATATTTAATCCCTGTTCTGCTTCAGGCGTGGCACAGCCCATAATAAGGTCATCGATCGTCCCCTCATAATTCCCTGCTCTCTTCAATGTTTCTTTTACCGTTAACGCCCCAAGATCGTCTGGACGGACCGTTTTTAATGTTCCTTTTTTCGCTTTTCCTACCGGCGTCCTCGCACCTGTGACAATAACTGCCTCCTTCATTCTATCCCTCCTAATTACGTAAAGGCTTCCCTTTTACCAGCATATGCTGCATTCTTTGTTGGGATTGTGCTTCCCCCGCTAAGCTTAAAAAGGCCTCTCTTTCTAAATCCAGCAAGTATTCTTCCGAGACCTTTGTTCCGAATGGTACATTCCCGCCTGCAATTACGTAAGCCAGTTTTTTCGCAATGTTCATATCATATTCACTTATATAACCTGAAAGCTTCAATGCTTCTGCACCTAACAGCATTGTACCGAAGCCTGTTTCTCCAGTGACCGGTATTTTCACTGGAACAGGCGGGTGATATCCTTGGTCAAACAATGAAATGACCTGCTGCTTTGCATGATGGATCAAATGGTCTTGATTGCTAATGACGAGATCTCCAGCTCGTAAAAAGGAGTACTCCCTTGCTTCCTGCGCGGAGGTGGATATCTTTGCAAATGCAATCGTTTCAAATACGCGGTTTGCAGCTTTTTGATAATCGAATTCTACCCCTTCCGGAAGATTTTCAATGTGATGGAGATAAAGCTCCTTATTCCCTCCTCCACCAGGAATTAAGCCGACCCCTACCTCAACAAGACCCATGTAGGTTTCACTGGCAGCACAAATTTTACCTGCGGGAAGACATACCTCTGTTCCTCCTCCGAGAGTCATGGCAAATGGAGCAGCTACCACAGGTTTTTTACTGTATTTGATCTTCATCATTGCATCTTGAAACCTTCTAATCACAAACTCAATTTCATAAAAATTTTCGTCCTGCGCTTCCATTAATATGAGCGCTAAATTCGCGCCAACACAGAAATTTTTCCCTTGATTTCCGATGACGAGACCCTTGTAATTGGTATCCACTTCCTCCAAAGAAGCATGAATCATTTGAATGATATCCATCCCTATGGCGTTGCTTTTGGAATGGAACTCAAGGAGCGCAACATCATCACCGATGTCGATAAGGCTTGCGCCGTTATTTGACTGAATCACTCCATTTGAGCGCTTTATTGCAGCTAAATGGATCTGATTTTTGTTTTGTTCAAGCAAACGATATTCAGCCTGATTATAGAAAAAAACCTTCCCGTGTTCCCGCAAATAAAAGGATTCATGTCCCTTTCCCAGCATTGTCGTTACGACAGCAGGCACTTCTGCCCCTTCTTCCTGCAGCTTATGGGTGATTTTTTCTACACCAAGAATATCCCAAATCTCAAACGGACCATGCTGCCAGCCAAAGCCCCATTTCATCGCATTGTCTATCGCTGAAATATCATCTGATATTTCGCCTATTAATTTTGCTGAATAGACGAGTACGGGAGCTATTAGTTTCCAAAGCAATTCTCCTGCCTTGTCATCAGAAAATATAAGCGCTTTCATTTTATTTTCTGCGCCCTTTAACGATTTAGCAGCTTGTATGCCTGGTGAATCGAGTTTTGTTCGTGCATGATAAGTCATCGAGACAGGATCTAATTCTAAAATCTCATTTCCTTCTTTTTTATAAAAACCTTGATTTGCTTTGCTTCCAATCCAGCCATTTTCCAACATGATCCTTACAAATGAAGGCAATGTGAATATTTCTTTTTCTTCACCTGTTGCATGTTCATAAACATTTTTGGCTACATGAGAAAAGGTATCAAGACCGACCACATCCAGAGTTCGAAATGTGGCACTTTTCGGCCTTCCGATCAATGGGCCGGTGATCGAGTCGATGTCACCTACGCTGTATTGGCCGGCAATCATTTCTTTTATCGTCACTAACAGTCCATAGGTTCCAATCCTGTTCGCAATAAAATTGGGTGTATCTTTTGCTTCGACAATTCCCTTACCAAGAACATCCTCACCAAAGGTCTTCATGAAGTCTAGGATGCAGGGATCCGTTTCTCTTATGGGTATGACTTCTAACAGCTTCAAGTAACGTGCCGGATTAAAGAAATGGGTTCCTAAAAAGTGCTTTTTGAAATCAGCGGATCTTCCTTCTGCCATTTTATTGACGGATATTCCGGACGTATTGCTGGAAACGATGCTTCCCGGTTTTCGTTTTTCATCGATCAGTGCAAGTATTTCTTTTTTCACCTCAAGATTCTCGACAACGACTTCTATAATCCAATCTGCGCTGTTTAAAGAATCCGCATGATCAAGTAAATTGCCAACTGTCAAATACGCGAGATTTTTAGTTGATGTCAGCGGTGCAGGCTTCTGCTTTACAAGCTTTTGCAGAGCCTCAGTGCCCAGTCTGTTTCTAACCTTATCATCTGACAAAGTTAACCCTTTTTGCTTCTCATCCTCCGTTAATTCATTTGGAACACGATCAATCAACAACACAGGTATACCGGTATTGGCTAGATGAGCGGCAATGCCTGAACCCATGACGCCCGATCCTATGACAGCAGCTTTTCCAATATGCCTCTTCATTCCCATCCCCCTCATTTGAATGAATACTCATTCATTTTTTGTGTAAAAAAAATGCAGTTATTATCCCTCTTTTTTCATCTTAAAAGAATTTGAAAATTTCTTCAATAGCATGTTGGAAAAAAGATCTCTCGAACGCTAACGTATTGATTTTACGGGAGTGGAAAGGATAAAAAAACGAGCAATGGGGGTGATACTAGTTATGGCGCGTCTGAAGAAAGATCCATCAAAAGCGGGAGTCAGCGCTGCAAGCGTTAAAGGAAGTGCCGGTCCTGTACAAAGCAGGGAAGGCACAGGCAGGCGAAACAGCAAAAACCAGCAGCCAAAGTAAAACCTAATAATATGAAGCGGGATTCTATTTTTTTACACAGAATCCCGCTTTTATTAAACTTATGTTAGTTTTGTGTTTGATTTAGATTTCATCTTGCGAATTATAGCTACGAGCAGCAGAAACAATGGAATAATTATGAAAAGAGGAATGTGGATGTAATAGCGTAATGTTTCTCTCCCTTTTTCCAAATGTTCTGTAAAATTGGACGCCATCGCCAAAGATAAAAAGATGATAATGATCCCTGAAGGCAAAAGAATTTGTTGATAATCTTTCAGCCGAAATAAATCCACTACTCCGATAACGGCACCATACATAAAGATGGAAGTTTTAAAGAACACGGTAATCAACATAGTAAAAACAACAATCGCATCAAGCCTTTGGATAAACTCTAAAAGATTGACCGTTGAAACTGTTGATAATGTAGGAAATGTAGCTCTTTCTGCAGTATCAACACCAAGAACAGCAATATTCAAGCTTGATGTCCAGCATAAGATGAGTCCGCTTGAAACGATGGAAATCAGCCACACGTTTTTTACTAATCCGCCTCGATTCAAATAAGGAAGCAGCATAGTAAAAACGATCATTTCACCAAAAGGAAAAGGAGTGGTATCCAGAAGAAATGTTTCTATGATCGGTGTCCATCCGTTTTCAAGAAACGGCTGCAAATTATTTATGTCAATATTTCCTGAAACGAGAATAAATAAATTACCTGCTAACCCGAATAAAAACAAAATAACAATAAATACTTCTGCTGTTCTTCCTATCACTTCAATCCCATGATGAACGACATAACACATCAATAGAACCAATAAAAGATTGATCGCTACTAGCGGTGTTTCTTGTAAGGTTGACGAAATAAGCAAACCGCCGAAATCACGGACATTTCTGGCAGCAATATAATAAAAATATACGATATAAACTAAACCAACGATCCATCCAAGATATTTCCCCAATATTTTTCGTGCATATCCGGTTAAAGGTAAATTTGGGTATTGACGAAATAAGTAGTAGTAAATTGAAAATAAGATCATCCCGCCGCACATTCCTAGAAGAATGGCAAGCCAAGCATCTTTTCTCGCTACTATTCCATAAGCTACGATCAACGAAGTCCCCATGTTAAACATAAACATCAAGGCAAAAAGTTGAATCACACTAATTTTCGATTTTTCCATTGGCCAAGTACCCCATCCTTCATTTCAACTTAAGTTTTGCATACCCTTCCTGTCTAATCTTTTATCCTATCCTACTTCCAGATTTCAATACTAATTGCCAAAAATATTTTATATGGCCAAATAAAAAAACCCCCGGAGCTCAGGAGGGTTTCAATTTCACTCTTATTTTCTAACCATTCCCTTCAAAACAAACGCCACGTTTGCCGGCCTTTCAGCGAGCCGTCTCATAAAATAGCCGTACCAATCTTTGCCGTAGGGAACGTAAATTCTCATTTTATAGCCTTCTTCCACCAATTCCTTCTGCCTTTCCGTTCGAATGCCAAAAAGCATTTGGAATTCAAATTGGTCAAAAGGAATTTGATACTTTTCAACTAATTTTTTCGTATATTCGATTATGGCATCATCATGTGTAGCAACCGCTGAATAATTGCCATTTTGCAAATGCATTTTTATCATCTTTTTAAAATTCTCATCCACATCTTTTTTCTCAGGAAACGAAACTTTCGGAGACTCTTTATAAGCCCCTTTCACAAGTCTGAGATTTGGCTGGTATGAACTAAGATCGATCAAATCGTTTTCCGTTCGATACAAATACGCTTGAAGGACTGTTCCGACATTGTCATATTCCTTTGTTAAAATCTTGAAGATGTCCAGCGTTTTTTGGCAAAGGGAATAGTCTTCCATATCTATTGTGACAAATACATTATTTGTCGTAGCTTCATTTAAAATTCGTTTCATGTTTTTAAGAACAATCTCGTCTGATATTCCTAATCCCATAGATGTCAATTTTAACGAAAGCTGTGAATCCAAATTGTTGGCACGGATCGCTTTAATTGCTTTGATACATTGGGCTGCCATATCATTTGCTTCTTTCTCGGTGTCAACAAACTCTCCTAAGTAGTCTAACGTGACAGCCAATTGCTCGTTATTAAGTCCCTTTATTACACGTACAGCCCGATCTATTGTTTCTCCAGCAACAAACCTTCCTGCGCCAAAACGAAGACCGTATTTTTTGGCAAGCCTTGTCATCATCTTATTTTTTGATAAAAACAATAAAGAGTCACGCATGAATTGTTCCATCCGAAATCCCCCTGTTTATATAAAAACAAGTTGTAACGATCTAGATTTTTTTCTAATAGCTTACCATCTTCAGAAGATTTTGAATACAAACATTGATAAATACTTTTTCTCCCTTTTGGAACGATAAAGAAGATCAGAAAAAAGAGGAGGACCACATCATTGCAAAATCAGCAAACAAGTATGAACACACCGCCACCGGTCATTTCTACAAAGGATTTTCTATATTTGGAAGACATGCTTCATTGGAATCTAATGGCAATGAAAAAAGCTCATGCATTTGCTGGACAATGCCAGGATCAAACGATCAAGAACGAGCTTGACCAAATCGGACAGATGCATCATAAGCATTATCAAGCGATTATGAAGCACCTGCAACCGAATCAAATGGGACAACAAACTACGTTGCAATAGGAGGACCAAATGAACCAGCAAAATCAAACAACCGTTGGTAATCAGCCGACACCGGTACCTGAAACGAGCGCAATGAACGACCGAGACTATATGAACGAACTTTTGGCGACTGAAAAGTATATCACGGATTCTTACTGTACAGCATTAAATGAGTTCAGCCATGATGCGCTCTATCAAGATATTCACAGCATCTTTAATGAGTCTAAGGATGCACAGAGAAGGTTATTTAATGTTATGTTTCAACACGGCTGGTATAAAGTCGAAGCTGAAAAAACCCAAAAGCTTCAGCAGGCATATACCCAATTTCAGAACACATTGGAGAACCAGTCTCCATATCAGCAGCATTAACAATGAACAAAAGGCAAATAACAACATTGTTATCTGCCTTTTGTTCGTTCAGTTTTAAAAGAAAGCTGCACTGTTTTCAATAGAATTACACATTAATTTCACGCATCGAACCTAATACGATGTTATATCCATCAGGGTCTTTAATACACGTGTTTTTAAACTCCCATTTGCCGTGTATACCTGTAAACGGTTCTGCTGCAATTTGTCCTCCATTTCCACGTACTTCTTCAAATAAAGAGTCCAAGTCATCCCAGCTAACGTGTATATATGTGTCCCAACCGTAATCAGGACCCTCCCAATCAGTCGGATAATCTGGTCGCTTTTTTGCTAAAGCGTTCGGTCGCACATCATTAGGAGAGTTCGCCTGTTGCAGAATAATTATCATATCGTCTCGTTCTGCGTGTCCCCAATCATCTACTCGGCATCCGAGGACATCACGGTAGTATTCCTGTGATTTTTTTAAGTCGGAGACTAAACGGACTTGAATTGATAGTCCGAATTTCCCCCTCTTTTTGGTATCCAC
This sequence comes from Bacillus gobiensis, assembly GCF_001278705.1. Classification (GTDB taxonomy): domain Bacteria; phylum Bacillota; class Bacilli; order Bacillales; family Bacillaceae; genus Bacillus; species Bacillus gobiensis. Next base: position 2,480,940 of record NZ_CP012600.1, read on the forward strand.
CTTGTCTTTATTTTCGTTCATATTCATGTCTCCTTTCAATTACAGTATTGATTGAAAAAGGCATTCATGATTATGTTCTACTAATTACTATCATGTTCCTTTTTGATTTTATTTTTTAAAATGGAATATGGAATCATATTCTTTTACTTATATTATTATTCTCATATGTGATTCTCTTTTAGAAAAAGGCAAATAAAATAACAGGCAAATAAAAGGATTACTAGTGGTAAGATACGAATTCAATTAGGGGATAAATTTAGAATGAGGTGAAAAAGATGGGGGCAGCAAAAAAACTAATACCAATTGAAGCAGCTAAACGGTTTATTACTAAACACTTCCCTGACTGTCAAGGAGCTGTATTGGCTGGAAGTGTTGTTAGAGGTGAGGCAACAGATACGTCTGACCTTGACATTGTTGTTTTTGATAACAGCATAACATCATCCTACAGAGAGTCATTCATTGATTTTGGTTGGGCAATTGAGGTTTTTGTTCATAATTTAACTTCCTATAAACATTTTTTCAATTTGGATTATCAAGATGCAAAACCTTCGATGCAAAGAATGATAGTAGAGGGGATTATACTAAAAGATCAAGGAATCATAGATTCTATAAAAAAAGAAGCTAAAGAAATGCTAGATAATGGTCCTCAAAAGTGGACAAAAGAAACAATTAGGATAAAACGTTATTTTATAACTG